>NZ_JBMDJU010000029.1:0-50741 GCF_057809355.1 Pseudomonas sp. FG29 | reverse complement strand
ATCAGGCTCATTTCAGGCCTCAAGTGACTTGACGCTGGACACGGTTGCTCGCCTGAGAAGGCGAAACCAAAAACATCAGCAGAAACGCGGCAATCCAGAACAAACACCCGAACAACCAGCAAGCCAACACAAACTTGCCAGTCCAGTCTCAACCCAAAAATTCGATACTCCATAAAAAACGCCCCGCAATGCGGGGCGTTCGTTTATCCGGCGTATGGCTCAGCGTGCATCAATCTGCTGCTGCAGATTCACCACCTGACTCTGCAGGGTACTGATATTACGCGTGACCTGCGCACGGAAGGCATCGAACTCGGCGGTGTTCGGGCCAGCACTGGCAGCCGGGCGATTCTCCATCTCGCTGCGCAGCACCACCAGATCCTGCTCCAGGCTCTGGATCGCTTGGCTCGGGTTGCCCTGCTTCTTCAGCGCCTCGATATCGCTGCTCAAGCTCTTGATCCGTGCATCGAGTTTGCCTACTTCGGCCTGCGCCGCCTTGGTATCGGCCTGGGCGGTTTTCAGGGTGCTCTGCTCGCTGCTCAGCGCCTGCAGGCGCTTGTCGAAGTCGGTACTGGCACCGATGCCGCTCTTGAGATCCGCGCCCAATTGCTCGACGCGCTTGTCCAGCGCGGCCTGGGCAGTGGCGCTCTGTTGCTGCTGCTTGGTCAGCTCGGCCACACGGTTCTCCAGTTGCTTGACCTGCAACTTGAGTGCCTCGCTGCCGGTGGTGACGTTCGACTCGGTGGCCACCACCTTGCCGGAGATGTCCTGAATGCGCCCGGCAGCTTCCTCGCTGATGCGCGCGAAGCTCTCTTGGGTCGCCACCAGGCGCTGCTCCATCAGGCCGATCTGCTGCAGGCTCCACCAGCCGAGGCCGGCCAGGGCGAAACTCAGCGCCCCGACCAGCGCCCATAGCGGGCCGGTGCTGCCGCCCTTGGCGACGGGCACCTTGGCGCTGGCGGCGCGCATGGAGCGCGGCGCGGGTTCATCCATGGGTTCGGCGAATTCCTCACGGCGCTCAGGGGTCAGGCTGGGCAGATTGTCGAACTCATCGTTGGCGTCGTTGCGCATGATCGAACCTATGGTTGGAGCTGGGTAAGCGGAAATGCCGCGCAGTATACCGATTCGCCATCATCGCTTCAGCGTCGCGCCAAGCCGGTGCGCGGCGCACCGACGAAGGGCGCGACAGGGCCATCGACCCGCCGACAGCCCAGCAGTTCCGCAAAGTTTGAACTGGTACGCACTTTGCTTCTCCGTTGTCGTGAGGCGCCACGTAGATGTCGCTCATGAGCCAGCAGGCGGCTAACTGTTCTGCACCGCACGAAGATGCGTCTCCAGCCGCTGGATAGCAGGCTGGTTCGGTTACGGAGGGCGACGGACGCTCACTGCCGTGACCTTTCGAATACACGGGGGTAGTTGGCAATGGAACTGAACAAAGAGGTACTGGACTGCATGAAGGCATTGCGTCGCCGCCTGCGCGAAGAACAGGCCGTCGACATTCGCCTGAGCCAGCCTGACGCGATCACCGCGATGCTCGCCGGCAGCCTGCGCTCCAGCGACGAGCAAACCCGCCATCTTGGCCTGCGCCTGGCCGAGCTCTCGGAACAGCCCCAACCCACCACCCCGTCCAGGCCGCAGCCCAGCGTCGAGCGAGCGACGGCCGAACCAGCCGGCTCGGTACGGATCTATCGCGGCCAGCGCATCTACGCCTGATCGCCCGTCTGCGCCTGCCACCAGGCGCAGAACTCATCCAGCGCATCCCATAGGCTCGCCTGCGGTTGATAGCCCAGGTACTCGCGGGCACGGCCGATATCCAGGGAGAAGTCGCGCGCCATCACCGCCACGCCCAGGCGAAACAGACTGGGCTCAGGCCTACCGGGCAGCACGCGGCAGATACCCTCGTTCAGCGCCGCCACGCCATAGGCCAGGCCGAATGGCAGGTGGCGGGTAACCGGTGGCAGGTCGAGGCGGCGCAGCACGTAGTTGACCACGTCCCACAGCGGCACCGGCTCGCCATTGCTGATGTTGTAGGGCTTGCCCAGCGCGGCACCCTCGGCCCTTAGCGCGCACAGCAGCGCAGCATTGAGATTGTGCACGCTGGTGAAATCGACCTTGTTCAGGCCATTGCCGATGATCGACAGGCGCCCCTTGCGCTGCATGGCGATCAGCCGGGGAAAGATGCTGGTATCGCCCGCCCCGGTGACGAAACGCGGGCGCAGCGCCAGCACCTCCAGGCCTTCGCGCTGGGCGGCGAACACCCGCTGCTCGGCAAGGAATTTGGTGCGCCCGTAGTGATCGGAGAAGCGCCGGGGCAACTGGTCTTCACGCACACCGACATGGGCGCGCCCGTCGAAATAGATCGACGGCGACGACAGGTGCACCAGGCGTCGCACCTTCTGCCGCAGGCAGGCGTCGACGACATGTTCGGTGAGGGTGACGTTGCCTCGGTGAAAATGCGCATAGTCGCCCCACACCCCGACCGCGCCGGCGCAGTGCACCACGGCCTCGACACCCTCGCACAGCTGCTGCACCAGTTCGGCATCGGTCAGGTCGCCCTGGATGAACTCGGCGCCACGGCTGATCAGGTGCTGCACGCCCTCGGCGCGGCGCCCGTTGACGCGCACGTCCAGCCCCTGCTCCAGGGCGAAACGGGCGAAGCGCCCGCCGATGAAGCCGCTTGCTCCGGTGACCAGGATTTTCATTGCTCCCTCCATACCCTGCATCGTGTCGGCGAAATGTAGCAGCGTGGACGCCGCTGCGCCCTGGCAGCGCGAGCCAGAACGCCGGCTGCTGAAGCCGGCACGCTCATCCCGCCTGCACCAGCGCCCCCGCTGCGGCGCGGCGCAGGTGCTCGGTCAGGCCGGCCAACAGTTCACCGCCGTTACGCCAGTGATGCCAGTACAGGGGCACATCAATGGCGTGCCCCGGCAGCAACTCGACCAAGGCGCCGCTGGCCAGTTCGCCGCGCACCTGCAACTCCGGCACCAGCCCCCAGCCCAGGCCGCTTTCGGCCAGACGCACGAAGCCTTCCGAGGAGGGGCACAGGTGGTAGGCAAAGCTGCCGGTAATGCCCAAACCCACCAGGTAACGGTGCTGCAATTGATCGTCCGGGCCAAAGACGATGGCCGGTAGACGCGCCAGGTCGGATGCTTGCCGCGTAGCGCCGAAATGCCGGGCGATGAAATCCGGGCTGGCTACCGCCAGATAGCGCATCGAACCCAGCGCCAGGCTGCGCGCACCCGCAACCGGACGCTCGGCCGCGCAGATGCAACCGGCCACTTCGCCAGCACGCATGCGCTTGAGGCCGACCTCCTGATCCTCCACCACCAGATCCATCAGCAGACGCTGCTCGGCACAGAATTCGGCGACCGCAGCCGCCCACCAGGTGGCCAGGCTGTCGGCGTTGATGGCGATACGCAGGCGCTCGGGCAAGGCCTGTTCGTCCAGCCCCGGCACCTGGCCCTGCAGATCGCGCTCGAGCAGGCGCACCTGCTGCACATGGTTGAGCAGGCGCCGACCGATCTCGGTGGGTGCTGGCGGCGTGGCACGCACCAGCACCGGCTGGCCGACCCGCGCCTCGAGCAGCTTGATGCGCTGCGACACCGCTGACTGCGACAAGCCCAGCACCTGCGCCGCCCGCTCGAAACCGGCCTGCTCCACCACCGCCGCCAGCGCGGCCAGAAGTTTGTAGTCGAACAATCGATTTTCCTAATGAGCAATCAGCAATATTGGTTTCTCTTATACATCCGCACGCAGCAGACTCGCCAGCATTCAGCCTCATCAGGAGCCCGCCATGCCCGGCGAAACCCATCTCGCACGCCTGCTGCAAAGCATGACGCCGCAACTCAACCCCGGTCAGTACGTGTTCTGCTGCTTGCCGGCCGAGCAGGACTGCAACGCCCTGCAGCCCATCGCCAGCCTGCGCGAGGGCGAAGGCCTGAGCCTGATCCTGGCGCGCGACACCGCCGATGCACACGGCCTGAGTTACGACTACGTCGCCGCCTGGATCACCCTGCAGGTGCATTCGTCGCTGGCTGCCGTGGGTTTGACCGCCGCCTTCTCCGCCGCCCTGGCGCAGGCTGGCATCAGTTGCAACGTGGTCGCCGGTTTCCACCACGACCATATTTTCGTCCCTATCGAGCGCGCCGAACGGGCGCTGTCCACCCTGCGCGCCCTGTCAGCGGCATCCATGCCGGAGCCTGCGTAATGTGGCAGAGCTACAGCAACGGCCTGCTGGTCGCCATCGGCCTGATCATGGCCATCGGCGCGCAGAATGCCTTCGTCCTGGCGCAGAGCCTGCGCCGCGAACATCACCTGCCGGTGGCGGCGCTGTGCATCCTTTGCGATGCCATCCTGGTGGCGGCTGGCGTGTTCGGCCTGGCCAGCCTGCTGGCGCAAAGCGCGACGCTGCTGGCCATCGCTCGCTGGGGCGGCGCGGCGTTTCTGCTCTGGTACGGCAGCCAGGCACTGCTGCGTGCCGCACGCCCGCAATCGTTACAGGCAGCCGGCAGTGAACCGCGATCATTACGCGCCGTGCTGCTGACGGCGCTGGCGGTCACCCTGCTCAACCCACACGTTTATCTGGATACCGTGCTGCTGATCGGCTCGCTCGGCGCTCAGCAAGTCGAGCCTGGCGCCTATGCCGCAGGTGCCGCCAGCGCGTCTTTCCTCTGGTTCAGTACCCTGGCGCTCGGTGCGGCGTGGCTGGCGCCCTGGCTGGCCCGACCACTGACCTGGCGGCTGATCGATCTGGGCGTGGCGGTGATGATGTTCAGCGTGGCGGCGCAACTTGTTCTGGGCTCGCTGTAATCGCGCATAATGCGCCTGACTCATTACGTCAGGAGCAACAATGGACGCTCTGCATGCGATGCGCGTGTTCGTTCAGGTGGTCGAACGCGGCAGCTTCACCGCGGCTGCGCAGGCGCTCGATCTCTCCACCGCCCAGGTGTCACGGCTGATCACCGATCTTGAGCAACACCTGCAAGCGCGCCTGTTGCAGCGCACCACACGGCGTCTGGCACTGACCGAAACCGGCGAGCGCTACCTGGAGCGCTGCAGACAGATTCTCGGCCAGATCGACGAAGCCGACGCCGAAGCACGTGGCGCCCATCAAACGCCCAGCGGACGCCTGCGCGTGCACACCATGACCGGCCTCGGCCTACAACACATCACCCCGTTGATCGCTCGTTATGCCGAGCGCTACCCGCAGGTGGTGATCGAACTGACCCTGGCGCAACGCACGCCGGATCTGCTCGAGGATGGCCACGACGTGACCATCGCCTTCGCGCAGGATCTGCCGGACTCACAGCTGGTCGCCCAGCGCCTGGGCGCGATCCACAGCGTGATCTGCGCAGCCCCCAGCTACCTCGCCGAGTACGGTATACCCGAGCACCCGCAGGATCTGCAAAAGCATCGCCATCTGCGCCTCACCGACCCGCTGTATCGCGGCCAATGGGATTTCGGCGACGAGCAACTGGAAGCCCTGCCGGCCGAGTGCTTTCAGGTCAACGTAGCTGAAGCACTGGTCAAGGCGGCGCAGGCGGGCATGGGTTTCTGCCTGCTGCCGTCGTTCGTCGCCAGCCAGCCTCTACGCGAAGGACGCCTGCTGCGCCTTCTGCCGCAGCGGCGCCTGCGCGCCCTGAATATCTACGCCATGTACCCGTCACGGCGCTTTCTCGATGCCAAGACGCGCACCTGGGTGGACTTCCTCAAGGAGGAACTGCCGCCCCTGCTGCACAGCGACGAAACCGTGCTGGAAAACCCTCAATGCTGGGCGACACCGCAAGCATTGTTGCGCCAAAGGTAACGGTGATTCACCCGGAACGCGCTTTTTCGGCAGGGTGCGCCTCTCTAGGATGACTTCGACCCCACGAAGAATCCGCCAGAGGATCGCATCATGAAAAACCTGTTCACTGCCACTGCCCTTTCCCTCGCCACCCTGCTCGGCGCCCAGGCCTGTTTTGCCGAAGAATCTGCCGCCTTCGTCGCGCAATCGCAGGCTCATCAGCACCTGCAGCAGAGCGCCGACGCCGAACAGCAGGCGCAATCGACGCATTCGGACACCACCGACCAGCGCGGCTGAAACCCTCACCTGGCGCTGGCCTCCCCCCGCTCCTGGCCAACGCCCTTCGGGCCGGCATGCCGGCCCTCTTTACTCACATCGGAGGTCATCATGCAACGTATCGCCTGCCTGCTCGCCCTCGGCTGCGCCGCCACCCTGGCTCATGCCGAAACACCCGAGCACTATCACTACGGCATGCAACTGGATATCGCCCAGGTCATCAGTCAGAGCCTGCCTCAGGGCTGCGACGTGGGAGAGGCTCGTATGGTCTACCTGGACTCCAAGGGCGAACAGCACACCCTCATCTATCAACGCCTCGGTGATGACTGCCGCGGCTGAGCCTGACCCACACACCTGCAGTCCGTCACCCCCGCCCCTCCGCCTCGCCATGGCGGTCTACCCTGAATCAAGGGCCAGCACCCTCGCACCGGTACAACCCTGGTTGCACCCAAGCCCGAATCGACACCGCTCCAGCGCTGCCTAGCGCATGCAAACGCCCTACGCAGCGCGGTCTGCAGGCTTGGCCCGCACCCTGTCGTTCGTCGCCCGGCATCCTTTATAGGTTGCACCTAGTTGCACCTTGCGTATTCTCGGGTTTACTCTCCCGCAGCTTTTTTGCTGGCCGCTGATTCGGGCCGTCGCAAGCGACGTCAAAAATTGCTCCGGCAGTTTTGTACCGTGCATAACTGACAAGTAGGACTCACCATGGCTACTACCACTCTTGGCGTAAAACTCGACGATGCCACCCGCGAACGCCTGAAACAGGCTGCCGCGCAAATCGACCGTACGCCGCACTGGATGATCAAGCAGGCGATCTTCAATTATCTGGAGCAAGTCGAGAGTGGCCTGACGCCCGCCGAGCATGCCGGCCTGGCCGCTGCCGCCGGTGAAGAGGCGCTGGAGTCGCTGACCGAGCAAGGTCTGCAGGTGTTCCTCGATTTCGCCGAAAGCATCCTCCCGCAATCCGTCCTGCGCGCCGCCATCACCAGCGCCTACCGCCGTCCGGAAACCGAAGTGGTGCCTATGCTGCTGGAGCAGGCGCGCCTGAACCCTCAGCAGGCCGAGGCTTCGCAGAAGCTGGCCCTGGGCATCGCCGAGAAGCTGCGCAACCAGAAGAACGCCAGCGGCCGTCAGGGCCTGGTGCAGGGCCTGCTGCAGGAGTTCTCGCTGTCGTCGCAGGAAGGCGTGGCGCTGATGTGCCTGGCCGAAGCCCTGCTGCGCATCCCCGACAAGGCCACCCGCGACGCGCTGATCCGCGACAAGATCGCCAACGGCAACTGGAGCCAGCACCTCGGCCAGAGCCCGTCGATGTTCGTCAACGCGGCGAGCTGGGGCCTGCTGATCACCGGCAAGCTGGTGTCGACCCACACCGAAGCCGGCATGACCTCGGCACTCAACCGCATCATCGGCAAGAGCGGCGAGCCGGTCATCCGTAAGGGCGTGGACATGGCCATGCGCCTGATGGGCGAGCAGTTCGTCACCGGCGAAACCATCGCCGAAGCCCTGGCCAACGCCTCCACCCTGGAAGCCAAAGGCTTCCGCTACTCCTACGACATGCTCGGTGAAGCCGCGCTGACCGAGGAAGACGCCAAGCGCTACCTGGCCTCCTACGAGCAGGCCATCCACGCCATCGGCAAGGCTTCTCATGGTCGCGGCATCTACGAAGGCCCCGGCATCTCGATCAAGCTCTCCGCCCTGCACCCGCGCTACAGCCGCGCGCAGTACGAGCGCGTGATGGACGAGCTGTACCCGACGCTGCTGGGCCTGACCCAGCTGGCCAAGCAGTACGACATCGGCCTCAACATCGACGCCGAGGAAGCCGACCGCCTGGAGCTGTCGCTGGATCTGCTCGAGCGCTTGTGCTTCGAGCCGAGCCTCGCTGGCTGGAACGGCATCGGTTTCGTCATCCAGGCCTACCAGAAGCGCTGCCCGTACGTGATCGACTACGTCATCGACCTGGCCAAGCGCAGCCGCCACCGCCTGATGATCCGCCTGGTGAAAGGCGCCTACTGGGACAGCGAGATCAAGCTGGCCCAGGTCAATGGCCTGGAAGGCTACCCGGTGTACACCCGCAAGCCGTATACCGACGTTTCCTACATCGCCTGCGCACGCAAGCTGCTGGCCGCGCCGGAAGCCATCTACCCGCAGTTCGCCACCCACAACGCCCACTCGCTGTCGGCCATCTACCACCTGGCCGGACAGAACTACTACCCGGGCCAGTACGAGTTCCAGTGCCTGCACGGCATGGGTGAACCGCTGTACGAGCAGGTGGTGGGCAAGATTGCCGATGGCAAGCTGAACCGTCCGTGCCGCATCTACGCACCGGTGGGCAGCCACGAAACCCTGCTGGCCTATCTGGTACGCCGCCTGCTGGAAAACGGCGCCAACACCAGCTTCGTCAACCGCATCGCCGACCACAGCATCTCGCTGAAAGACCTGGTGCTCGACCCGGTGCTGCAGGTCGAGCAGATGGCCGCGCAGGAAGGCACCATCGGCCTGCCGCATCCGCGCATCGCCCTGCCGCGTGATCTGTATGGCAAGGAGCGGGTCAACTCGTCGGGCCTGGATCTGGCCAACGAACACCGCCTCGGCTCGCTGTCCTCGGCGCTGCTGTCGACCGCCAACCACAGCTATCTGGCCGAGCCGATGCTCGGTTGCGATGGCGCCAATCAGGGCGAGCCGGAGCCAGTGCGCAACCCGGCCGATCACCGCGACCTGGTCGGCCATGTGCGCGAAGCCAGCGTCAAGGACGTCGACAGCGCCATCCTCTGCGCCCTGGCCAGCGGGCAGATCTGGCAGTCCACCCGTCCCGCCGAGCGCGCCGCCGTGCTGGAGCGCGCCGCCGACCTGATGGAAGCCGAGCTGCAGCAACTGATGGGCCTGCTGGTGCGCGAGTCCGGCAAGACCTTCGCCAACGCCATCGCCGAAGTGCGCGAGGCGGTGGACTTCCTGCGTTACTACGCGATCCAGGCACGCAGCTTCGGCAACGACAGCCACCGCCCACTGGGCCCGGTGGTGTGCATCAGCCCGTGGAACTTCCCGCTGGCGATCTTCAGTGGCCAGGTGGCCGCTGCGCTGGCCGCCGGCAACACCGTGCTGGCCAAACCGGCCGAGCAGACCCCGCTGATCGCCGCCCAAGCCGTGCGTATCCTGCGCGAGGCCGGCGTGCCGGCTGGCGCCGTGCAGTTGCTGCCGGGCCGTGGCGAAACCGTCGGTGCGCGCCTGGTGGGTGACGAGCGCGTGCGTGGCGTGATGTTCACCGGCTCCACCGAAGTGGCTGGCATCCTCCAGCGCAACATCGCCGGTCGCCTGGATGCCCAGGGCCGCACCATTCCGCTGATCGCCGAAACCGGCGGCCTCAACGCCATGATCGTCGACTCCTCGGCACTGACCGAGCAGGTGGTGATGGACGTGGTCGCCTCTGCCTTCGACAGCGCCGGCCAGCGCTGCTCGGCTCTGCGCGTGCTGTGCGTGCAGGACGACGTGGCCGACCGCGTGCTGACCATGCTCAAGGGCGCCATGGCCGAATACAGCCTGGGCAACCCGGAGCGCCTGAACACTGACATCGGCCCGGTGATCGACGCCGAAGCCAAGGCAGGTATCGACACCCACATCGCCAAGCTGCGCGAGAAAGGCCGCAAGGTCACCCAGCTGGCAAGGGTCAACGGTGAGGAGATCAAGCGCGGCACCTTCGTCGTGCCGACCCTGATCGAGCTGGACAGCTTCGATGAGATGAAGCGCGAGATCTTCGGCCCGGTGCTGCACGTGGTGCGCTACCAGCGCGCGGATCTGGGCAAGCTGCTGCAGCAGATCAACGACAGCGGCTACGGCCTGACCCTCGGCGTGCACACGCGCATCGACGAGACCATCGCCCAGGTGGTCGGCACCGCCAAGGTCGGCAACCTGTATGTGAACCGCAACATGGTCGGTGCCGTGGTCGGCGTGCAGCCGTTCGGCGGCGAAGGCCTGTCCGGCACCGGCCCGAAAGCCGGTGGCCCGCTGTACCTGTTCCGCCTGCTGTCGACTCGCCCACAGGAAGCGGT
This sequence comes from Pseudomonas sp. FG29, assembly GCF_057809355.1. Taxonomy (NCBI): domain Bacteria; kingdom Pseudomonadati; phylum Pseudomonadota; class Gammaproteobacteria; order Pseudomonadales; family Pseudomonadaceae; genus Pseudomonas; species Pseudomonas sp. FG29. Next base: position 40,640 of record NZ_JBMDJU010000029.1, on the reverse strand, counting down.
CGCCCAGTATCTGCAGCAGGCCGAGGTGCAGACCCTGCCGACTCCGACCGAGCTGGACAAGGTGCGCGCTGCCTTCGCCGAATGGGCGGGCAAGCAGGAGCCGGCCATCGCCGCGCTGTTCGAGCAGTACCGCGGCCTGTCGCAGAGCTACAGCAGCCACACGCTGACCGGCCCGACCGGCGAGCGCAACAGCTACACCCTGCTGCCGCGCGAGCACGTGCTGAACCTGGCCGACGAGCGCGGTGATCTGCTGGCGCAACTGGCGGCCACACTGGCCGTCGGCAGTCGGGCGATCTGGCTGGAAAGCCAGCGCGCGCTGTACAGCGAGCTGCCGAAGGAGGTGCAGAAGCACATCCAGCTGGTGGCCGACTGGAACAGCGTCGACGTGGAGCTGGACGCCATCCTGCACCACGGCGACTCCGACCAGTTGCGCGCAGTCAGCGAGCAGGCAGCGCAGCGCAAGGGCGCCATCGTGGGTGTGCACGGCCTGAACAAGGGCGAGACCGACATCCCGCTGGAACGCCTGCTGATCGAGCACGCGCTGAGCGTCAACACCGCAGCCGCTGGTGGTAACGCCAGTCTGATGACCATTGGTTAAACGCCAGGGTCTTCAATAAGTCATGGCGTGGAAAGCTTGCTGAAAGCTTCCCACGCCATGCTGTACCCACATGACGCAACTGCCTGCAGGGGCTACCCGCCCAGTGTCATGTTCTTTCCTTCCGACCTTCGGGTCTGCGCCAGCCTATCCGGCCGGCGCGTCGAGCGGGGCCAACCGCCCCGCCCGCTCCCTTCCTATCGCAAAAAGCCACCATTGCATCCCGAAAAATCAGGACTATGGTGTCCGTACTGACGTACCACTACGCCAGCCAGAGCTGCAGTCCTGATATTCGTCAGGTACTCGACAACGCTTACTACACGGATGTGCGTTGACGAATCCCGACTGTTGACTCATGTCAGGATGCAGTGCTCGCCAAACGCGCTCAATGCCTATGTCCCCTCGTGACACGGAGGTAATTGAGATGTCTGACTCGACGCAAAAACTCCGCCTCGGCGCGCTGATCGCGCTGGTCGTCGGCTCCATGGTCGGCGGCGGTATCTTCTCGCTACCGCAAAACATCGCCGCCAGCGCCAGTGCTGGCGCCACCCTGATCGGCTGGCTGATCACCGGGGTCGGTATGCTGACCCTGGCCTTCGTCTTCCAGACCCTGGCCAACCGCAAACCCGAACTCGACGGCGGCGTATACGCCTACGCCAAGGCAGGTTTCGGCGACTACATGGGCTTCTCCTCGGCCTGGGGCTACTGGATCAGCGCCTGGATCGGCAACGTCAGCTACATGGTGCTGCTGTTCTCCACCCTGGGTTACTTCTTCCCGGTATTCGGTGAAGGCAACACCCTGCCGGCAGTGCTCGGCGCCTCGGTGCTGCTCTGGCTGCTGCACTTTCTGGTGCTGCGCGGGATCAAGGAAGCGGCCTTCATCAACACCGTGACCACCATCGCCAAGATGCTGCCGCTGGCGCTGTTCATCGTCATCGCCGCCATCGCCTTCAAGCTGGACGTGTTCACTACGGACTTCTGGGGCGCTGGCAATCCCGAACTGGGCAGCGTGATGGATCAGGTGCGCAACATGATGCTGGTCACCGTCTGGGTGTTCATCGGTATCGAAGGCGCGAGCATCTTCTCCGCCCGTGCCGAAAAACGCAGCGATGTGGGCAAGGCCACGGTGATCGGTTTCGTCGGCGTGCTTCTGCTGCTGGTGCTGGTCAACGTGCTCAGCCAGGGCATTCTCGCCCAGGCGCAACTGGCCGGGCTGAAGAACCCGTCCATGGCCAGCGTGCTGGAGCAGGTGGCTGGCCCCTGGGGCGCGCAACTGATCTCCATCGGCCTGATCGTCTCGCTGGCCGGTGCACTGCTGTCCTGGACGCTGCTGTGCGCGGAGATTCTTTTCGCCAGCGCGCGCGACCACACCATGCCGGAGTTCCTGCGCAAGGAGAACGCCAACCACGTCCCGGCCAATGCGCTGTGGCTGTCCAACGGGCTGATCCAGCTGTTCCTGATCATCACCCTGTTCAGCGCCTCCACCTACCTCAGCCTGCTGTACCTGGCCACCTCGATGATCCTGGTGCCGTACTTCTGGTCCAGCGCCTATGCGGTGCTGCTGGCGGTGCGCGGCGAAACCTACGAAAACGCGGCGGGCGAGCGCAACAAGGATCTGCTGATCGCGCTGGTTTCAACCCTCTACGCGGTCTGGCTGGTGTATGCCGCCGGCATCCAGTACCTGCTGCTCTCCGCGCTGCTCTATGCCCCCGGCGCGATCCTCTTCGCCAAGGCCAAGCACGAACTGGGGCAAGCCATTTTCACCGGCATCGAAAAACTGATTTTCGCGGCCGTGTTGATAGGCGCCGCCATCGCGGCCTATGGGCTGTATGACGGTTTCCTGAGTCTGTAAGACCCCGTTTGCGACCTGCTGCGCGTCGGCCCTACTGCGTTAAAGACGGGCTCAGACTGCTCATTTACAGCTCGTAAACTCCGCATCCTCGCCCGTCTTTGCCTTGTATGGCTCTAGCTCGCGAGGTCGAAAACACGCTCTACGAGAAGGAGTTCTTTCATGAGCAAGAAACCCCTCGGCGTTCATTCCGAAGCCGGCAAACTGCACAAGGTAATGGTCTGTTCGCCGGGCCTGGCGCACCTGCGCCTGACCCCCGCCAACTGCGACGAATTGCTGTTCGACGACGTGATCTGGGTATCTCAGGCCAAGCGCGACCACTTCGACTTCATGACCAAGATGCGCGAGCGCGGCATCGAGGTGGTGGAGATGCACAACCTGCTGGAAGAAACCGTCAGCAAACCCGAAGCATTGAAGTGGATCCTCGACCGCAAGATCACCGCCAACAGCGTCGGCCTCGGCCTGCTGACGGAAGTACGCGATTTCGTCGAATCCCTGGAGCCACGACGCATCGCCGAATTCCTTATCGGCGGCGTGTCCGGCGCCGACCTGGCCAAGCACAAGGACTCCGAGGCGGCGAAGATGTTCAACGCCTACCTGGGCGAAGCCAGCTTCATCTTCCCGCCGCTGCCCAACACCCAGTTCACCCGCGACACCACCTGCTGGATCTACGGCGGCGTTACCCTCAACCCCATGCATTGGCCGGCTCGCCGTCAGGAAACCCTGCTGGCCAGCGCCATCTACAAATTCCACCCGGACTTCGCCGAGGAACCCTTCGAGATGTGGTACGGCGACCCGGATCAGGATCACGGCTCGGCCTCGCTGGAAGGCGGCGACGTCATGCCCATCGGTAACGGCACCGTGCTGATCGGCATGGGCGAGCGCACCTCGCACCAGGCCATTGGCCAGGTCGCCCGCGCGCTGTTTGCCAAGGGCGCGGCAGACAAGGTCGTCGTCGCCGGCCTCGATCGCTCCCGTGCGGCCATGCACCTGGACACGGTGTTCAGCTTCTGCGACCGCGACCTGGTGACCATCTTCCCGGAAGTGGCCAACAGCATCGTGCCCTTCACCCTGCGCCCGGACGAAAGCCGCCCCGGCGGCATCGACGTGCGCCGCGAAGACAAACCCTTCGTCGAGGTGGTCGCCGAATCTCTCGGCCTCAAGCAACTGCGCGTGGTGGAAACCGGCGGCGATGCCTACGAGGCCGAGCGCGAGCAATGGGATGACGGCAATAACGTGGTCTGCCTGGAGCCCGGCGTGGTCATCGGCTACGACCGCAACACCTACACCAACACCTTGCTGCGCAAGGCTGGCGTCGAGGTCATCACCATCAGCGCCAGCGAACTGGGACGCGGACGCGGCGGCGGCCACTGCATGACCTGCCCGATCATCCGCGACCCCATCGACTACTGACCCCGCCAACCCCGGCGGCCATCCGCTGCCGGGGTGCTTCGACGACCTACAAGGAGAGAGAACCATGGCGCTCAACATGCACAATCGCCACCTGCTCAGCCTGATGCACCACAGCACCCGTGAGCTGCGCTACCTGCTCGACCTGTCGCGCGACCTCAAGCGCGCCAAGTACACCGGCACCGAGCAACAGCACCTCAAGCGCAAGAACATCGCGCTGATCTTCGAAAAAACCTCCACACGCACCCGCTGCGCCTTCGAGGTGGCGGCCTACGACCAGGGCGCCAACGTCACCTACATCGACCCCAACTCCTCGCAGATCGGCCACAAGGAATCGATGAAAGACACCGCCCGCGTGCTCGGGCGCATGTACGACGCCATCGAGTACCGTGGCTTCAAGCAGGAAATCGTCGAGGAGTTGGCCACCTATGCCGGCGTGCCGGTGTTCAACGGCCTGACCGACGAATATCACCCGACACAGATGCTCGCCGACGTACTGACCATGCGCGAGCACAGCGACAAGCCGTTGCACGACATCGCCTACGCCTACCTCGGTGACGCGCGCAACAACATGGGCAACTCGCTGCTGCTGATCGGCGCCAAGCTCGGCATGGACGTGCGCATCGCCGCGCCCAAGGCACTCTGGCCGAGCGACGAACACGTCGCCGCCTGCAAGCAATTCGCCGAGGAAAGCGGTGCACGCATCCTGCTCACTGAAGACCCGAAGGCAGCCGTCAAGGGCGTGGATTTCGTCCACACCGACGTCTGGGTGTCCATGGGCGAGCCGGTGGAAGCCTGGGGCGAGCGTATCCAGGAACTGCTGCCCTACCAGGTCAACGCCGAGATCATGAAGGCCGCCGGCAACCCACGGGTGAAATTCATGCACTGCCTGCCCGCCTTCCATAACAGCGAAACCAAGGTCGGCAAGCAGATCGCGGAAAACTACCCTTACCTGGCCAATGGCATCGAGGTCACCGAAGACGTCTTCGAGTCGCCCTGGAACATCGCCTTCGAGCAAGCGGAGAACCGCATGCACACCATCAAGGCGATTCTGGTGGCCACTCTGGCTGATATTTAGGTTCACGTAGGGCTTGTCTCCCCTCTCCCATCAATGGGAGAGGGGCCGGGGGAGAGGGTCTGGCCGGCGACGCCGAGCCCAGACCACGCCCCGGATTCAATCCGAACGCCAAGGAGAACAACATGCGACTCGTCATCGCCCTGGGCGGCAACGCCCTGCTTCGTCGCGGTGAAGCCATGACCGCGGACAACCAACGTGACAATGTGCGCGTCGCCTGCCAGCAGATCGCCAAGGTGGCACCCGGCAACGAGCTGGTGATCGCCCACGGCAACGGCCCGCAGGTCGGCCTGCTGGCTCTGCAGGGCAACGCTTATGACGCCGCCAACCCCTACCCGCTGGACGTACTCGGCGCCGAAACCGAAGGCATGATCGGCTACATGATCGAACAGGAACTGGGCAACCTGCTGCCCTTCGAGGTGCCCTTCGCCACCATCCTCACCCAGGTGGAAGTGGACGGCGCCGACCCGGCCTTCAAGCACCCCAGCAAGCCCATCGGCCCGGTCTACAGCCGGGAAGAGGCCGAGCGCCTGGCCGCCGAAAAAGGCTGGAGCATCGCCGCCGACGGCGACAAGTTCCGCCGTGTGGTGGCCAGCCCGCGACCACAGCGCATCTTCGAGATCCGCCCGATCAAATGGCTGCTGGAAAAAGGCAGCGTGGTGATCTGCGCGGGCGGTGGCGGCATCCCGACGATGTACGACGGCAACCAGTTACGCGGCGTCGAGGCGGTGATCGACAAGGATCTGTGCTCGGCGCTGCTGGCCGAACAGCTCAACGCCGACCTGCTGGTGATCGCCACCGATGTCGACGCCGTCTACATCGATTGGGGCAAGCCAACACAGCACTCCATCGCCGAAGCCCACCCCGATGCCATCGAAACGCTCGGTTTCGCGGCCGGCTCAATGGGACCGAAGGTACAGGCCGCCTGCGAGTTCGCGCGCAATACCGGCAGCGCTGCGGTAATCGGCTCGCTGGAAAACATCGACGCCATCGTCCAGGGCCGTTCCGGTACGCGTATCAGCCTGGCCTGCAACGGCATCACCCATCGCTGAGGGAGGTTCGTCATGTTCACCCCTGGCCACCTGCACCGCGACAACCTCGACCTGCCGCCCGCCATGCGCCATGCCCCGCCCTTCTCGGTGGATTTCGACTATGCCGTGCGCCAGGATGCCGAGCGTGGCCCCATGCTGCACATGCGCCTGGCCGGCGAAGTCGATGGCAAGCCATTCACGGAAGAGTTCGAGCTGTACCGTGATGTCGCCTACAACTTCGCCAGCGTGGCCACCCGCATCGCCGCGCGCCACGGCCTGCCGATCAAGGCCAGCCCGGTGATGCGCGGCCACGACGAATACGACAAGGTTTTCGCCGATATCCGCGCCAAACTGCATGCGAAACCGGGGGAGCCGGTCAATCTCGATCACGTGATCTGAGGTCTTGCCTCGCGTTCAGGCCTGCATCGTCCAGCCATGCACACCCATCGCCGCCTGGCGCCCGGCCTCCGAGCGGGTCGGGTGCGGGTGGCAGGTCAGGGCGATGTCCTCGGCCGAGGCGGAGAACTCCATGGCCACGCAATACTCGCCGATCAGCTCGCCCACGCTCGGGCCGATCATGTGCACGCCGAGAATCTGGTCGGTATTGGCATCGGCGAGGATCTTCACGAAGCCTTCGGTCTCGTGATTGATCTTCGCCCGGCTGTTGGCCGTGAAAGGAAACTTGCCAACCTTGTAAGCGCGGCCTTCGGCCTTCAGCTCCTCCTCGCCCTTGCCGACACTGGCTACCTCCGGGCGGGTGTAGATCACGCCTGGGATCACTCCGTAGTTGACCTCCGCCTTGTGCCCGGCGATGCGTTCGATGCAGGCCACGGCCTCGTCCTCGGCCTTGTGCGCGAGCATTGGCCCGGAGGTGACGTCGCCGATCACCCATACGCCGGGTACGCCGCTCTGGTGTTTTTCGTTGGCGAGCATGCCGCGCTTGTCGGGGGTCAGGCCGACGCTTTCAAGCCCCAGTCCCTTGGTGTAGGGGCGCCGGCCGATGGCCACCAGCACGTAGTCGGCTTTCAGGGTTTCACTCGCGCCGCCTGCGGCAGGCTCCAGAGTCAGAGCCACGCCGGACTTGCTCGTCTGTGCGCCCGTGACCTTGGTGCCCAGCTTGAAACTCATGCCCTGCTTGCCCAGGGTGCGTTGCAGGGTCTTGGCCGTTTCGCCATCCAGGCCGGGGCAGATGCGGTCGAGGTATTCCACCACGGTCACCTGGCTCCCCAGGCGGCGCCATACCGAGCCCAGCTCCAGGCCGATCACCCCGGCGCCAATCACCACCAGGTGCTTGGGCACCTCAGGCAGCGACAACGCACCGGTGGAGTCGAGGATGCGCACATTATCGATGCTCACCCCAGGCAGCGGCGTCGGTTCGGAGCCAGTGGCGATGACGATGTTCTTCGTCTCCAGCAGGCGCTCGCCGCCCTCGTGCAGCTTGACCTGCACCCGGCCAGGGCCGTCGATGCACGCCCAGCCCTTGACCCACTCCACCTTGTTCTTGCGAAACAGGAATTCCACCCCCTTGGTCAGCGCTTCGACGCTGTCGGCCTTCTGCTTCATCATCTGCGCCAGGTTGAGCGTCGGCGTAACTTCCACACCCAACGCACTGAGCTCACCACCTGCCGCCGCCTCGTAGAGTTCGGAGGCGTGCAGCAGCGCCTTGGACGGCATGCAACCGACGTTCAGGCAGGTGCCGCCGAGAGTTTCACGTCCCTCTACGCAGGCCACCTTCAGCCCCAGTTGACCAGCACGAATGGCGGCGTTGTAGCCGCCGGGGCCGGCGCCGATGATGACCACGTCATAGCTGCTCATTGCTTTGTCCTCGAATCAGGGAAGTTTGCCGACCACCGCAGCCGTAACGACCGGGCGGGCGCGCAGAAGGTGGAAGAATAGAAACGCCAGCACGGCGAATAGCGCGTTCAGGGCAACCATAGGCCAGGCCGAGCCATCCTGCAGGGCGCCGAGCAGCAACCCTGCCAAGGTGGCACCAGCCATCTGCGAGAAGCCCATCAGGCCCGCCGCCAATCCGGCGCGTTGCGGGTTGGGAATTACCGCGCCTGCCACGGCGGCGGGCAGCAACATGCCACCGCCCAGCGTTACCAACACTTGCGGCAGCGACAGCCCCAGCAGCGAAAGGCCGAACAGCAGGTAGAACGCCAAGGTCAGCAGCGACCCGAGCAGCACCAGCGCCACACCAATGCCGACTACCCGCAGCGGCCCCAGACGCTGCACATTGCGCAGGGTGAACAGCGCACCACCGAGCAGGCCGGAAACGATCAGGCCGAAGGTCAGCCCGTACTGCACCGCGCTCAGCCCCAGCAGACCGATGTACACCGACGACGAACCGGCTACCACGACAAACATCGCGCCGTAGGTACAGGCGATGGTCAGCGCCAACGCGCGACAGCTGGGCCAGACCTGCAGATAGTTGGCCAGCAGTCCCTTGAGCCGGCCCGCCTGTGGATCACGCTGAAGATGCGTCTCGCGGTAGCGGCCAAGCGCCGATAGCAGAGCCAGGCTACCGAGCAGCAGGGTCGCCAATAGCGGTGCGCGCCAGCCGCCGTATTGAGTGAGCAGGCCACCGACCACCGGCGACAACACGATGGCCGCGAACATGCCCAGCACCGTCAATGCCAGCGCCGGCCCCGCACGCTCCTGCCACACATCGCGGACGATAGCCCGCGCCAACACCAGCGCTGCACAGGCGCCCAGGCCCTGCAGCACACGCATACCGATCAGCATCTCGATATTGGATGCCAGCAACATGCCCAGGGTCGCCAGCAGATAGAGGCTCAAGCCGGCGAGCAATACCGGCCGCCGCCCCAGGCGATCCGACAGCGGCCCGAGCCACAACTGGCCAAGGCCAAAGGCGCCGACGAACAACGACAGCGCCAGCAGGCTGCTACCCGGCCGGGCATGCAGGCCGCGCTCCAGCTCGCCCAGCGCAGGGATCAGCAACTGCGTGGAGGTTTCGCCCAGCGCAGTGAGCAGCATCAGGATGATCAACAGAACACGGGAAGGCTGCATGGCGGAACTCCGATCGACAGCGACTGGCAGCTATTTATATTTCGACCATAATATGAAACATTGAATGTCGTCCATCATATTTACCTGGAGCCTGTATGACCGCCTTATCCCGAGATGCCCGCCTCGCCACCTGGATCGCCGAAGAACAGGCGGTGCGCAACCAGCTCGCCGCCCCCGGCACCCTCAGTCTGGCGGAAGTGGCCGCCATGCCGCCGATGGACTTCTTCGACGGTATCGGTCGTGGCGACCTGCCCTCACCACCGATCAATGCGGTGCTCGACTTCACCCCGGTGCAGTGGGCCAGCGGCCTATTCGTGTTTCAGGGCACGCCCGACCAGCGCCACTACAACCCGCTAGGCAGCGTGCACGGCGGCTATATCGCCACCCTGCTCGACTCCTGTATGGGCTGCGCCGTACACACTCAGCTCAAGCCAGGCCAGGGTTACACCACCGCCGACCTGCGGGTGAGCTACATCCGCGCGCTGCGCAGCGAGGCCGGCCCGGTACGCGCTGAGGGCCGCATCATCCACCTCGGTCGCTCCACCGCCCTGGCCGAAGGGCGCCTGTACGACGTCGACGATCGCCTCTACGCCGTCGCCTCCACCACCTGCCTGATTCTCGACATGAGCCACTGAAGGAGTTCGCCATGACCCTCGCCGTGATCGCCGGCTTCGCCCGCTCACCCTTCCACTTCGCTCGCAAGGGTGCCCTCATCGACCTGCGCCCGGACGACCTCGCCGCCCAGGTGCTACGTGGCCTGGTCGAGCGCCTCGGGCTCGATCCAGCACGACTCGAGGACGTGATCATGGGCTGCGCCTACCCCGAGGCCGAACAGGGCATGAACATCGCCCGCATCGCCAGCTTCCGTGCAGGCTTCCCGGAAACCCTCGGCGGCGCCACGCTGAACCGCTTCTGCGGCTCGTCGATGAGCGCCGTACATTACGCCGCCGGGCAGATCGCCATCGGCGCCGGCGAGGCCTTTCTCTGCGCCGGGGTGGAATCCATGACCCGCGTGCCCATGGGCGGCTTCAACCTGTCGCCCAATCCAACCCTGCTGGCCGACTACCCCGAGATGTACATGGCCATGGGGCATACCGCCGAGGAAGTCGCACGGCGCTACGCCATCAGCCGCACCGACCAGGAGGCCATGGCCGTCGACTCCCACGCCAAGGCCGCACGTGCCCACGCGTTGGGCCTGTTCGCCGATGAGCTGCTGACCATCGACACACCACAGGGCCGCGTCGATGAAGACGGCTGCCTGCGGCCGGGCACCAACCTGGAGGCACTGGCGCAACTCAAACCGGTCTTCGGCGGCAGCGTCACCGCCGCCACCTCGTCACCACTGACCGACGGCGCAGCCGCCGTGCTGGTGTGCAGCGAGGCCTTCGCCCGCGAGCATGGTCTGAGCATTCTCGCCCGCATCAAGGCGGTGGCCGTGGCCGGTTGCGCGCCAGAGATCATGGGCATGGGGCCGGTGGCAGCGACCCGTAAGCTGCTGCAACGCACCGGCCTGTCGATTAGTGACATTGACCTGGTGGAAATCAACGAAGCCTTCGCCAGCCAGTCGCTGGCCTGCGTGCAGGAACTGGGCCTGGACATGGCCCGGGTCAACCTCGACGGCGGCGCCCTGGCCCTTGGTCACCCCCTCGGCGCCACCGGCGCGCGCATCACCGGCAAGGCTGCCAGCCTGCTGCGCCGCAGCGGCGGGCGCTACGCCATCGCCACCCAATGCATCGCCGGTGGCCAGGGCGTGGCGACCCTGCTCGAAGCTGTCGACGCCTGAACCATTCCCCCGGCTGCGCCACAAGTGCGCCGGGGTGTAACATGACGAGCAACATTTCACAGACGGGGATCGCCATGCGCTATTCGGAAGACCACAAGGCCAAGACCCATCAACGCATCATCGAAGAAGCCGCACTGCGCTTTCGCCGCGATGGCGTGAGCGCCACCGGCCTGCAACCGCTGATGAAGGCTCTGGGCCTGACTCATGGCGGCTTCTATGCGCACTTCAAGTCCAAGGACGATCTGGTGGAAACCGCGCTGCAGCATGCCGTGCAACAGCTTGAGACGAGCACCGCGGCGATGAGCGAAGGCGACACGCCATTGCAGAATTTCATCAGGGGCTATCTGTCGACGCGGCACCGCGACAACCCCGGAGCCGGCTGCCCGCTACCGACCATCTCCGCCGAACTGGGCCAGCGCGGCCAGGCCAGTGCAAGCACCGATGCCCTGGTACGCAACCGTCTATCCATGATCGAGCAGAACCTGGCTGGCGAAGAGGCCGCCGACGAGAGCGTGCTACTGCTGTCGGCCATGGTCGGCGCGCTGCTGCTTTCACGCAGCGTTCAGGATCCGCAACTGGCCGATCGACTGCTCAAGACCACGCGCGCGCAGCTACTGGCCAGAACCACTGGCGTCGATGCCTGAACGCCGGGTACCGCGCGGCACCCGGCACGGCCATCATTTGTAGCGAGCAGCCGCCTGGTTGTGCGACAGGTTCGGCCCCAGCACTGCGCGAGCAGCGACGAAGGCCTCCCAATCGGCGGCATCGGGCAGCGAGGGAATGGTCACCAACTCCTGTTGATCGAAACCCGCCAACGCGGCATCGACCAGTTCCTCCACCGCCATGATCATCGACGGCGGCAGCAACGAAGCATCGGTACCGCTGCGCTCGAAAATTTCGGTACGGGTAAGGCCCGGCAGTACGGCCTGCACCTGCACATTGGCGCTACGCAGCTCAGCCGCCAGGGTCTGGCTCAGGTTCAGCACATAAGCCTTGGTGGCGCTGTAGACGGCATTGAACATTTCCGGAGCCAGCGCCACTACAGAGCCAAGGTTGATGATGCCGCCACGCCCAACTGCAGAGAAATTGGCCGCAGCAGCAGCGGCCAGACGCGTCAGGGCAACCACATTGAGTTCGATCATCTGCTCGGCGTATTCCAGATCGGCTTGCGCCAGGGTTCCGTTCATCGAAACCCCCGCGTTATTCACCAACAGGCCGATTGCCGCATCCTCACGTAGGCGTTGCTCCACCTTCCGGACATCCGTCTTCTGCGTCAGATCGGCTGGCATCACCTCGACGGCAATGCCATAGGCACTGCGCAGACGCTCGGCCAGCACCTGCAGGCGCTGCGCGTCGCGGGCCACCAGCAGCAGGTCATGACCACGCCTGGCCAGACGGTCGGCATAGGTCGCGCCGATACCGGACGAAGCGCCGGTGATCAGGGCAGTGGGGTGGGCTTGAGTATTCATGGAGCTTCTCCTGGGGATGAAAGACGAGCGAGATCATTGCAGCAATTAAATTATAGTCATAATTCAATATTTATATGACACCCATAATCAAAACAATCAAACCAATGCCCTGGGTCTGCCAGGCAGACACGCACCAAGTTATGGCCATTTTTGTCCTTTCGGTCAGAAAAGAGTGCACCGCGTGCGTTCTTCAAGCTCACGGAACGTCGTGCATCCGATTGATTTGCAACGGATAAGCACAATCATGAGAATTGGCGCCGTTTTTGCTCTAGCAGCACCAGCCTGACCAGGCGGACAGGTTCATAACCATAACGACACGACATCCATCAGGAGCTCCGATGAACCGCACACTCTCTTCCCTGATCCTCGCCGGCGGCCTGCTTGCGGGTGGCCAGGCCAGCGCCGACGATCTGCTGCAGTGGCAGAACAATAGCCTCACCTACCTGTACGGCCACGACTTCAAGATCGACCCGGAAATCCAGCAGACCATCACCTTCGAGCATGCCAGCGGCTGGAGCTTCGGTGACCTGTTCTTCTTCACCGATCTGATCAAGTACAACACCGACGCCAAGAATGGTAACGGCGACGGCCACAGCTACTACGGTGAATTCAGCCCACGCCTGTCGTTCGGCAAGATCAGTGGTCACGACCTGTCGTTCGGCCCGATCAAGGACGTGCTGCTGGCCTTCACCTATGAATTCGGCGAGAAGGACAATGAGTCCTACCTGATCGGCCCGGCAGTGGATCTGGACATCCCTGGCTTCGACTACTTCCAGCTCAATACCTACCTGCGCACCACCGACGGCAGCCGTCCGGGCGACAATGTCTGGCAGATCACCCCGGTGTGGGCCTACACCCTGCCGGTGGGCGATTCGGACATCCTCATCGACGGCTTCATGGACTGGGTCGTCGACAACGACGAGAACCGTCGTGGCGAGTACCACGCCAACCTGCACTTCAACCCGCAGATCAAGTACGACCTGGGCAAGGCGCTGAAATGGGGCGAGAAGCAGCTCTATGTCGGCATCGAGTACGACTACTGGAAGAACAAGTACGGCATCAAGGATGGTGGCGCCGTCAGCGAATTCGTCGGCCCGACCGACCAGAACACCGCCAGCCTGCTGGTCAAGGTGCACTTCTGATCCCCCGCCGCGCCGGCTCTCGTCCGGCGCACGCCTGGCCAAGGTCGCAGACACTTGCGACCTTCCGCCAATGCCGCCACCCCTTCGAACATGCTTAGCTCTCTGGCATCCCAGACCTGCGCCAAAGGATGGACGATGCCACCGCGTACCCTGCTGCTCACCGCGCTCGCCATGCTGGCGTTCGCCGGCAACTCCCTGCTCTGTCGCCTGGCATTGCGGGAAACCGAGATCGACGCCGCCAGCTTCACCGCCGTGCGCCTGACCTCGGGGGCCTTGATGCTGGCCGTGCTGCTGCGCTTGCGCAGCGGCTCACGCCCCATGGCCGGCAGTTGGCCGGGAGCCCTCGCGCTGTTCACCTACGCGGCGGCGTTCTCCTTTGCCTATCTGCATCTGGATACCGGCATCGGCGCCCTGCTGCTGTTCGGCGCGGTACAACTGAGCATGCTGCTGTGGGGCCTCTGGCGCGGCGAACGCCTGCCGGCTCTGGCCACGCTCGGCACGCTGCTGGCGGGTGGCGGCCTGCTGTTTCTTCTGTTGCCCGGAGCCAGTGCACCGCCCCTTTCGGCAGCGCTGTTGATGCTGTTGGCCGGTTCGGCCTGGGGTGCCTATTCACTGCTCGGCCGGGGTCAGGGCGATCCACTCGCGGTGACCGCCGGCAACTTTCTGCGCGCCACTGCGCTCGGCCTGCTGCTCGCCGTGCCGTTGTTCGCCCAGTTGCAATGGGATGCTGCGGGCCTGTTCTATGCCGTGCTGTCAGGCGCGCTGACTTCCGGGATCGGCTACGCCATCTGGTACAGCGCCTTGCCAGGATTGCGCGCCAGCCAGGCGGCCACGGTGCAGCTCAGCGTGCCCATTCTCGCGGCGCTGGCTGGCAGCCTGGTGCTGGGCGAGGCACTCAGCTTGCGCCTGATGCTCAGCGCGGTTGCGGTATTGGGCGGCATCGCCCTGGTGCTGGGCAGTCGTCAGCCCCAGCAGAAGAAGTGAGCAAAAGGCTGATCGGGGTGGTCTTCTATGCTGAATCCATCACCGACGGGTGACTACCGTGCCTCGTTTGTTGCGCCTTGCCCTGACAACGCTGCTGGCCTTTGCCATGACCGGCTGCGCCAGCCTGCTCGACCAGGATCCCCTGCGCGTCGATCTTGCCGGACTGGAACCCCTGCCCGGCCAGGAACTGGAAATGCGCTTCGCGGTGAAACTGCGGGTACAAAACCCAAATGACCACGCCGTCGACTTCGACGGCGTAGCTCTGGATCTCGATATCAACGGCCAGCCGCTGGCCAGCGGCGTGAGCGATCAGCGTGGCAGCATCCCGCGTTTCGGCGAGACGCTGGTCACGGTGCCGCTGAGCATTTCGGCGTTCTCTGCCGTTCGCCAGGCCTGGGGGGCAGCCAATTACCAACCCGGCCAGGGCCTGCCCTACAGGCTGACGGGCAAGCTGGCGGGAGGCCTGTTCGGCACGCACCGCTTCAACGACAGCGGCACCCTGACCTGGCCGGAACCGGTCAACCCTTACTGAGCGGCCTCAGGCCGCACAGGCCGGTTGCTTGCCACGCTGCACCATCTGACGCCGGCAGGCCTCGCCGAAGGCCTGGAAGATCTTCACCGAGTCAGGATTGCTGGCCGCGCGCCATTCTGGGTGCCACTGCACGGCGAACAGGAACGGAGACAGTCGCGGCGCATGAATCGCTTCGATCAGCCCGTCCTCAGCGGTGGCCAGCACTTCGAGGCCCTTGCCCAAGGTGCGGATGGCCTGGCCATGCAGCGAGTTGACGCGAATTTCCGGCGCCCCCATCAGTTCAGCGAACCAGCTGCCTGGCACCGGACGCACCGCGTGGCTCGGCGCGTACTGCACCTCGACCGGGTCGTCGGGGTTCTCGCGGTGATCGTTGAAACCGGGCTCGGCATAGACCTTCTGATAGATATCGCCGCCCAGTGCCACGTTGATTTCCTGCATGCCACGGCAGATGGCGAAGATCGGCAGGCCACGGGCGATAGCCGCCTTGATCAGCGGCAGGTCGAACAGGTCGCGGTCGCGATCCTGAGTCTTGTCGGGGGTGAGGTTCTCCTGGCCATAGAGGCTCGGGTCGATATTGCTGCCGGCACCGGTCAGATAGATGCCGTCGGCCATATCCAGATACTGTTCGAGATCATCGGTACCACAGCAGGTGGGCACCAGCACCGGCACACAGCCGGAGAATTCGACCAGCGGGTTGATGTATTTGTGAGTCATGACCTGATAGTCGTGGCCCTTGCGCTCTTGAGCGCCCATGGACATCAACACGACGGGTTTGCGCGGGGTACTGCTCTTGTTGTTGGACATACGTCACCTTGGGACAGGCCGGGCCTGTCGTTGCTGTACAGGCGGGGCAAAAGCCCGTTGCCTGGTTGGCTAACTCCGCACGCAACCGAGCGTCCTGCACGCTGGCCACCTTCCGACGGCGACATGACCCAGGCCTTTTCACTCCATGAAAAGGGTTGCCCAGTGTGGCAACCGGCACCCGAACCAGTAGCGGAATCTGCAGCCAGTGTGCCTCAGCCGTAAAATATGTCAAACATTTAGCATCTATAGCTGCCGTACCAGATAGCGACCGAATAACCTCACAGAAAGCTATATCTGCACTTCCAGGCCTAAAAGGCCTGGCAGGCATGCTTCAGAAGTCCAATATTTTTGACACTGAAATTCGGAGTGCCTGATGACAGAACGGACAGGACAGAGCAAGACCCCATATACTATGCGGTTTCTACCAGCCACCGAGGACACCCCTTGAGCACCTTGCCGCCCTGCCCCAAATGCAATTCCGAATACACCTACGAAGACGGCGAGCAACTGGTCTGCCCAGAATGCGCCCACGAGTGGAAAGCCGGCGAAGCCAGCGCCAATGACGATGACGCGCGCGTGATCAAGGACTCGGTGGGCAACCTGCTGCAGGACGGCGATACCATCACCGTGATCAAGGATCTCAAGGTCAAGGGCTCGTCGCTGGTGGTCAAGGTCGGCACCAAGGTGAAGAACATCCGCCTGGTCGACGGCGATCACGACATCGATTGCAAGATCGACGGCATCGGCGCCATGAAGCTCAAGTCCGAGTTCGTCCGCAAGGTCTGAACCCTCCAAGCGCCGCGCTCGCGGCGCTTCGACTTCCCGCCTGCCCGGCACCACTCGGTGCTAGCCTCAAAGGCAGGACAGTCCCAGGAAACACCCCCATGCGCCATCTGCTCCCCCTTCTGCTGGTTCTGCTAAGCCCTGCACTGCATGCGCAGACCTGGCGCGTGGTGGGTGACGAACAATTCGCGCCCTATAGCTTCGTCACCGATGAAAACGAGACGCCTCAGGGCCTGGACGTGGAGCTGGTCGATGCCGTCCTGCGGCAGACCGGGGTGGCCTACGACATTCGCCTGTATCCCTGGGAGCGGGTCAAACGCATGCTCGACCGTGGCGAGGTACGCATGGCCTTCCAGTTCGCCGGGACGCCACAGCGCCAGGCGCAGTACGAGCTGGTCGGCCCATTGCGCACCGGCACCACGGTATTCATGACCACCGCCAAGACCGCCATTGATGATTGGCAAACGCTTGAGGATCTGAGCCCCTACGTAATCGGCCAGGTGCGCGGCTACGCCTATCAGGAAGATTTCGATCAGGCCGACCTGGCCCGTGACATCTCGGCGCAGAACCCGCGCCAACTGGTGTCGATGCTGCTGGCCGGACGCATCGACATCATCGTCGGAGACCGCGCGCAACTGCTGTATTTCGTCCGTGAGCAACGCGCGCAGGATCGTGTGCGCATTCTGCCCAGGCCGCTGGCACAGATGCCGCGCTTCGTCGCGTTCACCAAGGGCGACATCGAGCACGCGCGGCAGTTTTCCGAGGCGCTGGTGAAACTGCGGAAAGACGGCACGCTACAGCGAATCGAGCAGCGCTGGGCGCAGTGAAGGCTATTGCACCGGCAGGAAGTTAATCAGGAACAGACTCTGCGCATAGTTGGCCCCCATGCGCCGGTAGCGCTCCTCCAGCACATGGGTGAGGAGATCGAGACGGGCCACCATCTTGCCGAACTCCACCGCATAACTGAGGTTGCTGCCCAGGTCGGACACCTCGTTGGACAACAGCAGGGGCTGACCGCTGGCGTCACGCCGCTGCCCCAGCATCCAGGCAGCCTTTTCCAGATTGCGTGCGGCGTTGTAAATGAACTGCGCATTGAAGCTGTCGGTCAGGTAGAACTCGGTGCGTCCGCCATGCGCGGTGACCAGCATGCTGCCGATGGCGTAGGTGAAGGCGGCGACCCGGTCACCGCGAAACGCCGGGCTCAGGGCGTAATCCAGCGCCGCCACGTCATGCCGACCACCCAGGGTCGGCCAGTCCTCGTTGTGCTCGATGGCGTACTGGATCTTGCGCTCCATACTGACGCTGTCCGGCATGGCGTTCTTGCGCCATTCGCGCGGGTTGCGCTGGTAGAGCTTGTGCATCAGGCGATAGAGGCTGTTGAGGTTGTTGCGCATGGCCAGCGTCGCCATGCGGTCGACGTCGGTTTGCAGCAACTCAGCGGGTTTGACCGGGTTGCGTGTGTTGATGATCGAGTCGTTATCCAGGCGCCCGCTGCAGCCGGCGAGCAGCGACAGCAGCCCCAGCACCGGCAGCAGCCACTGCCAGCGTGCGGATAGGGGTGTCCGATTTCGTTCTGAACGCATCGCGCCAATCCCTGCAGCTTCGATCCCGCCAGCAGGCGGCACCGTTCAGATACCCAGTAAAGCGCAAAATTCCCTTGCCTGAGCGATGAAGCACACATGCGCCGACCGCAGATATTTACGCAAGACTTACACTGGCCCGGGTAACGAAGCTGAATGAAGGCTGTCTGATCCATCAGGCGGAGACCTTCCGCTTTCACAGGAGATAGCCAACATGCACTCGCGCATCCCTCTCATCACTGGCCTGGTGCTCAGCCTGGCGCTGGCCGGCCAGAGCACTGCCCAGGCGTCCGGTCGCAGCGATGCCGCCATCGCTGGTGTGGTGGCAGGTGCGGTCATCGGCGGCGTGATTGCTTCCAGTCGCCCCGCCCCGGTCTATCAGCCGGCGCCACCGCCGCCAGCCGTGGTGTACTACCCGCAGCAACCGGTGTACTACTCCCCACCACCGGTGTACTACGCGCCGCCGCCTCCGCCACCACCGGCCTACTATTACCCGGCACCGACAGTGGTGGTCGCCCCCGGCTATCGGCCCTATCCACCGCCCCGCTATCACCACGGTGGCTGGCGTCATGACGGCCGCTGGTAAGCCTTGAAAACAAAAGCCCGCATCCGAAGATGCGGGCTTTTGTTCATGAGCGACGCCGAATCGCGACCTTACACTGCGACGGGCGCGCGCTCGCAGAGGGTTTTCAGGGCTGCCGCCCATTGCGGGTGGTCGTTCAGGCAAGGCACCAGTTGCAGGCTCTCGCCCCCGGCCTCGACGAACTGCTCGCGGCCACGGTCGCCGATTTCCTCCAGCGTCTCGATGCAGTCGGCGACGAACGCCGGGCACATCACCAACAGCTTCTTCACCCCCTGCGCAGCCAGCTCGTCCAGACGATTCTCGGTGTAGGGCTCGATCCACTTGTCACGCCCCAGGCGCGACTGGAAGCTCACCGACCACTGCCCGGCCTGCAGGCCCATGCGCTCGGCGAACAGCTCGGCGCTGCGCAGGCACTGGGCCCGATAACACTTGGCCAGCACCTCTGGCGACGCCGTGCGGCAGCAGTCCGGCCCCTTCAGGCAGCGGCCGGTGGCGTCGAGCTTGCGCAGGTGGCGCTCCGGCAGGCCATGAAAACTCAGCAGCAGGTGATCGAAGCCCTGCTTCAGATACGGCTTGGCGCTGGCCACCAGAGCATCGAGGTATTCGGGTTGTTCGAAGAACGGCGGCAGGATGGAGAAGCGCATGTCCAGCCCATGCTCGCGAACCACCCGCTTGGCCTCTTCGATCACCGTGGTGGTGGTGCTGTCGGCGAATTGCGGGTAGAGCGGCGCCAGGGTGACCTCGCGGATGCCCTGCCCGGCCATGCGCAGCAGGGTCGATTCGATGGACGGCTGCCCATAACGCATGGCCAGCTCGACCGGGCCACGCGTCCAGTGCGCCTTCATCGCCTCCTGCAGGCGGCGGCTGAGCACGATCAAGGGCGAGCCGTCCTCCCACCAGATCGACGCGTAGGCATGCGCCGAGGCCGCCGGACGCTTGATCAGGATCAGCGAGACCAACAGGCGGCGCAGCGGCCAGGGCAGATCCACCACATACGGATCCATCAGAAACTGGTTGAGGTAACGCCGTACATCGGCCACCTCGGTGGACGCCGGGGAGCCCAGGTTAACCAGCAGCAGTGCGTGATCGGTCATGCGAAGTCCTAGTCGGTAACGTCAGTGGCCGAGCAGATCTGCCAGCGCCACATCCAGATGGGTAAAACGGAAATTGAAGCCGGCATCGAGCAAACGGCTCGGCAAGGCGCGTTGCCCGCCCAGCAGCAGCTCGGCCATTTCGCCCAGGGCCGCGCGCAGTACGAACGCGGGCGCCGGCAAGATGGTCGGGCGGCTCAGGGCCTGGCCGAGCGCGCGGGTAAATTCGGCGTTGCGCACCGGTAGCGGCGCGCAGGCATTATAAGGACCGCGCGCGTCGTCATGCTGCAAGAGAAAATCGATCAGCTCGATTTGATCGGCGATATGGATCCAGGGCATCCACTGCTGCCCATTGCCCAGACGCCCGCCCAGCCCCAGGCGAAAAGGCGTGCGCAAGCGACCAAGCAGGCCACCCTCAGGGGCCAGCACCAGACCGGTACGCAGCAGCACCACGCGAATGCCGAGTGCTTCGGCGCGCTGCGCCGTTTCCTCCCAGGCTGCGCAGAGCTGTGCAGCGAAGTCATTGCCCAGCGGCTGCATGTCTTCGCGCAGCTCAAGGTCAGCGCCATCGCCATACCAACCGACGGCAGAGCCGGACAGCAGCACCGACGGGCGTTGCTCGCGTTGCGCCAGCCAGCTCAGCAACTGCTCGGTCAGCCCGACACGGCTGGCCCACAGCAGTGCCTTGCGCTTGTCACTCCAGGGGCGGTCGGCAATCGGCGCACCAGCAAGGTTGATCACCGCATCCACGACTTCGCCGTCGAGCTCTTCCAACTGCGCAATGCCGCGTACCTGCGCACCACAAAGCGACGGCACCTTGGCTGGCTGACGACTCCAGACCGTCAGGCGATGGCCCTTGTCGATCCAGTTGGCGCACAGGGCGCGGCCAATCAGCCCGGTACCGCCGGTCAACAGGATATGCATGGCATCCTCCTCGCATGGCATTGGGTCAGTGCGCTGCCACAGTCTGGTCGATCAGTGCGACAAGTGTCTTTATTCATTGCCGGGTTTGTCCTAAACCTTAAGCAGGAGCGCTCGAAGGCAATACTGTACATCAAAACATTCTTGTATAGCTTTTGTCTAAAACGTAGCCTGTATAGCATTCAGCGCTGACGAGGTAACCATGAACGCATCCATTGCCATCATCGGCACCGGCCTGGCCGGGTTGTCTGCCGCCCAGACACTCACCGCTGCGGGTCACGACGTCCAACTGTTCGACAAGAGCCGAGGTAGCGGTGGACGCATGGCCAGCAAGCGCAGCGACGCCGGCAGCCTCGATCTGGGCGCACAGTATTTCACCGCGCGTGATCGCCGCTTCGTCGAGGTCGTGCAGCAGTGGCAGGCACGCGGCTGGGTCGAGGAATGGACGCCCAGCCTCTACAACAGCCAGGCCGGCCAGCTCAGCCCGTCACCGGATGAACAGGTGCGCTGGGTCGGCACCCCGCGCATGAGCGCGATCACCCGCGCCTTGCTCGGCGCCCTGCCGGTGCACTTCTCCTGCCGTATCACCGAAGTCTTTCGCGGCGACCAGTACTGGACGCTGCTCGACGCCGATGGCGAGAGCCATGGCCCCTTCAGCCACGTACTGGTGGCCACACCCGCGCCACAGGCCAGCGCCCTCCTGGCCGCAGCACCGAAGCTGGCAGGCGCCGCCGCCAGCGTGGCGATGGAGCCGACCTGGGCAGTCGCCCTGGCCTTCGACACGCCACTCGACACCCGCGTCGAAGGTTGCTTCGTGCAGGACAGCGCCCTCGACTGGCTGGCACGCAATCGCAGCAAGCCAGGCCGTGATCGTCAGCTCGACACCTGGGTGCTGCATGCCACCAGCGCCTGGAGCCGCCAGCATCTCGATCTGCCCAAGGAAGCCGTGATCGAGCAACTGCATGGCGCCTTTGCCGAAATGATCGGCTGCGCCGTACCGCCCCCCAGCCTCACGCTGGCTCACCGCTGGCTTTATGCCCGCCCGGCCCAGGCCCACCAGTGGGGCGCCCTGGCTGATGCCGACCTGGGGCTTTATGCATGCGGGGACTGGTGCCTGTCCGGGCGTGTCGAAGGCGCCTGGCTCAGCGGCCAGGATGCCGCCCGCCGTCTGCTCGAACACCTGGCATGAACACCCACTCCAGGCGCCGCCTGAACCCCCGCAAGCTGCTGCTCTCGAAGTGGACGGCCAGCCGTCCACAGAATCGCGAGCGGCACTTTCTGGTCACCGAACTGCTGCGCGATGAACAGGAACAGATCATCGGCGTCGAGTTGCAGGCCGTGCTGACCGGGCGCAGTGAGCACATCGACTGGCATCAGTTGCTGGACATGGAGCGCTGGCAGCAAGGCTGGCGCTGATCAGCCTTTACACAAAGCAATACAAAAGCTGTACAAGAATCTTGTATGCGTACAACTTCACGCCTATGATTGCCCCATAATTGTACAAGACCTTTACAAGGTACAAGTTCAGAGGGTATCAGCGATGCAAGCGATCAAACCCAGCCTGGGTATCAGCGCCTGCCTCATGGGCGACGAGGTTCGCTACAACGGTGGCCATAAGTTGTCGCAGCTCTGCAGCCGCGAGCTGACCCAGCATTTCGACTTCATCAAGGTCTGTCCCGAAGTCGGCATCGGCATGTCCACCCCGCGCGAGCCCATCCGCCTGGTGGGCGATCCGCAGATGCCGCGCGCCGTGGGCACGGTGGATCGCTCGCGCGATGTCACCGAAGCCCTGGCCAGCTATGGCGAGCGCATCGCGGGCGAACTGCAAGGGATCAGCGGCTACATCTTCATGCAGCAGTCGCCCTCCTGCGGCCTGTTTCGCGTCAAGGTCTACCAGGACGGCGGTCGCCCCAGCGAGCCGGGGCGTGGCATCTTCGCCGCGCACTTCTGCGCACGCCATCCGGATCTGCCGGTGGAGGAAGCCGGCCGCCTGATGGATCCGGTGCTGCGCGAAAACTTCATCACCCGCGTATACGCCTATGCCGAATGGCAGCGGCTGCTCGCCGAGGGCCTGACCCGCCGTTCGCTGATCGCCTTCCACTCGCGCTACAAGTACCTGCTGATGGCCACCGACCCGGCGCGCTACAAGTCCCTCGGCCGCCTGCTCGGCGACCTTGCCCAGCATGACCTGGCCAGCCTGGCGCCGCGCTACTTCAGCGAGCTGATGACCGCCCTGCGCAAGTGCGCCACGCGCGGCACCCACAGCAACGTCCTGCAGCACCTGAGCGGCTACCTCAAACGCGCCCTCAGCCCCGATGAAAAACAGGAAATGCAGCAACTGATCGGCCAGTACCGCGATGGCGTCGTACCGCTCGTCGTGCCGCTGACCCTGCTCAAGCATCATTTCCGCCGCCACCCGGATCGCTACATCGCCGACCAGGCGTATCTGCAGCCGCATCCGGAACCGCTCAGCCTGCGCAATGCGCTGTGATCCCATGACGACCGAAGACATCGCCGATGAAGAGATCGGCAACGACTACCGCCAGGCCCTGGACGAAGGTTACCTGCCCATTCGCGAAGTGGCGCGCAGTACCGGCATCAACGCCGTTACCCTGCGCGCCTGGGAGCGCCGCTACGGCCTGATCGTGCCCTACCGCACGCCCAAGGGGCATCGCCTCTACTCCCCCGCCAACCTCGAGCGCATCAACGCCATCCTCTCCTGGCTGGCACGCGGCGTCGCCGTCGGCCAGGTCAAGGCGCTGCTCGATCACGGCCAGATTCCGCAGGCGACGAGCACGGACAACTGGTCGCGCTTGCGCAATGAGCTACTCGGTTGCATTGCCCAGCTCGACGAGCGCCGCCTGGACGACCGCTTCAACGCGTCCCTGGCGCTCTACCCGGCGGCAACCCTGGTCGAGCAACTGCTCTGGCCACTGCTCGGTGATCTGCGCCAGCGCTGGCAGGGACAGTTCGGCGCGCGTGCCGAGCAGGTGTTCTTCTTTTCCTGGCTGCGCAGCAAGCTGGCCACGCGCATTTATCACAGCAATCGCCAGATCGGCGGCCCGCCCCTGCTGCTGATGAACCTCGGTGAAGCCCCGATGGAGCCCGGTTTGTGGTTGAGCGCCTGGCTGGCCAGTGCGGGCGAATGCCCGGTCGAGGTGTTCGACTGGCCGCTGCCGCCCACCGAACTGCTGGCAGCCCTGGAACACATCGCACCACGCGCCCTGCTGCTCTACGCCGAACAGGCGCTGGACGGCACGCTGGTGCGCCGCCAATTGCCGCGCCTGGCCGAACAATGCCCGGTACCACTGCTGATCGCCGGCCCCGCCGCCCACATTCACCGCGATGCGCTGGTCGATCTGCAGTCAGCCATCGACCCCCTGGCTGCACATGCCTGGCTGACCAACCAGGGCCTGCTCGGTGTTCGCGAGGTAACCCCATGCGCCGACTGATGTGGTTTCGCACTGACCTGCGCAGCCAGGACAACACCGCTCTGAGCGAGGCCATGCGTGCCGGCCCGACGCTCGCCCTGTACCTGATCACGCCCGAGCAATGGCAGCGTCATGACGACGCGCCGAGCAAGGTCGACTTCTGGCTGCGCAACCTCGCGCAATTGAGCCAGGCGCTAGCGGCGCTGAACGTGCCGCTGCTGGTACGTCACTGCGCGGACTGGCAGCAAGCACCGGCGGTAATCGCCGAGGTGTGCCACGAGCATGACGTCTGCGCGGTGCACGCCAACGAGGAATATGGCGTCAACGAAACCCACCGCGACCGCACCGTGGCGGCCTACCTGGCGCAGCAGGCCATCACCTGGCACAGCCACCTCGACCAGGTGTTCTTCCCGCCCGGCAGCGTGTTGACCCGTTCCGGCGGCTACTTCCAGGTCTACAGCCAGTTTCGTCGGGTCTGCTACGAGCGCCTGCATGCGGCGCTGCCAGCGATCGTCCCGCTACCGGCGGCGCAAACGCCATTGAGCATCGCCAGCGATCCACTGCCGACCGAGGTCACGGGTTTCGCATTACCCAGCGAGGTACTGCGCAGCCTCTGGCCAGCCGGCGAGCACGAGGCTCTGCAACGTCTTGCACGCTTCGCCGACGAGCAGGTCGCCTACTACCAGGACGAGCGCGATTTTCCCGCCAAACCCGGCACCAGCCAGTTGTCGCCCTACCTGGCCGCTGGCGTGGTATCGTCACGCCAGTGCCTGCATGCGGCGCTGGCGGCCAATGCCGGCGAGTTCGACAGCGGCAATCCCGGTGTCGTTACCTGGATCAACGAGCTGCTCTGGCGCGAGTTCTACAAGCACATCCTGGTCGGCTACCCGCGCGTTTCGATGCACCGCGCCTTCCGCCTGGAAACCGAAGCGGTGCCATGGCGCCACGCCCCTGACGAGCTGGCCGCCTGGCAGGAAGGCCGCACCGGCCTGCCGATCATCGACGCCGCCATGCGCCAGTTGCATGAAACCGGCTGGATGCACAACCGCCTGCGCATGATCGTCGCCATGTTCCTGACCAAGAACCTGCTGATCGACTGGCGTGAGGGCGAGCGCTTCTTCATGCGTCATCTGATCGACGGCGACCTGGCGGCGAACAATGGCGGCTGGCAATGGAGCGCCTCGACAGGCACCGACGCCGCCCCCTACTTCCGCATTTTCAACCCGATCAGCCAGTCGCAGAAATTCGACCCGGACGGTCGCTTCATCCGCCAATGGGTGCCGGAGCTGGCCGGCCTGAACAAGCGCGACATTCATGACCCGGCCAGCCTTGGCGGGCTGTTCGCGCCAGGCGGCTATCCGCGCCCGATCGTCGATCTGTCGCGCTCCCGCGAACGCGCCCTGGCGGCCTTCAAGAACCTGGCCGGCAGCGAAGAGGCCCTGGCATGAGCGACTTTCTCCGCCAGTTCGGCGAGCGCTTCGCTACGCTGAACAAGGACAACCTCGACCTGCTCGGCGAGCTGTACAGCGATGACGTGCTGTTTCGCGATCCTCTGCACGAGGTGCATGGCCTGAGCGCGGTGCGGCGCTACTTCGCCGAGTTGTACGCCAACGTCGAGGCCCTGCAGTTCGAGTTTCACGGGTTCGACCGGGTCGCCGAAAACGAAGGCTACCTGCGCTGGACCATGCGCTATCGCCATCCACGTCTGCGCGGCGGGGCCGAGATCGCCGTCGAGGGCTGCTCGCACCTGCGCTGGCGCGACAAGGTCTACCAGCACCGCGACTATTTTGACGCCGGTGCCCTGCTCTACGAACACCTGCCGTTGCTCGGCGGGGTCATCGGCTGGCTGAAGCGGAGGTTGGCATGAAACGCATCTGGCTCACCGGCGCCAGCAGCGGTATCGGCGCGGCGCTGGCCGAAGAGCTGCTGAGCGCTGGCCATCGCGTCGCACTCAGTGCCCGCAGCATCGAGCCGCTACAGGCGCTGGCCAAGCGCTACGGAGAGCGCGTGCTGGTTGCCCCGGGCGACCTCACCGATGCCGCCCAGGTGCGCGCCATCGGCCAGCGCATCGAACAGGTCTGGGGCGCGCTGGACTGCGCGATCCTCAATGCCGGCACCTGCGAATACGTCGAGGTGCGCCAGTTCGAGGCGGCGATGATCGAGCGCGTGGTAAGCGCCAACCTGTTCTCCGCCAGCCATTGCATCGAGGCCGCGCTGCCCCTGCTGCGCAATGGTCAGCGTCCGCATCTGGTCGGCGTCGGCAGTTCGGTGACCTACCTGCCTCTGCCGCGCTCCGAGGCCTACGGTGCCTCCAAGGCAGCCCTGCGCTACTTGCTGCAGAGCCTGCGTGTCGACCTCGCGGCGGAAGGCATCGACGTCACCCTGGTCAGCCCCGGCTTCGTCGACACACCGCTGACGCAGAAGAACGACTTTCCCATGCCCATGCGCTGGCCGGTGCAGCGCGCCGCGCGGCACATCGCCGAACGCCTGGACAAACGCCCGCACGAAATCGCCTTCCCCACTCCCTTCATCACCGTGCTGAAACTGCTCGGCAGCCTGCCCAGCCGCCTGCAACTGGCCATCGGCCGGCACCTGGCACGCAACGAGGACACTCCATGAGAATCGCCATCGTCGGCAGCGGTATCGCCGGCCTGACCTGCGCCTAC
The DNA here is from genome assembly GCF_057809355.1 of Pseudomonas sp. FG29. NCBI lineage: Bacteria > Pseudomonadati > Pseudomonadota > Gammaproteobacteria > Pseudomonadales > Pseudomonadaceae > Pseudomonas > Pseudomonas sp. FG29. The sequence continues at coordinate 13,881 of NZ_JBMDJU010000029.1, read as the reverse complement.
CTGCTCAACCGCCACCACGACATCCAGGTGTTCGAGGCCAGCGACTGGATCGGCGGCCACACCCATACCGTCGACGTCGAGGTGAATGGCCGTCCCTACGCCATCGACACCGGCTTCATCGTCTTCAACGACTGGACTTACCCCAACTTCATCCGCCTGCTGAACGAACTGGGCGTGCCCTTCAAGCCCACCGAGATGAGCTTCTCGGTCAGCGATCCGGTGAGCGGTACGGAGTACAACGGCCACGACCTCAACACCCTGTTCGCCCAGCGCAGCAACCTGGTATCGCCAGCGTTCTGGGGCATGGTGCGCGACATCCTGCGCTTCAACCGCAACGCTCTGGACGACCTCGACCAGGGCCGCATCGCCGCCGACATGACGCTCGGTGACTACCTCACCCAGAACGGCTATGGCCGGCGCTTCATCGACCACTACATCGTGCCCATGGGTGCGGCGATCTGGTCGATGTCGCTGGTCGACATGCTCGCCTTCCCGCTGCAGTTCTTCGTGCGTTTCTTCAAGAACCACGGCCTGCTGTCGGTGAGCAATCGCCCGCAGTGGCACGTGGTCGAAGGGGGCTCGCGCAGCTACGTGGCGCCACTGACCGCCAGCTTCGCCGAGCGTATTCGTCTGAACTGCCCGGTGCTGCGCGTCGAGCGTGATGCCGAGGGCGTGACCCTGCACAGCGCCGCCGGCAGCGAGCGTTTCGACAAGGTGGTGTTCGCCTGCCACAGCGACCAGGCCCTGGCGCTGCTGGCCGAACCGACCCCGCTTGAGCGCGAGATCCTCGGCGCCCTGCCCTACGCCAACAACGACGTGGTACTGCACACCGACACCCGCCTGCTGCCCAAGCGCCCTCTGGCCTGGGCCAGCTGGAACTACCGCCTGGGCGGCCCCAGCGAGCACCCGGCGGCGGTCACCTACGACATGAACATCCTGCAGGGTATCGACAGCGACAGTACCTTCTGCGTCAGCCTCAACCAGACTGCCGCCATCGACCCCAGCAAGATCCTCGGCCGCTTCCAGTACGCTCACCCGCAATACAGCCTGGCCGGCATCGCCGCGCAGGCGCGCTGGCAGGAACTGCTCGCCGCACCGCACAGCTACTACTGCGGCGCCTACTGGGCCAACGGCTTCCACGAAGACGGCGTGGTCAGCGGGCTGCGCGTGGCGCGCGAGCTGGGGGAAAGCTGGTGATCAGCGCCCTGTACAGCGGCTGGGTGCAGCATCGCCGCTTCGCCCCGCGCGCGCATGCCTTCCGCTATCGCATGGGCCTGCTGTACCTGGATCTGAGCGAACAGGCGCAACTGTTCGCCCTGTCACGCCTGGCCGGTGCCAGTCGCTGGGCGCCCTTCACTTTCCGCGAAACCGACTACCTGCCCGAGGCCACGCGCCAGGGCACGCCGCTGCATGAGGCCGTGCGCGACCGCGTACAGGAGGCACTCGGCATCCGCCCGCAAGGACGTATCTGCGTGCTGACGCAACCGCGCAGCTGGGGCCTGGCGTTCAATCCGGTGAGCATCTTCTACTGCCACGACGCCGAACAGCGGCTGATGGCAGTGCTCTGCGAAGTGAGCAACACGCCCTGGCGCGAACGTTATCACTACGTCCTGCCGGCCACAGGCGAGGGGCGCCAACAGGTTCGCGTGGACAAGGCCTTCCACGTCTCGCCCTTCCTGCCGCGCGAGCTGGAGTACCGCATGAGCCTCAGCCCGGTGGGCGAGCGCCTGGGCGTGCATATGGCCGACTGGCAGGGTGAGACCAAGGTGTTCGATGCCAGCCTGGCCCTGCAGCGCCAGCCACTGACTCGCGCCAGCCTGCACCGCTACCTGCTCAGTTTTCCCTGGATGACCGGCAAGACCTTGCTGGCCATCTACTGGCAGGCCCTGCGCCTGCTGCTCAAACGCATCCCTATTTTCGACCACAGGCCCGCGGAAGGCAGCTTCCGCGTTGCCCGCCCGCTAGCGAAGGACATGCCTCATGAAAAGCTCTAGCCTGAACTCCGCGAAGAACCTGGTACGCAGCGGCAACGGTATCGGCGCCGGCCTGCTGCGCCGCGCCGTGCTGCGCCAGTTGCAGAACCTGCGACACGGCCTGCTGGTCATCCAGGAGGCCGGCGACAGCCTGCACTTCGGCGACCCGCATTCACGCCTGCGCGCCGAGATCAAGGTGCATGACCCGGCCGTCTGGGGCCTGGTGGCCGGCAACGGCTCGATCGGCTCCGGCGAGGCCTATATCCACGGCTACTGGAGCACGCCGGATCTGACGGCGGTGATCCGCATCTTCGTCGCCAACCTCGACGTGCTCGATGCCATGGAAGGTGGCCTGGCGCGCCTGGGTCGCCCGTTGATCCAGGGCCTGCACTGGCTCAACCGCAACACTCGCAGTGGCTCGCGGCGCAACATCGCCGCGCACTACGATCTGGGCAACGACCTGTTCGAGCAATTCCTCGACCCGACCATGATGTATTCGGCGGCCATGTTCCGCAGCGACGAGGACAGCCTGGAGCAAGCCCAGCTGAACAAGCTCGAACGCATCTGCCAGAAGCTCGAGCTCAAACCCGGCGACCACCTGCTGGAGATCGGCACCGGCTGGGGCAGCATGGCCATTCATGCTGCGACACGCTTCGGCTGCCGGGTGACGACCACCACCCTGTCACGCGAACAGTACGCCCATACCGAACGACGCATCCGCGAACTGGGTCTGGAAGATCGTGTCACTCTGCTGCTCGAGGATTACCGCGACCTGACCGGCCAGTACGACAAGCTGGTCTCCATCGAGATGATCGAGGCCGTCGGCCACCGCTTCCTGCCCACCTACTTTGAGCAGTGCGCGCGCCTGCTCAAGCCGGACGGGTTGATGCTGCTGCAGGCCATCACCATCCGCGATCAGCGCTACGAACAGGCACGCCGCAGCGTCGACTTCATTCAGCGCTACATCTTCCCCGGCGGCGCCCTGCCGTCGGTGCACAAGATGCTGGAGGTGGTCAGCCGCCATACCGACCTCAACCTGCATCACATGGAAGACTTCGGTCTGCACTACGCGCGCACCCTGCGCCTGTGGCACGACAACCTGCGCCGCGCCCGGCACAAGCTGGAACAGCTGGGCTACGACGATTACTTCTACCGCCTGTGGGAGTTCTACCTGTGCTATTGCGAGGGTGGCTTCCTGGAACGCACCATTGGCACCGCCCAACTGCTGCTGGCCAAACCCTCGGCGCGGCCTGCCCCCCTGCTAGGAAACCTCGATGTCTAAGCTGCTCGCCAACGCCCTCCTGTTCCAGCTTGGCTGGTTCGCCTGCGTGCTGGGCGGCGACAGCCCCTGGTTGCTGGTAGTGGCCGGCGTGTTGGCGGTGCATCTGTTGTGGATCAGCAGTTGGCCAGCGGAAGGCAAGCTGCTGCTCAGCATCTTTCTCGCGGGCAGCGCGCTGGACAGTTTCCTGCTCAACCTGGGGGTCTACGACTTCGGCGCGCAGCGCCAACTGATCCCACTGTGGCTGGCCCTGCTCTGGCCGTTGCTGGCGACCACCCTCAACCATTGCCTGGCCTGGACGGCGCAACCCTGGTGGCGCGCCAGCCTGCTCGGCGCCATCGGTGCGCCGCTGTCCTACTACGGTGGTGCACAGCTTGCCGGTGTCGGCCTGCCACTGGGCACCACGCCGACCCTGGCCCTGCTGGCCGTGATCTGGGCAGCGGTAATGCCCGTGCTGCATGGCTTCGCCAAACTCTATCGCGCACAGTACGAACAAAGCCTGCGCAGCCGCCAATCGGCCTAGCCGACAACCCTGTAGGAGCGGCGCCCCGCCGCGAACCCGCACGGCACGACCTCAAAGGCTTCGCCCCTAGGCGGGGCTCCCATGAAATGCTCCGACGCCTGCACCTGTAGGAGCGGCGCCCCGCCGCGAACCCGCGCGGCACGGCCTCAAAGGCTTCGCCCCGGGGCGGGGCTCCTACGAAAAGCGGCTTGCTACCAGCGGAAATGGCGGCACGCCCCCTGTCTGCCCATGCCCCGCGTATCCACCGCATGGCGTACACTGCGACGCCATGAGCCAGACCATCCCCCATACCCAACTGCCCACCGAGCCCGAGATCAGTTGCAGCACCTGTGCAGCCTGCTGCTGCCAACTGGAGGTGATGCTGTTTGGCGATACCGACATCCCCCAGCGCTTCATCGAGACCGACCAGTGGGGTGGCGAGGTGATGCGGCGCCTGGACGACAATTGGTGCGCGGCGCTGGATCGCAATAGCATGCGCTGCACCATCTACGAGGTGCGCCCACTGATCTGCCGGGAGTTCGAGCTGGGCGCCAGCGAATGCCTGGAAGAACGTCGAGGCATCGCCCAGGCCTATCGATAACGGTACAAAAGGCACGATGAAAAAGACCGGGGCTCGCCCGGTCTTTTTTATTCAGAAGCTCATGCGGTAATGCAGGGTGTAGGCTTCGACGCCATCGTTGGGCTGCTTGAGCCCGGCGTTGGAATAGTGAATGGCGCGCAGGCCGATTTCCTGGCCGGAGAAGCGCAGGCCGACACCCAGACGATCCTCGAACTGGAAGGAAGAGCCCAGGTCGTTATCTTCCAGCTCGGTGCTGGAGAAAGCCGCCACGCCGATACCGGCCTCGACGTAGGGGCGCACGCTCTGACCAGCGAACTCGTAGACGAATACCGGTGCGAACGACAGGCTGTGGTTGCTGGCGGTCTTGTCACCGTCCCAGTAGGTGTAACCCAGATCCCAGTAGCCGGTCAGGCGACCGACGCTGCTCTGCATCCAGCTCTTGTCCCAGTCCCACTGCGCACCCAGTCGATAGACCATGGTGGAGTCGCCAGACTGACCGATTGCCGCCGTCACGTCCGCCGCTTGCGCGGCATGGCTCACCCCGAACGAAAAGACCGCCAACGCCGCAAAGGCACAGAACTTCTTCATGATTGATTCCTTTTAGCGAGAAGTGTTGTATCTGGCTCGCTACAAACTATAGAAGCTTTGGGAATGAGGCAAAGATAAATTCCGCCGAACATCGCTAAAGCGAAGCGACTTCGCTGTCATCGTTCAGTAAAACGGGCAGCACCCGACGCAGTTTTTCCGGCTCGCCGCTGCTCCAGTAACGCGTCGGCTGAGCCGGGCCGAGCGCCCGCAGATCATGCTGATCGAGCAAACGCTGCAGTTGCCGCGCCACTGCAGCGCCGGTGTCCACCAGGCTCACGCTCTCCGGCACCAGGCTGTGCAACAGAGGACGCAGGAAGGGGTAGTGGGTGCAACCGAGGATCAGCGTATCGCAGCCCTCGGCCAGCAACGGCGCGACATAGCCCTGCAGTAGCTCGCGGGTTGCCGGCGCCTGCAGCTCACCGGCCTCGATGCACTCCACCAGCCCCGGGCAGGGTTGGGTGACCACGCGCACATCGTTGGCGAAGCGATCGAGCAAGGCGGCGAAACGAGCGCTCTTCAGTGTGCCGGTGGTGGCCAGTACGCCGACCACGCCCGAGCGCGTAGCGGCCGCTGCCGGCTTGACCGCCGGTTCCATGCCGACGATGGGCAAAGCTGGATAGCGCTCACGCAGCTCGGCGGCAGCCGCCGCCGTGGCGGTATTGCAGGCCAGCACCAGGGCCTTGGCGCCCTGCGCCAACAGGTGCTCGGTAATCAGCACGCAACGCTCGCGGATGTACTCCGGGCTCTTCTCGCCGTAGGGCACGTGGCCGCTGTCGGCGACGTAAAGCAGTGACTCGTGCGGCAACAGTTGGCGAATCTCGCGCAACACCGACAACCCGCCGACGCCGGAGTCGAAAATGCCAACTGGCGCTTGCGACTGAGTCATTTCAAGCCGTCCTCGCTCCCACGATCCTTAACGCTCACCGCAAACCTCGCAGGCCGGATCGCGCTTGACCCGCAGCTCACGGAAACGGCTGCCCAGCGCGTCGATCAGCAGCAAACGCCCCACCAGCGGCTCGCCGAATCCGGCCAGCAACTTCAGCGCCTCCAGCGCCTGCAGGCTGCCGACCAGCCCGACCAACGGGCCGACCACCCCCGCCTCGCTGCAGGTCAGCTCGGCCTCGCTGCCGTGGCCGTACAGGCAGTGGTAGCAGGGGCTGGCATCGTTGCGCGGATCGAATACCGACAGCTGGCCTTCCAGACGGATCGCCGCGCCGGACACCAGCGGCTTGCCCGCCTTGAAACAGGCAGCGTTGACCGCCTCGCGGGTGGTGAAGTTGTCCGAGCAGTCCAGCACCAGATCGACGGCGCTCACCGCAGCGACCAGCGAATCGACATCCAGTGCCTGACGATGCGGCACCAGGCTGATCTGCGGGTTGATCGCGGCCAGGCGCGCCATGGCCGAATCCACCTTGGTCTGGCCGATGCTGGCGGTGTCGTGGGCTATCTGCCGCTGCAGGTTGGTCAGATCGACCGTATCGAAGTCGGCCAGGTGCAGTTCGCCGACACCGGCAGCCGCCAGGTACAACGCCACGGGCGAACCCAGGCCGCCGAGGCCAACGATCAGCACACGCGCCTGCTTCAGGCGCAACTGCCCCTCGACCTCGATCTGTTTCAGCAGGATCTGCCGGCTGTAACGCAGCAGTTCGTCATCGCTCAACATCGCTTCACTCATGCTCGAAACGTCCCAGGCTGATACGTTCATGGCCGCCCAGGTCTCGCCGGCTGTGCACCTCGACGAAACCACCGGCGGCCAGCAATTCGCGCACCGCCTCGGCCTGGTCGAAGCCGTGTTCCAGCAGCAGCCAGCCGCCAGGCAGCAAATGCGCTGGCGCAGCCTGGATGATCGCGCGGATATCGTCCAGCCCATCACGGCCGGCCACCAGTGCACTACTTGGCTCGAAACGCACGTCGCCCTGATCGAGGTGTTGGTCATCCGCGCGAATATAGGGCGGATTACTCAGGATCAGGCCATAGCGCTGCCCGCTCAGGGCAGAGAACCAGTGGCTGTGCAGAAAGCGGGCGTTGCCCAGTTGCAGGCGCTGGCGATTGCGCTCGGCCAGGGCCACGGCCTCCTCGACGCGATCCACCCCGGTCACCTGCCAGGCCGGGCGCTCGCTGGCCAGAGCCAGAGCGATGGCGCCCGTGCCGGTGCCCAGATCCAACACGCTCAGCGGTGTGGCGGGCAGCAGTTCGAGAGCAGATTCCACCAGCAGTTCAGTGTCCGGGCGCGGGATCAGTGTATGCGGCGCCACTTCCAGATCCAGGCTCCAGAAGCCCTGGTGACCGAGGATGTAGGCCACCGGCTCGCCCTGGCGGCGGCGTTGCAGACTTGCGTGGAAGCGAGTCAGTTGCTCGCCATCCAGTTCGCGCTCCGGCCAGGTACGCAGGTAGCTGCGCGGCTTGCCCAGGGCATCGGCCAGCAGCAGCTCGGCGTCCAGCCGTGGCGTGGGCGAGTCGGGCAGGTCAGCGCTGTCGAGCAAAGATTCGATGGTGGCCATGGTTCATCCTGGCGGCGTTCTTCTCCCCTCTCCCGCTTGCGGGAGAGGGGCCGGGGGAGAGGGTGTACATTGCGCCCCCTCTCCCTAACCCTCTCCCCGAGGGGAGAGGGGACTGCTCGGCGCTACGTTAGCGCTTGCTGTCAGCTCTTCCCGGATTGCTCCGGATACGGTGCGCACGGCGCACCCTACGCGGCGTCAGCCATGCGCACCGCTGCAATCAATCGCCCAGCGCCGCCAACTGGTCGGCCTGGTATTCGGCCAGCAGCGGTTCGATCACCGCTTCCACGCTCCCGGCGATCACTTCGTTCAGCGAATACAGGGTCAGGTTGATGCGGTGGTCGGTCACCCGGCCCTGCGGGAAGTTGTAGGTGCGGATGCGCTCGGAGCGGTCGCCGGAGCCCACCAGCAGCTTGCGCGTCTCGGAGATTTCCTTGTGCGCGGCCGCCTCCTGCTGATCCTGCAGCTTGGCCGCCAGCCAGGCCATGGCCTTGGCGCGGTTCTTGTGCTGCGAGCGCTCTTCCTGGCATTCCACCACCGTGCCGGTGGGAATGTGGGTGATGCGGATCGCCGAGTCGGTGGTGTTGACGTGCTGACCACCGGCGCCGGAGCTGCGGTAGGTGTCGACGCGCAGATCGGCCGGGTTGATCTCGATGGCCATCTGCTCGTCCGGCTCCGGCAATACCGCCACGGTGCAGGCGGAGGTATGGATGCGGCCCTGGGATTCGGTCTCCGGCACGCGCTGCACACGATGAACGCCGGACTCGAACTTGAGCTTGGCGTAGACGTTGTCGCCCTCGACGCGGGCGATCACTTCCTTGTAGCCGCCGTGCTCGCCCTCGTTGGCCGACAGCACCTCGACGTGCCAGCCCTGCTTCTCGGCATAGCGCGAGTACATGCGGAACAGGTCGCCGGAGAAGATCGCCGCCTCGTCGCCACCGGTGCCGGCGCGGATTTCCAGGTAGACGTTGCGACCGTCATTGGGATCCTTGGGCAGCAGCATGCGCTGCAGCTTGTCTTCCAGGCCAACCAGCGCCTCCTTGGCCTGATCCACTTCCAGTTCGGCCATCTCGCGCAGATCCGGGTCGCTGTCCTTGAGCAGCGCCTGCGCGCCTTCGAGGTCGCCCTGCACCTTGCGCAGTTCGCGGAAGGTGGCGATTACCGGCTCGATCTCGGCATATTCCTTGGAGTAGGCGCGAAACTGGCTCTGCTTGGAAATCACCTCGGCATCGCCGAGCAGCGCCGTGAGTTCCTCGAAGCGGTCGCTGAGGTTGTCCAGCTTGTTCAACAGTGAAGCTTTCATTGCAGACCTTTGTCCTGCGGCGCGCTCTCGTCGAGGGCGAACAATTCCTGGGCCAGGTTGAGCGCGTCGATGCGCCCCTCGGCGGTGAGTTTCTTCATGCGCACGCTGGGTGCGTGCAGCAGCTTGTTGGTCAGGCCGCGCGCCAGTTGCGCCAGCACGTCTTCGGCATTGGCGCCGTTGACCAGCATGCGCTGCGCCTTGGCCAGTTCCTCGTCACGCAGACGCTCGGCCTGCTGGCGGTAAGCCTTGAGCACGTCCACCGCAGCCAGCTCGCGCAGGCGCTGCATGAAGTCGTCAGTGCCGACGGCCACCAGCTCTTCGGCGGCCTGCGCCGCGCCCTGGCGGCTCTTGAGGTTTTCCTCGATGACTTCGTGCAGGTCATCGACGGTATAGAGGTAAACGTCGTCCAGCTCACCCACCTGCGGCTCGATATCGCGCGGTACGGCGATGTCGACCATGAAGATCGGTTTGTGCTTGCGCTTTTTCAGCGCGCTTTCCACCGCACCCTTGCCGAGAATCGGCAACTGACTGGCCGTGGAACTGATGACGATGTCGCTGTGCGCCAGTTCGTCGGGGATGTCCGAGAGCAGCACGGCATGCGCGCCGAACTGCTCGGCCAACTGGCTGGCGCGCTCCAGCGTGCGGTTGGCGACGACGATACGCTTGATGCCCTGGTCGTGCAGATGGCGTGCGACCAGGCTGATGGTTTCGCCGGCGCCGATCAGCAGCGCCTGGCTACGGTGCAGGTCGGCGAAGATCTGCTTGGCCAGGCTCACGGCAGCGAAGGCCACGGACACCGGGTTCTCGCCGATGGCGGTGTCGGTGCGCACGGTCTTGGCGGTACTGAAGGTGGCCTGGAACAAACGCCCGAGCAACGGGCCGACGGTGCCGGCCTCGCGCGCCACGGCGTAGGCGGACTTGAGCTGACCGAGGATCTGCGGCTCGCCCAGCACCATCGAATCCAGCCCGCAGGCCACGCGCATCATGTGCCGCACGGCGTCGTTGTCGCTGTGCACGTAGGCGCAGGCGCGCAACTCGTCCAGGCTCAGGCGGTGATAGTCGGCCAGCCACTTGAGCACTTCGTCGGCCTGCAGGTGCTCCTGCTCCAGATACAGCTCGCTGCGATTGCAGGTGGAGAGGATCGCCGCCTCGCGGCTAGGGGTCAGCCGACACAGCTGCTGCAGCGCCTCGACCAGTTGTTCGGGGGTGAAGGCCACGCGCTCGCGCACCTCTACCGAAGCGGTCTTGTGGTTGATACCGAGGGCGATGAAGGCCATGCAGGGTCGCTGAGGGGCAATACGGAAGCCGGCAATTGTCCTACTTCGCTTCGGCGAGAACAACTCCCGCGACCTATTGTCCCAATAGACGCGTCGCGACATCACCCGCCCCATGGGCTTGCCCCGAGGCTTGTGTCATGATGCCGCGACAGTCGCCAGGGCAGGGCCGCCAGAACGTGGCAGTGCCCCGCCCGCCATCATGCACGACAAGGCACTATGAATAGATCCTTCGCGTTAATCACTGCTTTCGCCATCCTCAGCGGTTGCCAGACCTTTGCCCCCAACGAGCCGGACGGCACCCCGCCGATCCAGGAAGCCGACCAGGTCGCCAAGCCGGCACCGGACGAATACAGCTCCTTCAGCGAAGAGACGCTCTATTCGCTGCTGACCGCCGAGCTGGCCGGGCAGCGCAACCGCTTCGACATCGCCCTCGGCAACTACGTGCAGCAGGCTCAGGCCACGCATGACCCGGGCGTCGCCGAGCGGGCGTTTCGCATCGCCGAGTACCTCGGTGCCGATCAGGCCGCGCTGGACAGCGCGCTGATCTGGGCCGATGCCGCGCCGACCGACATCGACGCACAGCGTGCCGCCGCCGTGCAGCTGGCGCGCGCCGGCCGCTATGACGAATCCATGACCTTCATGGAGCAGGTGCTGCAACGTCAGGGCAACACCCACTTCGACTTCCTCGCACTGTCTGCGGCGGAAACCGACCCGGACACCCGCGCCGGCCTGCTGCAAGGCTTCGACCGCCTGCTGCGCAAATACCCGGACAACAGCCAGTTGCTGTTCGGCAAGGCCATCCTCCTGCAACAGGACGGCCGCGCCGAGGAAGCCCTTGAGCTGCTCGAAGATCAGCCCGCCAGCGCTCATGAAGTCTCCCCGCTGCTGCTGCGTGCACGCCTGCTGCAGAGCCTCGGCCGTGGCGAGGAAGCCCTGCCACTGCTGGAAAAAGGCATCCGCCAGAACCCCGAGGACAAGCGCCTGCGCCTGACCTACGCGCGCCTGCTGGTCGAGCACGACCGCCTGGACGACGCCAAGGGCGAGTTCTCCAAGCTGGTGCAGGAAAACCCCAACGACGACGACCTGCGTTTCTCCCTGGCGCTGGTGTGCCTGGAAGCCGAAGCCTGGGAAGAAGCCATCGTCTACCTGGAAGAACTGATCGAACGCCGCAGCCACGTCGACGCCGCCCACTACAACCTGGGCCGCGCCTACGAAGAGCTGAAGGACAACGACAGCGCCCTGCTCGAATACGCGCTGGTCGGCCCCGGCAATGAATTCCTCTCGGCGCAACAGCGCCAGACCGAACTGCTGATCGGCGCAGGCCGCCACGAAGAGGCCTCGCGGCGCCTGGCCAAGGCGCGCGATGCCCAGCCGGACTACGCCATCCAGCTCTACCTGCTGGAAGCCGAGGCACTGAGCAATGCCGGCCAGATCGAGGCAGCCTGGGCCACCATCAACCAGGGCCTGGAACAGTTCCCGGACGAGCTGAACCTGCTCTATACCCGCGCCATGCTGGCGGAAAAACGCGATGACCTGGCGCAACTGGAAACCGACCTGCGCTTCATCCTCGAACGCGAGCCGGAACACGCCATGGCCCTCAACGCCCTGGGTTACACCCTGGCCGACCGCACCACGCGCTACGCCGAAGCCCGCGAACTGATCGAACGCGCCCACCAGCTCAACCCGGACGACCCGGCCATCCTCGACAGCCTGGGCTGGGTCAACTACCGCATGGGCAACCTCGATGAGGCCGCGCGCCTGCTCACCGAAGCGCTGAAGAAATTCCCCGACCACGAAGTCGCCGCCCATCTCGGCGAAGTGCTCTGGGCACAGGGCCGCCAGGACGAAGCCAAGCGCGTCTGGCGCGCCGCCCTGGAAGGCAACCCCGACAGCCCCATTCTGCGTAGCACGCTGCTGCGCCTGACCGGTTCCGAGAAACTCTGATGTTGCGCAACCTGCTCGTATTCAGCCTTATTGCCCTGCTCGCCGGCTGCGCCGGCCTGACCTCGCGCGAAGTCGTCGACGGCAAGGGCGACCCTGCCCAGTGGCAAGCCCACAAGCAGCAGATCGCCCAGCTCGACGGCTGGCAGATCAACGGCAAGATCGGCATTCGCGCCCCGCGTGACTCCGGCAGTGCCACGCTGTTCTGGCTGCAGCGCCAGGACTACTACGACATCCGCCTGTCCGGCCCACTGGGCGGCGGCGCTGCACGCCTGACCGGCCGCCCGGGCGACATCCTGCTGGAAGTCGCCAACCGTGGTCGCTACCAGGCCGAGTCGCCGGAAGCCCTGCTGCGCGAACAACTGCGCCTGGAACTGCCGGTATCCAACCTGCTCTGGTGGATACGCGGCCTGCCCGCGCCTGAGAGCAAGAGCCGCATCACCCTGGATGGCGCCAGCCACCTGGCTCGCCTGGAGCAGGACGGCTGGCAGGTCGAGTACCTCAGCTACACCGAGCAGAACGGCTACGCCCTGCCCGACCGCCTGAAGCTGCACGGCCAGGATTTGGACGTGACCCTGGTGATCAAGGACTGGCAACCGCGCCAGCTCGGCCAGTAAGCCCACCCCAACCCCGTAGGAGCGGCTGAGCGGCATCCCGTTTTAGCCGCGATAGTTTTCCAAGCAATCGCCGCTAAAGCGCCGCCCACGACGCCGGAGTGACAACCGCTCCAAACCCTGTGGGAGGGGCTTTAGCCGCGACGCTTTTTAGACCCAAGCAGACCCAGTAGCCGGGATGAAATCCGGGAACCATCGCCACCAAGCCCCGGATTGCATCCGGGCTACGTCGTCCATGCCACCTATGACCGCCATCCCCACCCACGCCGAACTCACCCTGCCCGCCCCCGCCAAGCTCAACCTGATGCTGCATATCCTCGGCCGCCGCCCCGACGGCTATCACGAGCTGCAGACCCTGTTCCAATTCCTCGACCACGGCGACGAGTTGGGTTTCAGCGTGCGCCAGGACGGCGAAATCCACCTGCACACCCCCATCGACGGCGTACCGCATGACAGCAACCTGATCGTGCGCGCCGCCAGAAGACTGCAGCAGGCCTCCGGCACCAGGCTCGGCGCCGATATCTGGCTGGACAAGCGCCTGCCCATGGGCGGCGGCATCGGCGGCGGCAGTTCGGACGCCGCCACCACCCTGGTCGGCCTCGATCACCTGTGGAACACCCAATTGGGCGAGGATCGCCTGGCCGAAATAGGCCTGGCCCTGGGCGCCGACGTGCCGGTATTCGTGCGCGGCCACGCGGCCTTCGCCGAGGGCGTTGGCGAGCGCCTGACCCCGGTGGAACTGGACGAGCCCTGGTTTCTCGTCGCCATACCGCAAGTCTTTGTAAGCACAGCAGAAGTTTTCGGCTCGCCCGAGTTGACACGCGATACGCCGCCCATTAAAGTTCGCAGCCTTCTTGCGGGGGGTGGTCGAAACGACTGCCAGCCGGTTGTAGAGAAGCGTTACCCAGAAGTTCGTAACGCTTTGATCTTGCTGAACAAATTTGTTCCAGCTAGATTGACCGGCACTGGAGCTTGCGTATTTGGGAGCTTCCCAAATCGGGACGATGCTGATAAAGTCGCCCGCCAACTTCCAGGCACTCTGCCGAGCTTTGTCGCTCAAGGTCGCAACATCTCGATGTTGCACCGCAAGCTCCAAGCATTGGCCAAGAAGTGAATGCTCAGCATTCGGTTATACGATACAGGGGCGTCGCCAAGCGGTAAGGCAGCAGGTTTTGATCCTGCCATGCGTTGGTTCGAATCCAGCCGCCCCTGCCATAACCTCCCACGGGAGGCATCGAAAACCGAGTCGCACGACATTCGACACAGAATATAGGGGCGTCGCCAAGCGGTAAGGCAGCAGGTTTTGATCCTGCCATGCGTTGGTTC
>NZ_JBMDJU010000028.1:0-51809 GCF_057809355.1 Pseudomonas sp. FG29 | reverse complement strand
GAGTGAGCGAACCCTGGCGCAGCCAGGGCCGGATGACCGGGCGGAGGGTTTTGGTGACTTTTGTCGGGCCGGCCATCCGGGGCACGGTTGCTCGCCCGGGAGGGCGAAACCAAAGACATCAACCAAACCGCGGCAATCAGGAACAGACAGAAGAACAATCAACACCGTATTGCCAGTCCGGCATCAAGCAGCCCCGCACAAAATAAAAAAGCCCCGCCAGGCAAAGCCGGGCGGGGCTTTCGGGAGCGCCGCACGAGGCGGCGCAAACTGGCTTAGACGCTGTAGTACAGGTCGTATTCCAGCGGGTGTACGAAGGTACGTACCTTGATTTCTTCTTCGGACTTCAGCTCGATGTAGGCATCGATGAAGTCGTCGGAGAACACGCCGCCCTTGGTCAGGAACGCGCGGCCCTTGTCCAGCTCTTCCAGGGCTTCTTTCAGGCTGCCGCACACTTGCGGGATCAGCTTGCCTTCTTCCGGCGGCAGGTCGTACAGGTTCTTGTCAGCAGCATCGCCCGGGTGGATCTTGTTCTGGATGCCGTCGATACCGGCCATCAGCAGGGCAGCGAAGGCCAGGTACGGGTTGGCAGCCGGATCCGGGAAGCGTGCTTCGATACGGCGAGCTTTCGGGCTGGCAACGTACGGAATACGGATCGAAGCGGAACGGTTACGAGCCGAGTAGGCCAGCATGACCGGCGCTTCGAAGCCCGGAACCAGACGCTTGTAGGAGTTGGTCGACGGGTTGGTGAAGCCGTTCAGGGCCTTACCGTGCTTGATGATGCCGCCGATGAAGTACAGAGCGGTCTCGGACAGGCCGGCATAGCCTTCGCCAGCGAAGGTGTTCTTGCCGTCTTTGGCGATCGACATGTGCACGTGCATACCCGAACCGTTGTCGCCGTACAGCGGCTTCGGCATGAAGGTAGCGGTCTTGCCGTAGGCGTCGGCTACGTTGTGTACGCAGTACTTCAGGGTCTGAACTTCGTCAGCCTTGGCAACCAGGGTGTTGAACTTCACACCGATTTCGTTCTGACCGGCAGTGGCCACTTCGTGGTGGTGCACTTCGACGACCAGGCCCATTTCTTCCATGGCGTTGCACATGGCAGTACGGATTTCGTGGTCGTGGTCGCACGGCGGAACCGGGAAGTAACCGCCTTTGACGGCCGGACGGTGGCCTTTGTTGCCGCCTTCCACGTCCTGGTCGGTCATCCAGGAACCTTGCTCGGAGTAGATTTTGAACATCGAGCCGGAAATGTCGGACTTGAACTTCACTTCGTCGAAGATGAAGAACTCAGGCTCCGGGCCGACGAATACGGTGTCACCGATGCCGGTGGTTTTCAGGAACTCTTCGGCGCGCTTGGCGATGGAGCGCGGGTCGCGATCGTAGCCTTGCATGGTGCTCGGCTCGATGATGTCGCAGACCAGGATCAGGGTCGGCTCTTCGGTGAACGGATCCAGTACTGCGGTCTCGTCGACCGGCATCAGGATCATGTCGGAGGCTTCGATGCCTTTCCAGCCATGGATGGACGAGCCATCGAACATTTTGCCGTGCTCGAAGAAATCTTCGTCCAGGGCGTCACGGGCCGGCATGGTCACGTGGTGCTGCTTGCCCTTGGTGTCGGTGAAGCGCAGGTCTACCCACTTCACGTCGTGTTCTTTGATCAGTTGAACAGCCTTAGACATGTTGTCCTCCAGATGGAAAAGGCTCTTATCGTTGAGCCCCGATATGTACGGTGAAGCCCGGCGGGATAGTCCTTCAGGGCGACCTGCCTCACAAGGGAGCAAATTGCATGCCAGTGCCCCGTATTGGGCGGAGGCCCGGAAACTCAGGCACTGCGCGGCCTGCGCGTGGGTTTGAAGCTTATATTTGCACCATATTGAATCAGCAAAATATCGGAATGACCTATTTTGGTGCGCATCTGCTTGATGGCAGTATTTTTGGTCAAAGCTTGAACAATTTCCGCTATAATCCGCGCCCCTGTTTTTCCGCTGCCTGTTCGGGCACCTATTTCATGAAGCTGATCGTCAAAGTTTTCCCGGAAATCACCATCAAGAGCCGTCCGGTGCGCAAGCAGTTCATCCGCCAATTGGGGAAGAACATTCGCTCCGTGCTGCGCGATCTCGATCCCGAGGTGCGGGTGACCGGTGTCTGGGACAATCTGGAGGTCGAAACCGACCTCGACGATCCGCGCCTGCTCGAGGAAATGACCACACGCCTGCGTAACACCCCGGGCATCGGTTTGTTCCTCGAGGTGAATGAATACCCGCTGGGTGATCTGGACGACATCACCGAGCACTGCAAGCGCCATTACGCCGAGCAGTTGCCGGGCAAGATCTTCGCCGTGCGCTGCAAGCGCGGCGGCAAGCATGAGTTTTCTTCCATCGATGTCGAGCGTCATGTGGGCTCGCGCCTGCGCCGCGAGTGTGGTGCGGCCGGTATCGACCTGAAGAAGCCGGACGTCGAAGTGCGCATGGAGATTCGCGATCAGCGCCTCTTCGTGGTGCACAACCGTCACGAAGGCCTGGGCGGCTACCCGCTGGGCTCGCTGGAGCAGACCCTGGTGCTGATGAGCGGCGGCTTCGACTCCACCGTGGCGGCTTATCAGATGATGCGTCGCGGCCTGGTCAGCCACTTTTGCTTCTTCAATCTCGGTGGCCGTGCCCACGAATTGGGCGTGATGGAAGTGGCGCACTATATCTGGCAGAAATTTGGCCGCTCGCAGCGCGTGCTGTTCATCAGCGTGCCGTTCGAGGAAGTGGTCGGCGAGATTCTCGGCAAGGTCGACAACAGCCAGATGGGCGTCATCCTCAAGCGCATGATGCTGCGCGCCGCCACTCGCATCGCCGAGAAGCTGCAGATCGAGGCGCTGGTTACCGGCGAGGCGATCAGCCAGGTGTCGAGTCAGACCCTGACCAACCTCGCGGTGATCGATTCGGCCACCGACATGCTGGTGATGCGCCCGCTGATCGCCAGCCACAAGCAGGACATCATCGATACCGCCACGCAGATCGGTACGGCCGAGTTCGCCAAGAACATGCCCGAATACTGTGGCGTGATCTCGGTCAACCCGACCACCAAGGCGCGCGGTTATCGCGTAGAGAGGGAGGAGGCGCAGTTCGACATGGCCATCCTCGACCGTGCCCTGGAGCGCGCCACCCAACTGCCCATCGATCGGGTGATCGACGAGTTGGGCAAGGACGTGCAGATCGAGGAAGTGCGTGAAGCGCTGGCCGGACAGATCGTCATCGACATCCGTCATCCCGATGCCGCCGAAGATCAGCCGCTGGACGTGCCGGGTATCGAGGTGCAGGCGCTGCCGTTCTACGCACTGAACAACAAATTCAAGGAACTGGATGAGAACCGCCAGTACCTGCTGTATTGCGACAAGGGCGTGATGAGTCGCCTGCATGCCCATCACCTGCTGAACGAGGGACACGCCAATGTGCGCGTTTATCGTCCGGCATAGAACGCCGGGGTTGAATGGCGGAAGTATCCGCCATCGCCCTCCCGACTGCTCGCTTGCCCAGGTGGCTTGTTCGGCCCGCTGATTCCAATTTCTTCATATTCGTCGTCCAGGCTGGGCGACACACCGAAATCCTCTGATCGAGATACATACAGTGATCGAAAAACTGCGCAACATCGCCATCATCGCCCACGTCGACCATGGCAAAACCACCCTCGTCGACGCCCTGCTGCGTCAATCCGGCACCCTTGAGCGTAACGAGCTCAACGACGAGCGCGTGATGGACAGCAACGACCAGGAAAAAGAGCGCGGCATTACCATTCTGGCCAAGAACACCGCCATCAAGTGGAACGACTACCGCATCAATATCGTCGACACCCCCGGCCACGCCGACTTCGGTGGCGAAGTTGAGCGCGTGATGTCGATGGTCGACTCCGTACTGCTGGTCGTTGACGCCCAGGACGGCCCGATGCCGCAAACCCGCTTCGTGACCAAGAAGGCCTTCGAAGCCGGTCTCAAGCCGATCGTCGTGATCAACAAGATCGACCGTCCGGGCGCGCGTCCTGACTGGGTCATGGATCAGATCTTCGACCTGTTCGACAACCTCGGCGCCACCGATGAGCAGCTCGACTTCCAAGTTGTCTATGCCAGCGCCCTGAACGGCATCGCCGGTCTCGACCACACCGCCATGGCCGAAGACCTGACCCCGCTGTACCAGGCCATCGTCGACCACGTACCGGCGCCGAACGTCGACCTCGACGGCCCGTTCCAGATGCAGATCTCCGCGCTGGACTACAACAGCTTCCTCGGCATCATCGGCGTTGGCCGTATCGCTCGCGGCAAGATCAAGCCGAACACTCCGGTAACCGCCATCGACGTTGACGGCAAGAAGCGTAACGGCCGTATCCTCAAGCTGATGGGCCACCACGGTCTGCACCGCGTCGACGTTGAAGAAGCCACTGCCGGCGACATCGTCTGCATCAGCGGTATGGATCAGCTGTTCATCTCCGACACCCTGTGCGACATCAACCATGTCGAGGCGATGAAGCCGCTGACCGTTGACGAGCCGACCGTTTCCATGACCTTCCAGGTCAACGATTCGCCGTTCTGCGGTAAAGAAGGCAAGTTCGTCACCAGCCGCAACATCAAGGAGCGTCTGGACAAGGAGCTGCTGTACAACGTGGCCCTGCGCGTTGAAGAAGGCGACAGCGCCGACAAGTTCAAGGTCTCTGGCCGTGGTGAGCTGCACCTCTCGGTTCTGATCGAAACCATGCGTCGCGAAGGCTTCGAAATGGGCGTTGGCCGTCCGGAAGTAATCATCCGTGAAGTGAACGGCGTCAAGCAGGAGCCGTTCGAGAACGTCACCATCGACATCCCTGAAGAATCCCAGGGCAAGGTCATGGAAGAAATGGGCCTGCGTAAGGGCGACCTGACCAACATGTCGCCGGACGGCAAAGGTCGCGTGCGCCTGGAATACAACATCCCGGCTCGCGGTCTGATCGGTTTCCGTAACCAGTTCCTGACCCTGACCAACGGTGCTGGCATCCTGACCTCGATCTTCGACCGCTACGACACCGTCAAGCCGGGCACCATGTCTGGCCGTCAGAACGGCGTACTGGTGTCGATCGACACCGGCAAGGCGCTGACCTACTCCCTGGAGACCCTGCAGGCGCGCGGCAAGCTGTTCGTCGAGCACGGCCAGGAGATCTACAACGGTCAGATCGTCGGTCTGAACAGCCGCGACAACGACCTGGGCGTGAACCCGACCAAAGGCAAGAAGCTCGACAACATGCGTGCTTCGGGTAAAGACGAAACCATCGCCCTGGTGCCGCCGGTTCGCTTCACCCTGGAGCAGGCGCTGGAGTTCATTCAGGACGACGAGCTGTGCGAAGTGACGCCGAAGTCGATCCGTCTGCGCAAGAAGATCCTCGACGAAGGCGAGCGCACCCGCGCTGCCAAGAAAGCCAACAAGGCTTGATGCGGCTAGCTTAGCGCTGTAACTGAAAAGCCCCGCCAGAGCGATCTGGCGGGGCTTTTTATTGGGCGAGCGTCAGTCGCTGAAGGTCACGGAAAGCTTGGCGACAGCCTCGACGACGCGCTGGGACTCATTGCGAATGTCCTGTATCACTTCGCCCGCCTGGTTGACCAGGGTGACGCTGTCCCGTGCGCGGCCTCGGGTTGTGGCCATGCTGGACACCGCCATACGCGTAAGTTGGTTGTTCTGCTGCACGACGTTGTTGATTTCCTGAGTGGCCTGGCTGGTACGCGATGCCAGTTGTCTGACTTCGTCGGCCACAACGGCAAAGCCCCGGCCTTGCTCGCCTGCCCGCGCTGCCTCGATGGCGGCATTGAGTGCCAGCAAGTTGGTCTGATCGGCAATGCTGCGGATGACCTGGACAATGCTGCTTATCTGCTCGGACTGTTTGTTCAGGCCTTCGATCTGCTCGGCGACGGTGGTCAGTTCGTTGGCAATTTCATTCACTGCTGCCACGGTTTCTATCACCGTTTGAGTGCCATGGTTGGCGGTAACGTCGGTTTCCTTGGCAATGTCATGTGCCAACTGTGCTGCACTGGCTTCGGCATCGCGACGCTCCACTTGTGCAGTGATGTCGTTGGCAAACTTGACGAAGCCATAGATCTTGCCGTTTGCATCGTAGAGAGGGTTGTAAGTCGCGCGCAGCCAGACCTGGCGACCCTGCTTGGTTACTCGGCAGAAACGATCCGCTATGTATTCGCCTCTGTTCAGGCGCGCCCAGAACTGGCGGTAAGCATCGCTGCGGCTATCTTCCGGGCGGCAGAAGATGCGGTGATGCTGACCTGCTATCTCATCCTCGCGGTAGCCCATCAGCTCTTGGAAACGTTGGTTGGCATGCAGTACATGGCCATCCAGGCTGAATTCAATCACCGCCATGGAGCGGTTGATGGCCTCCAGATAGCTGCTGTGCTGTTGTTCGAGCTGTACTTGGCGGGTGATGTCAGAGGCAATCTTGATCACCTTGATGACCGCTCCCTGATCGTTCAGTACCGGCATGTAGGTGGCTTCGAGCCAAATCTCGCTACCCTCGCGTGTGCGGCGAGAGAAGCGGCTGCTGAAACGTTCGCCTTGCCGCAGGCGCTGCCAGAATTTGCCGTATTCCGGGCTTTCCGTCTGGCTGCGTGAGCAAAATATGCGATGGTGCTGGCCGACCACCTCATCGAGGGAATAGTGCACCACGCTCAGGAAAATCGGGTTGGCAGTCAGGACGACGCCCTGAGGATCGAACTCGATCATCGCCATGCTCTGGCGTATAGCCGAGAGCTCCGGAGACTCAATGGGCTTTGAGGCCCTTTCTTGTTGTAAGCGTTTTAGCCACATTGCGGGTCTCCCGGAGGGTGTGGTCGGCTCTTTGTGCGTTGTCTCACTCGGCGTGAAAGTTATACAAGAGTTGTACAAAGTCATAGCACGCCGAAGCATACTGAGCAATGCCCGCTGACAGGCGTCATGCAATCGAGCTGTCTGCTGCGGTTCGGGTCAGCTTGCCCAAGGAAGGGAAGCGTCTCTGTCGGAGGTTCGTGCCTATTTTCGGCAAGAGCTAAGCTGTCGCTGATCACGGTCACCTGCGAGCGGGCGCCGGACGGGTGGGGGACGTACGCCCGGGTCGATCTGCCTGCGCAGGCGGTTTCTCGACGACAACCCTAGCAAGCGTTTCGAGTTGGTGCTGGACGGGGGCTGATTCGGTCGCGCGACAGCTTGTGCCGCGCGAGGGGGAGGGGAGCGTGTGGAATCGGGTCAGGTACGGAACACACCCAGCCCGCTTCTTAGCGCGCGGGCGGTGTCGCCCAGTTCGGCGGCGGAGTCGTTGATTGCGTCGACGTCCAGGCGCGTGTGTTCGAAGGCGTTGCGCATCTGTCCCAGGCGGCCGGACATGTCGGTCACGGCATGCTGGATATGCGCGCTGCTGGCCAGGGCCTGCTCGACGTTGAGGTTCACTTCGTCCATTTGCCGCACCAGCGCATCCAGGGTGTCCAGGGCTTCGTCGGCATTGCCGGCGAGGGCGCGCGAGCGTTCGGCGGTGCTGCCCATGCGCTGGGCGATCTGGCGGATGGCACCGGTGACCTGATCGATCACCTTGTGCGCGTCGCCCAGCACGCTCTGAGTCTGGCTGGCCAGCTTGCGCACCTCGTCGGCGACCACGGCAAAACCGCGACCCGCCTCGCCAGCGCGGGCGGCTTCGATGGCGGCGTTGAGGGCCAGCAGGTTGGTCTGCTCGGAGATGCCGGCGATCATCTGCAGCACCTGGCCGATCTGTTGCGCTTCCTGGCTGAGGCGGTCGAGATCGCCAGCCAGCTCGATGTTCGAGTGGGTGCTGCCGTGCACCTCGGTGATCAGGCTTTGCAGTTCCTGATGGGCGCGGCTGAGTTCGCTGCTGGTGCGTTCCAGGTTGCTGCGCACGGCGCCGGCATGGGTGGAGGACTCGCCGGCGGCATGCTGGATGGAATGGCCGTGCTGGTCGACGTCGGCCAACTGCTGTGCGGCCTGTTGCAGTTGCTGGGTGATGTCGTCGGCGCGGCGCAGGAAGTTCTCTGCCAACTGCTGGTTGCTGTCGGCCATGCCCAGGGCAGCGGAGAGCGTCTGCCGTAGATCCTGTAGCAGGCTGGACAGGCGCGTGCCCATTTGTCCCAGCTCGTCGTTGCTGGTCACTGCCAGCGGACGTGAGAGGTCGCGGTTCTGTGCGATCTGGTTGAGTTGGCCGGTGAGTTGGCGGATGGCGCGTACCAGCATGCGCGTGGCCAGCCAGGACAGCAGCAGGCCAATGGCCAGGGTCACGGCGCCGATCAGCAGCAGGCTGTGCAGACTGTCGGCAATGGCCTGGTCGAGGCTGCTGAGGGTGACGTCGACGCCGACGACGTAGGGCTGGCCGCTGGCAGTGCGCATGGGCAGGAAGATCGAGCGGAAGGTACCGTAGCTGTCGGTGTATTCATCGAACTGGGGCTGGCCACTGCGGGCAGCCTCGAGCACGGCCGGGCTGGCATCGGTGTATTCGTCCAGATGCTTGGCATAGTTGTCCGCAGCGATTTCTCCCTGGCTGGCACCGTCGGAGAGGTAGAACACACGCTGGGCGCTATCGACCATCATGGTGTAGGCGAACTTCAGCCCGACTTCGGCTGCGTATTCACCCAGGTTGCGTACCTGAGTCAGGTATTCGCCATCGCGCAAGCCATCTGCCTTGCGCGTGCGCTCCAGGTAGTCGTTGCCGAGCAGGCGTGGCACGGCATGCGCGGCGGCGCGCAGGCGGTTGTCCATCTGCTCGCGGATGTCCTGGGATTTGACGTACTGGGCATAGCTGATGAAGGAGGCGATGCTGATCAGGTTGACCAGCGTGAAAGCCAGCAAAATCTTGGTTTGCAGGCTGAGAGCGCGAAGCGACGGCATGAAGTCAGTTCCATCCGAAGGGTGAGCAGGCCGTACTGGCGACGGCTTCACTGCTGTTTCGGAATAATCTGACACAACTTTAATGGCGAATGGCCAGTTCAGGGCATTAATTTTTCGCCAGCGGTGAGCCGTACCAGCCCCAAAAAACAACCCCGGCGTTTGCGCGCCGGGGTTGGTTCATTGCGAGGGCTTCAGCCTGCGCCTGGTCTGCAGGCCAGAACGCCGTATAGCGTCAGGCCGATCAGCACCAGGAGGCTGAGGGTCATCACTCGCCCGCCACCTGACGCAGGTTCTGCGCCGGGGTGTCGTCGAGGTTGTTGAGCATGCGCTCGCTGTACCAGTCGAGGAAGTTGATCACGCCGAACTCGTAGGTCTTGGAGTACGGGCCAGGCTGGTAGGCGGTGGAGTTGATACCGCGCTGGTTTTCTTCGCCCAGGCGACGATCCTGGTCGTTGGTGGCGTCCCAGACCTCGCGCAGACGGGCTACGTCGTAGTCGACGCCTTCGACCGCGTCCTTGTGTACCAGCCACTTGGTGATGACGATCGACTCCTGGGCGCTGACCGGCCACACGGTGAAGTTGATCAGGTGGTCACCCATGCAGTGGTTCCACGAGTGCGGCAGGTGCAGGATGCGCATCGAGCCCAGATCCGGGTCGGTGATGCGGCCCATCAGCTTCTTGCAGCCTTGCTTGCCGTCCAGGGTCATGGATACGGTGCCCTTGAGCAGCGGCATGCGCACGATGCGGTTGCGCAGGCCGAAGCTGGCGTGGGCGTAAGGGATGTTGTCCTTGTCCCAGCGGGTGGTGCACTCGGCAACCTGATCCTTGAACGCCTGGCTGGCGCGCGGGTCGGTGACGTCGTCCCATTCCAGCAGGGTGTTGAGCAGTTCCGGGTGCGAACCGTTGCAGTGGTAGCACTCGCGGTTGTTCTCGATCACCAGTTTCCAGTTGGCCTGCTCGCGCATGGTGCTCTGCACCGCGACCTTGGTGTTTTCCATGTCGTACGGTTCCATGTAGTGAGCCAGGGTGCTCAGGAACTCGTCGATGGCCGGCGGGTTGTCCGCCAGGCTGATGAAGATGAAGCCGCCAGCAGTCTTGCAGTTGACCGGCTTGAGGTTGTAGTCGGACAGGTTGAAGCCTTCACCCATTTCGGTGCCGGCGAACAGCAGACGACCATCCAGCTCGTAGGTCCACTGGTGGTAGGGGCACACCAGCTTGGCGACCTTGCCCTTCTCGGAAACGCACAGGCGCGAGCCACGGTGGCGGCAGACGTTGTGGAAGGCGTGGATCTGACCTTCGGCACCGCGGATGACGATGATCGGGTTGTCGCCGATCTGCACGGTGAGGAAGTTGCCCTTGGCCGGAATCTCGCTGGTCATGCCGGCGATCAGCCACTCCTTGTGGAAGATCTCCTGCATGTCGACCTGGAACAGGCGCTCGTCATTGTAGAAAGGCTGCGGCAGCGAGAAGGTGTGGTCACGCTCGTGCAGCATCTGGGCGGTGGCCTTGCGGACGGGCTCCAGCGGGTCGCCCAGGCTCAGGTTTTGGGTGCAGTCCATGTTGGCTCCTCAGTGGCTGGCGCGCGTTGCGCCTGCCGGAAAAAAGTGGCTGATACGGTGAATGCCGCAAGGTGGTCGTTTATCGCTGCCGCCTGCGATGGGCGTGCATGCTTGGTGAGGCGGAGTGTGGAGCCGAGCAAAGGCGAAACCTTATCCATGGGCGACATGGCCGGATGCGTTTCCGACGCGCCAGGCCCCGTGCTATCAGGCAGGTCGCGATAAGCATGTGGATGTCGCTGTTAGATAAATGACGCCACTCAGGCTTTCGCACAATCCGTCCCATATGGGCCGATATCCGGCCGTGTGGAGAGCTGTTCATGACTACCACCAACGCCTTCCTCAACCCGGTTACCACGCAGACCTGGACCAATGGCCGCCACCTGGTGCGCTGCGTCAAGGTCATTCAGGAAACCTGGGATGTGCGCACCTTCTGCTTCATGGCCGATCAGCCAGTGCTGTTCTTCTTCAAGCCCGGGCAGTTCGTCACCCTGGAACTGGAGATCGACGGCCAGCCGATCATGCGTTCCTACACCATTTCCAGCTCGCCTTCGGTGCCCTACAGCTTCTCCATCACCATCAAGCGCGTGCCGGGCGGCAAGGTCTCCAACTGGCTGCACGACAACCTCAAGGAAGGTGACGAGGTGCCGGTGCACGGTCCGGTCGGGCTGTTCAACGCCATCGATTTTCCCTCCGACAAGGTGCTCTACCTGTCCGGCGGTGTCGGCATCACCCCGGTGATGTCGATGGCGCGCTGGTTCTACGACACCAACGCCAACGTCGACATGGTCTTCGTGCACAGCGCGCGTTCGCCCAAGGACATCATCTACCAGCGCGAGCTGGAGCACATGGCGGCGCGCATCAGCAATTTCAGCGTGCACGTGATCTGCGAGAAGCATGGTCTGGGCGAGGCCTGGGCCGGCTACCGGGGTTACCTGAACAAGCCGATGCTGGAGCTGATCGCCCCGGATTTCCTCGAGCGCGAGATTTTCTGCTGCGGCCCGACGCCCTACATGAGCGCGGTCAAGCGTCTGCTCGAAGCCTCTGGCTACGACATGAGCCGCTATCACGAGGAAGCCTTCGGCCCGACGCCGCCGGAGATTCGTGCCGAGGTCAAGGAACTGGCCGCCGAAGCCGCCGATGCCCCCGAGGTGCCGGTGGGCGAGCTCAACCAGGTGGAGTTCATCAGTACTGGCAAGAGCATCCGCGTAGCCCCGGGCGAAACCGTGCATGCGGCGGCTGCCAAGCTCGGCCTGCATATTCCCAAGGCCTGCGGCATGGGCATCTGCGGCACCTGCAAGGTGATGAAGACCGCCGGCGAGGTGGACATGGAGCACAACGGCGGCATCACCGACGAGGACGTGGCCGAAGGTTACATCCTGTCGTGCTGCAGCGTGCCGAAGGGTGATGTGGCGATCGATTACTGATCGCCACGAAGATCCGTAGCCCGGACGAGATTCCGGGCAATTGATTGACCGCCCCGGATTGCATTAGCCAGAAGCCCCACGCGTGGGGCTTCTGTCGTTTCAGGCGCTCATCACTTCACGGATATCGGCAGCGAGCTGGCGTACGCGGGCTTCGTCGGTATCCCAGCTGCACATGAAGCGTGCACCACCGGCGCCGATGAAGGTGTAGAAGCGCCAGCCGCGGGCGGTGAGGGCGGTGATGGCCGGCTCCGACAGTTGCAGAAAGACGCCGTTGGCCTCGACCGGGAACATCAGACTGACGCCGGGCACGTCCTCGACCAGCGTGGCCAGCAGTTGCGCGCAGCGGTTGGCATGGTTGGCGTAGTTGAGCCAGACGTCGTTCTGCAGGATGCCGACCCAGGGCGCAGACAGGTAGCGCATCTTCGAGGCCAGTTGGCCGGCCTGCTTGCAGCGGTAGTCGAAGTCTTCGGCGAGATCCTTGTTGAAGAAGACGATGGCTTCGCCAACGGCCATGCCGTTCTTGGTGCCGCCGAAGCACAGCACGTCGACGCCAGCTTTCCAGGTCAGCTCCGCCGGGCTGCAGCCGAGGAAGGCGCAGGCATTGGAGAAACGCGCGCCGTCCATGTGCAGGTGCAGGCCCAGCTCTTCGCAGACCTGGCTAATGGCGCGAACTTCTTCCGGGCGGTACACGGTGCCGACCTCGGTGGCCTGGGTGAGGGTGACCACGCGCGGTTTCGGGTAGTGGATGTCCTGACGCTTGCGGGCGATTTCGCGGATTGCCTGCGGGGTCAGCTTGCCGTTCTCGGTCTTGGCCAGCAGCAGCTTGGAGCCGTTGGAGAAGAACTCCGGCGCGCCGCATTCGTCGGTCTCGACGTGCGCGGTCTCCGAACAGATCACGCTGTGGTAGCTCTGGCACAGCGAGGCCAGGGCCAGGGAGTTGGCGGCGGTACCGTTGAAGGCGAAGAACACCTCGCAGTCGGTCTCGAACAGGCGGCGGAAGTGATCGGCGGCGCGGGCCGTCCATTCGTCGTCGCCGTAGGCGCGTTGGTGGCCCTGGTTGGCCTCGGCCATGGCGGCCCAGGCTTCGGGACAGATGCCGGAGTAGTTGTCGCTGGCGAATTGCTGGGCATTGTCGGGCATTGGCGCGTTCCTTCTGAAAAGCAGCCGGCGATGATGCCGGCAAAGCGACCACTTTACTCCGCACCTCTGTGTGTCGGCCTGCGTTGCGGCGACGACTTGTTGTGTCGATGCGTACTGCGTGGGCAAATCCTGACCGACCGTTCGGCTCGTCGGGGGAACTCGGCGCTGCTTGGCGGGTTCACACCTCTGGAGGGCGGCATTCGGTTCGCCATCTGCAATCAGAGAAGGAGATTCACATGACCTATCGTCACCTGCTCGCCGTTGCCTTGCCGCTGGTCCTGGCATTGCCCGTTTCCGCCGCCGAATGGTCGGACAAGGCCAAGTCCGACTTCGTCCAGCAGTGCATCGCGGGCGCCCCGGCAGGCTACGAAGAGCCGCAACTGCGTGCTTACTGTGACTGTGCCGCCACGCGGGTCAGTGAGGAGTTCAGTGAGCAGGAGCTGCAGGCCATGAGCCGCCAGTCGCCGCCAGACGCGGCACTGCAGCAGCGCCTGGTCAAGGCCTCCAGCACCTGCAGCGGTGAGCTCAAGCCCTGATGGGCCTGAGTAAATAGCATGCGCTTGCGCCGGAGCCACGCAGGCTCTGGCCTGGCGCCAAGTGTCCACAGGCCGTGCACAGACAAATCCCCGATATTTGTGCACAAGCATCGGCTATCTCTTTGATCCTGTTCGTTTTTTAGGCGCCTTCCGGAAAGCCTTGGCCCGCCTGGCGTTGCCGGCTCGTCGAACAGCCTATGCACAGTTTCATCCACACCTTTTGTGCATATCCCCAGCTCGATCTTCTGCTGCAGCATGTCGCAAGTGGATAAATCCGCCGCCCCAGGCGCCTGCCTGAACCCTGACCAATTCGCTGCGTGCCATGGGGTGTCTACTCTGTAGCGGGGTGACTACAGGTTATCCACAGTCTATTCCACTGTTTCTGTGCATGACGATTATTGCTAACCGATTGATATCGTTCAAAAAGTGAGCGTCCTGGCAGGGCGCACGGCAGGCGTGGCCTGGCGGCCGTTCATGCACCTGTTATCCACAGTTTGATCCCCGTGTTTTGTGCGCATTTCGGCGGGTCGATTGCAAGGCGCCTGTTTACGACAAGGCTATGTCGCAAACGAATGCTCTCGCGGCGTTGGCAGGCATTTGAGTGGGCAGGGGCGGCCCTACCATCGCTGCACAGGGCCTTGCCGGCCCGTCAGTCCAAGACCGCCGCTCAAAGGCGCTGCAGGAGAGTCGAGATGTTCAGCAAACAAGATCAGATTCAGGGTTACGACGACGAGTTGCTCGCGGCGATCGATCAGGAAGAACGCCGTCAGGAAGAGCACATCGAGCTGATCGCCTCGGAAAACTATTGCAGCCAGCGCGTGATGGAAGCGCAGGGTAGCGGCCTGACCAACAAGTACGCTGAAGGCTATCCGGGCAAGCGCTACTACGGTGGCTGCGAGTACGTCGACAAGGTCGAGCAGTTGGCCATCGATCGTGCCAAGGCCCTGTTCGGTGCCGACTACGCCAACGTTCAGCCGCACTCCGGTTCCTCGGCCAACAGCGCCGTCTACCTGGCGCTGCTCAATGCTGGTGACACCATCCTCGGCATGAGCCTGGCCCATGGCGGCCACCTGACCCACGGTGCCAAGGTGTCGTCCTCGGGCAAACTGTACAACGCCGTGCAGTACGGCCTGGATACCGCCACCGGCCTGATCGATTACGACGAAGTCGAGCGTCTGGCCGTCGAGCACAAGCCGAAGATCATCGTTGCCGGCTTCTCCGCCTACTCCAAGACCCTGGACTTCCCGCGCTTCCGCGCCATCGCCGACAAGGTCGGTGCCTACCTGTTCGTCGACATGGCTCACGTGGCCGGTCTGGTCGCTGCCGGTCTGTACCCGAACCCGATTCCGTTTGCTGATGTGGTCACCACCACCACCCACAAGACCCTGCGTGGTCCGCGTGGCGGCCTGATCCTGGCCAAGGCCAACGAAGAGATCGAGAAGAAGCTCAACTCCGCCGTATTCCCGGGTGCCCAGGGTGGCCCGCTGATGCACGTGATCGCCGCCAAGGCGGTGTGCTTCAAGGAAGCCATGGAGCCTGAGTTCAAGGCTTACCAGCAACAGGTCATCGATAACGCCCAGGCCATGGCCAAGGTGTTCGTCGAGCGCGGCTACGAAGTGGTGTCCGGCGGTACCGACAACCACCTGTTCCTGCTCAGCCTGATCAAGCAGGGCCTGACCGGCAAGGATGCAGACGCTGCCCTGGGCCGCGCCGGTATCACCGTCAACAAGAACGCCGTACCGAACGACCCGCAGTCGCCGTTCGTGACCTCGGGTATCCGCATCGGTACTCCGGCCGTTACCACCCGTGGCTTCAAGGTCGCCCAGTGCCAGAGCCTGGCCGGCTGGATCTGCGACATCCTCGATCACCTCGGCGATGCCGATGTCGAGGCGCAGGTGGCCAAGTTGGTCGCCGGGCTGTGCGCGGATTACCCGGTCTATCGCTAAGCCAACCTTATCTCTCGGTCCCTCTCGCGCAGTCGCGAGAGGGCAGTAGAACCCTGGAGCATGCCCATGCAACGTTATTCCGGCTTCGGCCTGTTCAAGCACTCGTTCAGCCATCATGAGAACTGGCAGCGCATGTGGCGTAACCCAACGCCCAAGCCGGTTTATGACGTGATCATCGTCGGCGGTGGCGGTCACGGCCTGGCCACGGCCTACTACCTGGCCAAGGAATTCGGCGTGAAGAACGTCGCCGTGGTGGAGAAGGGCTGGCTTGGCGGTGGCAACACTGCACGTAACACCACCATCGTGCGTTCCAACTACCTGTGGGACGAGTCCGCGCACCTGTACGAGCACGCGATGAAGCTGTGGGAAGGTCTGTCGCAAGACCTCAACTACAACGTCATGTTCTCTCAGCGTGGCGTGTTCAACCTCGGCCACACCCTGCAAGACATGCGTGACATCGAGCGCCGCGTCAGCGCCAACCGCCTCAACGGTATCGACGGTGAAGTGGTGGATGCCAAGCAGGTGGCGGAGATGATCCCCTACCTGGATTGCTCGAAGAACACCCGTTACCCGATTCTCGGTGCCTCGCTGCAGCGCCGTGGTGGTGTGGCCCGTCACGATGCCGTGGCCTGGGGCTTCGCCCGTGCCGCCGACGCCTTGGGCGTCGACCTGATCCAGCAGACCGAAGTGATCGGTTTCCGCAAGGAAAACGGCGCAGTGGTCGGCGTGGAAACCACCAAGGGCTTCATTGGCGGCAAGCGCGTCGGCCTGGTCGCTGCCGGTAACTCCGGCCACCTGGCCAAGCTCGCCGGCTTCCGCCTGCCGCTGGAGTCGCACCCGCTGCAAGCCCTGGTATCCGAGCCGATCAAACCGATCATCGACACCGTGATCATGTCCAACGCCGTACACGGCTACATCAGCCAGTCGGACAAGGGCGACCTGGTCATCGGCGCCGGTATCGACGGCTACAACGGCTACGGCCAGCGTGGCTCCTACCCGACCATCGAACACACCCTGCAGGCCATCGTCGAGATGTTCCCGGTGCTGTCGCGCGTGCGCATGAACCGTCAGTGGGGCGGCATCGTCGACACCACGCCGGACGCCTGCCCGATCATCGCCAAGACGCCGGTGAAGAACCTGTTCATCAACTGCGGTTGGGGTACCGGCGGCTTCAAGGCCACCCCGGGCTCGGGCAACGTGTTCGCTGCCAGCCTGGCCAAGGGCGAGATGCATCCGCTGGCCAAGCCCTTCTCCATTGAGCGCTTCCACAACGGTGCGCTGATCGATGAGCACGGCGCGGCCGGTGTGGCGCACTGATTTTGGCGCCCTCTCTCGCTGAGAGAGGGACGATGGTTCTCTGGAGGTACCGAGCATGTTGCATATCTTCTGCCCTCACTGCGGCGAATTGCGTTCCGAAGAAGAGTTTCACGTCAGCGGCCAGGCGCACATCGCGCGCCCGCTGGATCCGAACGCCTGCACCGACGAGGAGTGGGGCGAGTACCTGTTCTTCCGCGATAACCCGCGCGGCATCCACCACGAGCTGTGGATTCACGCGGCGGGCTGCCGTCAGTACTTCAACGTCACTCGCCACACGGTGAGTTACGAGATTCTCGAAACCTACAAGATCGGCGAGAGCCCCAGCGTGACTGAAGCCACTGTCGCTGCGAAGAAGGCCGCCGACCAAGGAGTAACGGCATGAGCCAGGTCAATCGTCTTTCCCAGGGTGGCCGCATCGACCGGAGCCAGCCCCTGACCTTCAGCTTCAACGGCGAGACCTACCAGGGTTATGCCGGTGACACCCTGGCCGCAGCGCTGCTGGCCAACGGCGTCGACGTAGTCGGCCGCAGCTTCAAGTACTCGCGTCCGCGCGGCATCG
The DNA here is from genome assembly GCF_057809355.1 of Pseudomonas sp. FG29. Classification (NCBI taxonomy): domain Bacteria; kingdom Pseudomonadati; phylum Pseudomonadota; class Gammaproteobacteria; order Pseudomonadales; family Pseudomonadaceae; genus Pseudomonas; species Pseudomonas sp. FG29. The sequence continues at coordinate 34,456 of NZ_JBMDJU010000028.1, read as the reverse complement.
TCGCTGCCGGTGCTGAGGAGCCCAATGCCGTCCTGCAGATCGGTGCCAGCGAAGCGGCGCAGATCCCCAACGTGCGTGCCACCCAGCAGGCGCTGTATCAGGGCCTGGCGGCTGCCAGCACCAACGGCTGGCCGAGCGTGAATACCGACCTGATGGGCATTCTCGGGAAGGTCGGCGGCGGCATGATGCCGCCCGGTTTCTACTACAAGACCTTCATGTACCCGCAGAACCTGTGGCTGACCTACGAGAAGTACATTCGTAAGGCCGCCGGTCTCGGCCGTTCGCCGAAGGAAAATGATCCGGACATCTACGACTACATGAACCGGCACTGCGACGTGCTGGTGGTCGGTGCCGGCCCTGCCGGTCTGGCTGCAGCCCTGGCTGCCGGTCGTAGCGGTGCGCGCGTAATCCTCGCCGACGAGCAGGAAGAGTTCGGCGGCAGCCTGCTCTCCACTCGCGAGATGCTCGATGGCAAACCGGCCGCCGAGTGGGTCGCCAAGACCCTCGCCGAGCTGGAGAAAATGCCGGAAGTGACCCTGTTGCCGCGTTCCACGGTCAACGGTTACCACGACCACAACTTCCTCACCATTCACCAGCGCCTGACCGATCACCTCGGTGAAGTCGCCCCGATGGGCCAGCCGCGTCAGCGCATGCACCGTGTGCGTGCCGGTCGCGTGGTACTGGCTACCGGTGCTCACGAGCGTCCGCTGGTGTACGCCAACAACGACGTGCCCGGCAACATGCTGGCCGATGCCGTCTCGACCTATGTGCGCCGTTACGGCGTCGCGCCCGGTCAGAAGCTGGTGCTGTCGACCAATAACGATTACGCCTACCGCGTGGTGCTCGACTGGCTCGACGCCGGTCGCCAGGTGGTGGCCGTGGCCGATGCCCGCAGCAACCCGCGTGGTAGCTGGGTCGAAGAAGCGCGCCGGCGTGGCGTGCGCATCCTCACGGGCAGTGCCGTGGTCGAAGCGCGCGGCAGCAAGCGCGTCACCGGTGCGCGCATCTGCGCCATCGATCTGGCCAAACACAAGGTCACCAGCCCGGGCGAAGTGGTCGATTGCGACCTGATCGCCAGCTCCGGTGGCTACAGCCCGGTCGTGCACCTGGCGTCGCACCTGGGCGGTCGCCCGGTATGGCGCGAAGACATCCTCGCATTCGTCCCGGGCGAAGGCTTCCAGAAGCGTCATTGCGCGGGTGCGGTCAACGGCGTATTCGGTCTGGGCGATAGCCTGGCCGATGGTTTCGAAGCAGGCGCCAAGGCAGCTGCCGAAGTGGGCTTCAGCGCCGTGACCGGCAACCTGCCGAAGGCCGAGAAACGCATCGAAGAAGCCACCGTTGCACTGTTCCAGGTGCCGCACGACAAGGGCACCTCGCGTGCACCGAAGCAGTTCGTCGACCAGCAGAACGACGTCACCGCTGCGGGTATCGAGCTGGCCACCCGTGAGGGCTTCGAGTCGGTCGAGCACGTCAAGCGCTATACCGCGCTGGGCTTCGGTACCGATCAGGGCAAGCTGGGCAACATCAACGGTCTGGCCATCGCGGCTCGTTCCATCGGCATCAGCATCGCCGAGATGGGCACCACCATGTTCCGCCCGAACTACACCCCGATCACCTTCGGCGCCATCGCCGGTCGTCATTGTGGTGAGCTGTTCGAGCCCAAGCGTTACACCGCCATGCAGAAATGGCACCTGGAGAACGGCGCCGAGTTCGAAGACGTTGGCCAGTGGAAGCGTCCCTGGTACTTCCCGAAAAACGGTGAAGACATGCACGCCGCCGTGGCCCGTGAGTGCCTGGCCGTGCGCAACGCGGTGGGCATCCTCGACGCCTCGACTCTGGGCAAGATCGACATCCAGGGCCCGGATGCGCGCGAGTTCCTCAACCGTGTGTACACCAACGCCTGGACCAAGCTGGACGTGGGCAAGGCCCGCTACGGCCTGATGTGCAAGGAAGACGGCATGGTCTTCGACGACGGTGTGACGGCGTGCCTGGCCGACAACCATTTCGTCATGACCACCACCACCGGCGGTGCCGCCCGCGTGATGGAATGGCTGGAAATCTACCACCAGACCGAATGGCCGGAACTGAAGGTGTACTTCACCTCGGTCACCGACCACTGGGCCACCATGACCCTGTCCGGCCCCAACAGCCGCAAGCTGCTGGCCGAAGTCACCGACATCGACCTGGACAAGGACGCCTTCCCCTTCATGACCTGGAAGGAAGGCAACGTGGGCGGCGTGCCGGCTCGTGTGTTCCGTATCTCCTTCACCGGTGAGCTGAGCTACGAAGTCAACGTGCAGGCCAACTATGCCCTGGGCGTGTGGGAGAAGATCATCGCCGCCGGCAAGAAGCATGGCCTGACGCCTTACGGCACCGAGACCATGCACGTGCTGCGCGCCGAGAAGGGCTTCATCATCGTCGGTCAGGACACCGATGGTTCGGTCACCCCGGACGATCTGGGCATGGGCTGGTGCGTTGGCCGTACCAAGCCGTTCTCGTGGATCGGTTGGCGCGGCATGAACCGCGAAGACTGCAAGAAGGAGAACCGCAAGCAACTGGTTGGCCTCAAGCCGCTGGATCCGAACAAGGTGCTGCCGGAAGGTGCGCAACTGGTCTTCGATCCCAAGCAGTCGATTCCGATGACCATGGTTGGCCACGTCACCTCCAGCTACATGAGTTCGGCGATGGGCTACTCCTTCGCCATGGCTCTGGTGCGCGGTGGCCTGTCGCGCATCGGCGAGCGCGTCTTCGCGCCGCTGGTCGATGGCAGCGTGATCGAAGCCGAAATCGTCAGCCCCGTGTTCTATGACCCGAAAGGGGATCGCCAGAATGTCTAACGCCAATGTTTTTCAACAACGCCCTGCCGACATTGAAGGGCAATCCTCCCTGCACCACGCCGGCCTGCACGAGCTGGTCGGCAAGGGCCGCAAGGGCGCCGGGGTCACGCTGCGCGAGAAGAAACTGCTGGGCCATCTGATCCTGCGTGGTCACGCCGATGATGCGAATTTCGCTGGCGGCGTGCACAAGGCGCTCGGCATCGAGCTGCCAGGGGCGTTGACCCTGGTGGCCAATGGCGGCACCTCGCTGCAGTGGCTGGGCCCGGATGAGTGGCTGCTGATCGTGCCAGGCGGCAGCGAGTTCGAGGTTGAGCGCAAGCTGCGTGAAGCCCTGGACGGCCAGCACATCTCGGTGGTCAACGTCAGCGGCGGGCAGACCCTGCTGGAGCTGTCCGGGCCGAAGGTGCGCGAGTTGCTGATGAAGTCCAGCAGCTATGACGTGCATCCGAAGAACTTCCCGGTCGGCAAGGCTGTCGGCACGGTGTTCGCCAAGTCGCAACTGGTGATTCGCCACACTGGCGAAGACACCTGGGAGTTGGTGATCCGCCGCAGCTTCTCCGACTACTTCTGGCTGTGGCTGCAGGATGCCAGCGCCGAGTACGGGTTGGCGGTCGAGGCCTGATCGCGAACGGCTCCCTCTGGGGAGCATGTAGGGTGGACGACGCTGTTTTCGTCCACCGTGATGCCGCAAAGGTGGATGGGGCCGGCCGCGTAGGCCAGGCGTCATCCACCCTACGCCGGGAAGGCGTAGCTCAACGAGGGCCCGAACATGAGCCGCACCCCCGATACCTGGATCCTCACCGCTCACTGCCCCAGCGTGCTGGGCACTGTGGATGCGGTGACGCGCTTTCTGTTCGAGCAGCGTTGCTACGTCACCGAGCACCATTCGTTCGATGACCGCCTGTCTTCGCGCTTCTTCATCCGCGTCGAGTTTCGTCAGCCGGAAGGGTTCGATGAGGCCGCGTTTCGTGCCGGCGTTGCCGAACGCCTGGCGCCGTTCGGCATGGAAGTAGAACTGACGCCACCGGGCTATCGCGCCAGGGTGGTGTTGATGGTGTCCAAGGCTGATCACTGCCTGAACGATCTGCTCTATCGTCAGCGCATCGGCCAATTGTCCATGGACGTGGTCGCGGTGGTGTCCAACCACCCCGACCTGGAGCCGTTGGCGCGCTGGCATGGGATCCCCTATCACCACTTTCCGCTCGACCCGGCCGACAAGCCGGCGCAGGAGCGCAAGGTGATGCGGGTGATCGAAGACACTGGCGCCGAGCTGGTCGTCCTCGCCCGTTACATGCAGGTGCTATCGCCCGAGCTGTGCCGCAAGCTGGACGGTTGGGCGATCAATATCCACCACTCGCTGCTGCCGGGTTTCAAGGGCGCCAAGCCCTACCACCAGGCGTATCAGAAGGGCGTCAAGCTGGTCGGCGCCACCGCCCACTACATCAACAACGACCTCGACGAAGGGCCGATCATCGCCCAGGGCGTGGAAGCCGTGGATCACGCGCACTATCCCGAAGACCTGATCGCCAAGGGCCGTGACATCGAGTGCCTGACGCTGGCGCGAGCAGTGGGTTACCACATCGACCGCCGCGTGTTCCTTAACGCCAACCGCACGGTAGTGCTCAACGCCTGAGGGCAGTCGCAGCCGTGTCACCGCGTAGGGTGGGCTTTAGCCCACCGGTCGCAATGAAAAACCTTATTGGTGGGCCGAAGCGGAACGCCGCCCGGCCCACCCTACGGAACCCGCCCTGCCAGATTTCAACGGCGGTTTCCGGCAACAGACGAAAGAAGCTCCAGTGCAAGGCCGCGCGGCATCTGTCGCGACTTGTATCCACAAAAAGAAAGGAGAGTTACGTATGTCTGGTAATCGTGGTGTGGTTTATCTCGGCGCGGGCAAGGTCGAAGTGCAGAAGATCGACTACCCGAAAATGCAGGATCCGCGCGGCAAGAAGATCGAGCACGGGGTCATCCTGAAAGTCGTTTCCACCAACATCTGCGGCTCCGACCAGCACATGGTGCGCGGTCGTACCACCGCTCAGGTAGGCCTGGTGTTGGGTCACGAGATCACCGGCGAGGTGGTCGAGAAGGGCCGCGACGTCGAGCGTCTGCAGATCGGTGATCTGGTTTCCGTTCCCTTCAACGTTGCCTGCGGCCGTTGCCGTTCCTGTAAGGAACAGCACACCGGCGTGTGCCTGACCGTCAACCCGGCGCGTGCCGGCGGCGCCTACGGCTACGTCGACATGGGCGACTGGACCGGTGGCCAAGCCGAATACGTGCTGGTGCCTTACGCCGACTTCAACCTGCTCAAGCTGCCGGATCGCGACAAGGCCATGGAAAAAATCCGTGACCTGACCTGCCTGTCCGACATCCTGCCCACCGGCTACCACGGCGCCGTTACCGCTGGCGTCGGCCCTGGCAGCACCGTTTACGTCGCTGGTGCCGGCCCGGTCGGCCTGGCCGCTGCTGCTTCGGCTCGCTTGCTCGGCGCTGCCGTGGTCATCGTCGGTGACCTCAACCCGGCTCGTCTGGCGCATGCCAAGGCTCAGGGCTTCGAGATCGCCGATCTGTCCCTGGACACCCCGCTGCACGAGCAGGTCGCTGCGCTGCTGGGCGAGCCGGAAGTCGACTGCGCCATCGACTGCGTGGGCTTCGAGGCTCGTGGTCATGGTCACGAAGGCGCCAAGCACGAAGCACCGGCCACCGTGCTCAACTCGCTGATGCAGATCACCCGCGTTGCCGGCAAGATCGGTATTCCGGGCCTGTACGTTACTGAAGACCCGGGTGCGGTGGATGCCGCCGCCAAGATCGGCAGCCTGAGCATTCGCTTCGGCCTCGGCTGGGCCAAGTCGCACAGCTTCCACACCGGCCAGACTCCGGTGATGAAGTACAACCGCGCGCTGATGCAAGCCATCATGTGGGATCGCCTGAACATCGCCGAAATCGTCGGCGTAGAGGTGATCAGCCTGGACGAAGCGCCGCGCGGTTACGGCGAGTTCGACGCGGGCGTGCCGAAGAAATTCGTCATCGACCCGCACAAGACCTTCAGCGCCGCGTGACTGCCATACCCCGGCTGCCTCCGGGGTTGGTAATGATAGGTTTCACGGCCTAGGCGCATTGGTCCGCGCCTTTCTTTGGGAGCCTTCGGGCTCCCTTTTTCTCTTATGCGTAATCACTGCCGTTCGGCACGAATCTGCGCGATGCGCGCGTCCTTCTCCTGCCAGAGCTGAGTGACCCAGTCCTGCATGTACTGGCGAAATACCGGGTCGTTCTGGTAGTCGCCCTGCCACAGCTCCGGGGCCAGGCTGCGAGTCTGGATATCGACGATCACCTTGCCTACCTGACCGCTGAGCAATGCCCAGAAGCCAGGAGGCTTGCCCTCGGGGTAGACCAGCGTGACGTCGAGCACGGCGTCGATCTGTTGGCCCAGCGCGGCGAGAACGAAGGCCACACCACCCGCTTTTGGCTTGAGCAGATAACGGTAAGGCGATTGCTGCTGGGCCTGCTTGGCCGGGGTGAAGCGGGTGCCTTCCAGGTAGTTGACCACCGTTACCGGCAGGCGCTTGAACTTCTCGCAGGCAGCCTTGGTGATCTCCAGATCCTTGCCCTGCATGTGTGGGTTCTTCTGCAGAAAGGCCTTGGAGTAGCGTTTCATGAAGGGGTAGTCGAGCGCCCAGAAGGCCAGGCCGAGGAAGGGCACCCAGATCAGTTGCTGCTTGAGAAAGAACTTGAAGTAGGGCGTCTTGCGGTTGAACGCCTGCACCAACGCTGGGATGTCGACCCAGGACTGGTGGTTGCTGATCACCAGATAAGAACGGTCGCTACGCAGCTCGGCGTTGCCGCGAATGTCCCAGTGCGTCGGGGTGAGCAGGGCGAAGATGCGCTTGCAGTTTTCGGCCCAGAACTCGGCGACCCACATCACCCCGCGCGAGCAGGTATCACGCGCCGACTGCCCCGGCAGCACGAACTTGGCGAGGGCGATCAACAGCAGTGGGCCGATCAGGATCAGGGTGTTGACAAGCAGCAGAACGAGGGTGGCGAGGCCGGTCAGCAGAGGGCGCATGTCGACTCCATGGCAGGCATTGAGCATCCATCTTATGCAAGCGTGGCGCCTGACTCAAAGTCGGCCTCACTGGCGTATTGCCAGGTTGGGGCCGATGTGCCAAAACTCGCAACAGCGACATCATGTTTGCCACGGACGGTTGGTTCTCTTTGCCGGTGTACGTTCAATGCTTAAAAGGATCGCCGTAGCCGATCTGCGGGTCGGTATGTTCATTCAGGAATTCTGCGGCTCCTGGATGGATCATCCGTTCTGGAAATCCAAGTTTCTCCTCGACTCCGACAAGGATCTGGCACGCATCCGCGACAGTGCCATCAGCGAGCTGTGGATCGATGTCAGCAAGGGCGCCGACGTCGCGGCCGGGGTACAGGCCGCCACCGCAGCCGAGGTTGAGTGCGAAGCCGAGGCCCGCCTGATGGCGGCCATGGCGCCCCCCGAGATCAAGCGTTTGTCCATGGAGCAGGAGCTGGAGCACGCAGTGAAGCTCTGCGCGCGCTCCAAGCAGGCCGTGATGGATATGTTCAGCGATGCGCGCATGGGCCAGGCGCTGCAGTTCGAGCAGGCCGAATCGCTGGTCGAGGAAATCTCCCAGTCGGTGATGCGCCACCCCAATGCCCTGATCAGCCTGGCGCGGCTCAAGCACAGCAACGAGTACACCTACATGCACTCGGTCGCTGTATGCGCATTGATGATCGCCTTGGCGCGCCAGCTGGGCCTGCCCGAGACCGCCGTGCGCGAGGCCGGCCTTGCCGGACTGCTGCATGACATCGGCAAGATGGCGGTGCCGCAGGAGTTGCTGGACAAGCCAGGCAAGCTCACCGACAGCGAGTTCGCCACGGTGCGCAGGCACCCGGAGGAGGGCGGCAGTATTCTGATCGCCAGCAAACAGGTCAGCGCCCTGGTGCTCGATGTCTGCCTGCACCACCACGAGAAGGTCGACGGCAGCGGCTATCCGCATCACCTGCAGGGCGAGCAGATCAGCTTGCTGGCGAAGATGGGCGCGGTCTGCGACGTGTACGACGCCATCACCTCGAACCGGCCGTACAAGCAGGGCTGGGATCCGGCCGAGTCGATCCGCAAGATGGCCGAGTGGAAGGGGCATTTCGACGAACTGGTGTTCCAGGCCTTCGTCAAAACGGTCGGCATCTACCCGGTGGGTGCGTTGGTGCGCCTGCAGAGCGGACGGCTGGCGGTGGTCATGGAGCAGAACCCCAAGGCGCTGCTGGCGCCCAGGGTCAAGGTGTTCTTCTCGGCCAAGTCGCGCCTGCCGCTGAAGCAGACGGTGGTCGACCTGAGCAAGATCACCGACCAGGATCGCATCGTCGGCCGCGAGTCGGCGCAGGAGTGGGGGTTCGAGGGCCTGGACGAGTTGTGGACGGGTATGGAGCTCAATGGCCGTGGGCGCTAGGTTCTGTACGAAAAGTGCCTGCGCTCGGTGATGCTTCGTTAAAAACAGGTTCGGAATGCTCATTTACAGCTCGTAAACTCCGCTTCCTCAACTGTTTTTGCCTCGCCTGACCTTCGCTCGACGACTTTTCGTACAGAACCTAGCAGCATGTTGTAACGCTTGTGCCGGAACATGGCGGGCCCGGTGCAGTCCGACTCTCGGTCAACCCAAGCGAGAGGATCGATCCTTGAAACATGCCCTGCTTCTGCTGGCTGCTGCTGTCAGCCTGCCGACCCTGGCCGACGAACAGCCCGATCTCTATGGCCGCTACGAGCTGGTTACCCTGCCTGCCCTCGGTAAGACCCTCAAGGCCAAGATGGACACCGGCGCCATGACCGCCTCTTTGTCGGCCACGGATATCGAACCGTTCGAGCGCGATGGCCAGGACTGGGTGCGCTTTCGCCTGGCGGTGGACGGTGCGCAGGACACCCTTTACGAACACCCGCTGGTGCGTATCGCCGAGATCAAGAAGCGCACGGAAGAGGGTGACCAGGCCGGGACGCAGGAGGTCGCCTATTCCCAGCGGCCGGTGATCGAAATGCCGGTCTGCCTGGGCGGTGAACAACGCAATATCGAAGTCAATCTGACCGACCGCAGCACCTTCAGCTATCCCCTGCTGATTGGCGCCAGCGCCATGCGTGAGTTCGGCGTGGCGGTCGATCCGGCGGCACGCTACACCCGTGATCGTCCGCAATGCTGAGCAAATTGTCGCATTTCAGAAAAGCCTGATACGCAATGGCCAGTACACTCCTGCCGAGTGTCCCGCCTCCCTTTCGCCACCTTGAACGGTAACTGCGGGCCTGTTTCTTGCTAGCTGCATTTGTCCGCCAGGCCGCTAGGCCCAACAGGTTGCTGAGGTGTCGCGATGACGGGAGTACTCGAGCCAGGTGTACGGCTATTCCAGCGTTTCAGTTTTGCCCGCAAGTTTCAGGTGGTGTTTCTTTTGTTCGCGCTGCCGCTGGGCTACGCCCTGTGGATCATCAGCAGCGACTACCTGGGGCGTCTGCAGTCGATAGACGATGAGCTCGAAGGCGCGCAGGCGTTGCAGCGCATGGCCCAGGTACAGCAGGAGCTGATTGCCCAGCGCACGCTGCTGGCGCGCTGGAGGGGCACCGAGAAAGCTGCCGAAGGGCTGCTGCGAGAACGCGAAGCCGAACTCGACAAAGCCTTGCAGGCCGCAGCCGAGCCACTGCAGAGCAGCCTGATCAGCGACGAGGCGCGCCAGCACTTCCAGGCGCTGCAGAGCAGCCGCGATGGCCTGCGCGTCAACGCACTGGCGAGCCTGGCATTGCCTGACGCGCTGGAGCGCTACCAGAAGACGCTGCTGACATTGATTGCCCTGCGTGAACAGGTGGCGACCGACAGCACGCTGATCCTCGATCCGCGCCTCGATACCTACCTGATGATGGAGCAGGTCACCTACATCATGCCGCGCCTGCTCGAGCAGCTTGGCACTTTCGCGGCGCAGGGCCACGGTGCGGTGGTCGCGCAGCATTTCACCCTCCAGAGCCGTGTGCTGATTCGCGATCTGCGGCGCAGCCTGGATGAACAGCGTGCGCAACTGATCAAGGCGCAGACCACGCTGTCACGCGAAGCGCCGCAGGCCATGCGGCAATTGAGCGCGCCATTCGATACCGCCCTGAAAGCCTTCGACGACTTCCTGGCACAGATCGACCGGGACATGTTCGAGGCCAGCCCCATGGCGCTCACGCCCGAGCAGTTCGTACAGCGCGAAATGGCGCTGGAAACGCAACTGCAAGCCCTGCAACAGGCGCTCTACCAGCAATTCTCCGACAGCCTCGGCGTTTACCGGCAACGCGCCCTGTCGCAGATGATCGAGGTGATCGGCGCCTTCGGCGTGCTCACCCTGATCGCCCTCTACGTACTGCTGTGCCTCAATACCTCGATCCGCCAGGGCACCCGTACCATCATCGACGCCGCGCGCGGGCTGCGTGACGGCGATCTGCGCGTGCGCATGCAGGTCGCCGGGCGTGACGACCTGGCCGCCATTGCCCAGGCGCTGAACACCGCCGTGGAGCAGATGCGTGACTCCTTGCAGGGCGTCAACCGGGAGAGTCAGCAGCTCGACGGCACCGTCCATCTGCTCGGTACCCAGGCGCGCGATTCGCTGGATGCCGTCGAGCAGCAACAGGCGCAGATGAGCCAGATCGCCACGGCTGCCACACAGATGGCCGCCACCGCCCAGGGCGTCGCGCAAAGCTGCGAACAGGCGGCGATGGAGGCCCAGCAAACGCGTGAAGTGGCGCTCGGCAGCAGCCAGCGCAGCGAGCGCACCAGCGCCAGCATGCGTCAGCTCAGCCGTCGCCTGGGCGACAGCGCCGAGGCACTGCAGCAGTTACGCGAACAGACCCAGCAGATCAACCGCGTGGTCGAGGTGATCAAGGGCATCGCCGAGCAGACCAACCTGCTGGCGCTCAACGCCGCCATCGAGGCCGCGCGGGCAGGCGAGGCCGGGCGTGGCTTCGCTGTGGTTGCCGACGAGGTGCGCTCGTTGTCCAAGCGCACCCAGGACTCGACCCAGGAAATCGCCCAGACTGTCGACAATCTGCAACGCGTGGTCGGTCAGTCGGTGACGCTGATGGAAGATGCCTGCAGCCAGGCCGATGGCGACATCGGCAGCGTACTGGCCATGGGCGACGAGTTGCAGCGCATCGTCGACTCGGTGCAGCGCGTCAGCGACCGTTTGGCACAGATCGCCACCGCTGCCGAGCAGCAGGCGGCCACCGCCGACGAGGTCAGCGGCAATATCCAGCAGGTCGATCAGGCCGCCGGCCAACTGCTCGAAGGTGCTCAGGCGGTCAGCCAGGCGGCGGAACAGTTGCAGCGCGGCAGCGAGGGCTTGGCACAGAACACCGGGCGTTTCCGCCTCGACTGAGTGACCAGGCGGTCGAAGTCTGCTAAAAAACAGCTCTAACCACTGGGAGCCCTAGCATGAAAACGGTCGCCGAGATTCTCCGAACCAAGCCCAACGCCTTTCTGCACAGCATCGATGCCGACGATTCGTTGCTCGACGGCCTGCGCATCATGGCGGAGAAGGGCATCGGCGCTCTGGTGGTGATGTCCGGCGGGCGCCTGGTGGGCATCGTCAGTGAGCGCGACTACGTGCGCAAGGTGGCCCTGGCCGAGCGCTCCATGCTCAACGCCAAGGTCAGCGAGATCATGACCCGTGACGTGATCACCGTTGGTCCGCGTGACAACCTGCAGCACTGCATGGAACTGATGACCGAGCGCCGTTTGCGCCACCTGCCGGTACTGGCCGAAGGCGAACTGATCGGCCTGCTGTCCATCGGTGACCTGGTCAAGGAAACCATCGCCGAACAGGCCGACCTGATCCGCCAGCTGGAACAGTACATTCGCGGCGAGCACTAAGGGAGGCCCTGCCTACGGCGCTCGGCGGGTTTCACCCGCCCTACGTCCATTGTCTGCCTGACGCCTGATCTCTTCCTCAGCATCCCGTAGGGCGGGTGCAACCCGCCAACAGCCCCCCGGCGGATTTCACCCGGTCTACGTTCCATTGCCCGCTTGATGCCTGATCCCGCCCTTAGCGGCTCCGCCCCGGTCGCCCCTGTAGGGCGGGTGCAACCCGCCAACGGCGTTCGGCGGGTTTCACCCGCCCTACATCCATTGCCTGCTTGACGCCTGATCCCGCCCTCGGCAGTCTCCTGCCGTCGCCCCCCCCGGTGCAGGATGCCCCATGCCGCAGATACTCATAGTCGAAGACGAAGCCGCGATTGCCGATACGCTGGTTTACGCCCTGCAGGCCGAAGGCTTCGTCACGCACTGGACGAGCCTGGGTGGCGAAGCGCTGACGTTGCTGGAAAACGGCGCCTTCGACCTGGCCATTCTCGATGTCGGCCTGCCCGATATCAGCGGCTTCGAAGTGTGCAAGCGCCTGCGCCGTTTCTCCGAGGTGCCGGTGATCTTTCTCACCGCACGCAGCGAGGAAATCGACCGCGTGGTGGGCCTGGAAATCGGCGCCGACGACTACGTGGTCAAACCCTTCAGCCCGCGTGAGGTGGCGGCGCGGGTCAAGGTCATTCTGCGGCGTGTGCTGCCCCGTGATACTGCAGAGGCACCAGCACCGAGCCTCTTCCAGATCGATGAGGCGGCCTTTCGCATTCACTACCATGGCCAGGCGCTGAGCCTGACCCGCCACGAATTCCGCCTGCTGCGCACCTTGCTCGGCCAGCCGCGCCGCGTCTATTCCCGCGAGCAATTGCTCGATGCTCTCGGCGTGGCCAGCGAGGCCGGCTACGAGCGCAATATCGACAGCCATATCAAGAGCCTGCGCGCCAAGCTGCGCGCCATCGCCCCGCGCGAAGAGCCGATCCAGACCCATCGCGGCCTGGGTTATAGCTTCGAGCCGGAGAGCTGACTCATGCCGCTCGGCGTACGCATCTTCCTCGTCTACTTCCTCTTTGTCGGGCTGTCCGGCTGGTTCGTGCTCAGTACGGTGATGGACGAGATTCGCCCCGGTGTGCGCCAGAGCACCGAGGAAACCCTGGTCGACACCGCCAATCTGCTGGCCGAGATCCTGCGCGACCAGGTCAAGGCCGGCACGCTCGGCCAGGGGCGTCTGAACGAGGCGCTGGAGGCCTATGGCCGGCGTCAGCCGCAGGCGACCATCTGGGGCCTGACCAAGGCCGAGGTCAATCACCGCATCTACGTCACCGACGACAAGGGCATCGTCCTGCTCGACTCCACCGGCCAGGCCATTGGCCAGGACTACTCGCGCTGGAACGACGTGCTGCTGACCCTGCGCGGCCAGTACGGTGCGCGCTCGACCCGTGAAGATCCGAACGATCCGGACTCTTCGGTGATGTACGTGGCCGCGCCGATCAGAGACGGTGAGCGGATCATTGGCGTGGTCTCGGTGGCCAAGCCCAACCGTACTCTGCAGCCCTACATCGAGCGCTCGCAGAATCGCCTGAGCTGGCTCGGCGCCGGGCTGATCGGCCTCGGTCTGCTGATCGGCGCGGCGCTGTCCTGGTGGCTCAGTGCCGCGCTGGGCAAGCTCACCCGCTACGCCCAGGCAGTCAGCGAGGGCCAGCGCGCCGAGCCACCCAAGGTGCGTGGCGGCGAGCTGGGGCAACTGGCACAGGCGGTGGAGCGTATGCGTACCGAGCTGGAAGGCAAGGCCTATGTCGAGCGCTATGTGCACACCCTGACCCACGAGCTGAAAAGCCCGCTGGCGGCCATCCGTGGCGCCGCCGAACTGCTCGACAGCGACATGCCTACCGACCAGCGCCAGCGCTTCGTGGCCAATATCCAGCAGGAAAGCGCGCGTCTGCAGAACCTCATCGAACGCCTGCTGCACCTGGCTCAGGTAGAACAGCGCCAGGGGCTGGAAGAGCGCGTAGCGGTGCCGCTGGCGCCACTGGTGGACGAACTGCTGCAAGCGCAGCAGGCGCGCATCACCGCCGCCAATCTGCAGATCGAACAGGTACTGCCGACCGGGCTGAACCTGCGCGGCGAGCGTTTCCTGCTGCGCCAGGCGCTGGCTAACCTGCTGGACAACGCCCTCGACTTCACCCCGCCCGGCGGGACGATTCGCATCGCCGCCGAGCGCCAGGGTGAGCGCATCGTCCTGCGCCTGTTCAATCAGGGCGAAGCCATTCCCGATTACGCGCTGGCCCGCCTGACCGAACGCTTCTACTCCCTGCCGCGCCCCAATGGCGGGCGCAAAAGCACCGGGCTTGGCCTGAACTTCGTGCAGGAAGTGGCCGAGCTGCATGGAGGGGAACTGCATATCGGCAATGTCGACGGCGGGGTGGAAGTGCGCCTGGCCTTGCTCGCCTAGATTGCGCTGCGCTGTAGGAGCGGCTTTAGCCGCGACTCGCCGCTGAAGCGCCTCCCACAGTCCGAGCGGTCATCATGGGGGCGGGTGGGCGGTATTCCGTTTCAGCCATGAAGTTCTGAAGCAACCTCAAATCCATCCTTGGCACCGAGCCCTATCGCCCAGGCAGGCGAAGTGAGCACTTTGGTATTGCCTTATACATCGATAAAGTTGATTGTTTTGTTTATTTATTTGCGCTTTTTAATCGATTTAATGCGAGTAGCATAGGTTCCGTAGCCACTTACCAGCCTCATCCAGGAGCCTGATCATGAAAAAGCAAATCCTCGCCAGCCTTGTTATCGCCGCCCTGTCCACCAGCGTTTTCGCTTTGCCGCAGGTCACCGCTCAATCCACCGCTGCCCCCGTCGTCGCTGAAGACGGTGCTGACCATGTTGGTGCCAACCACTTAGCTGAAGGCGGCGCTGACCGTGTCGGTGTAAATCGCGTAGCTGCCGATGGTGCAGACCGCGTCGGTGCTAATCGTGTCGCTGAAGGCGGTGCTGATCGTGTCGGTGTGAATCGCGTAGCTGCAGATGGTGCAGACCGCGTCGGTGCCAACCGCGTAGCTGAAGGCGGCGCTGACCGTGTCGGCGTGAATCGCGTAGCTGCAGATGGTGCAGATCGCGTCGGCGCCAATCGCGTAGCTGAAGGTGGTGCAGACCGTGTCGGTGCTAATCGTGTAGCTGCCGATGGTGCAGATCGCGTGGGTGCCAATCGTGTCGCTGAAGGCGGTGCTGATCGTGTCGGCGTGAATCGCGTAGCAGCAGATGGTGCCGATCGTGTTGGTGTTAACCGCACTGCCTGATCGCCCCTGCAACATCCGCTCCGACTGAAGGCGTCCGTTTGGGCGCCTTCGTCGTTCTGGTGGTGTAGGCAAAGTGTAGGGCGGGTAGAGCAACGCCAAACCCGTCTTCGGCCTCGATGATGGCGGATAAAACGGAATGCCGCCCAGCCGATCCTACAGGTCGGGTTGCGGCTCGGGGGTGGGAGTTTTGAGCGGCAAGCGCAGCAGTTCCACTTTCCACCAGTTCGGCAGCAGGCGGCGCACTTCCGGGCGGGCGAAGCGGTCGTCGATCAGGTAGAGCACGCCTTGGTCTTCTGGCGTACGGATCACTCGGCCGGCGGCCTGCACCACTTTCTGCAGGCCGGGGTAGAGGTAGGTGTAGTCGTAGCCATTGCCGAACAGGGTGTCCATGCGCTGGCGGATTTCTTCGTTGATCGGGTTGAGCTGGGCCAGGCCGAGGGTGGCGACGAAGGCGCCGATCAGGCGTTCGCCGGGCAGGTCGACGCCTTCACCGAAAACCCCGCCGAGTACGGCGAAGCCGATGCCGCGCCCGCCAATCTGGAAGCGCTCGATAAAGCCCTGACGCGTTGCTTCGTCCATCTGCCGGGATTGCGTCCACACCGGGATCTGCGGGTGCTCGCGGCGTAGCTCCTGCAGCACCTGTTCCAGGTACTGATAGCTGCTGAAAAAGGCCAGGTAGTTGCCCGGGCGTTCGGCGTACTGGCGTGACATCAACTGGCAGATCGGCGCCAGCGAGGCGTCGCGGTGCTGGTAGCGGGTGGACAGGTTGCGCACCACCTGCACGTGCAGTTGTTCGGCGCTGAAGGGCGAGGCCACATCCAGACACTGGGTCTCTTCCGGCAGGCCGAGCAGGTCGAGGTAGTAGTGGCTGGGGCTGAGGGTGGCGGAGAACAGCGTGGCGCTGTGGGCATCCTCGAAGCGCGGGCCGAGGAAGGGCGCCGGCAGGATATTGCGGATGCACAGGGTCGAATAGCTGCGCCCATTACCGACTTCATCGCGGTTGATATCGAACAGCGAGTGCGGGCCGAAGCTTTCTGCAAGGCGGCAGAACAGCATGGCGTCCATGTAAAAGCTGAGCAGCTCACCGCCATTGCCTTCAGGCTGGTCGGTAAGCAGGTCGGTGATTGCGCTGACCGCCTTGCCCAGCGCAGCGAGCAACAAGTCCGGCGCCAGCGGGTAGACCTGATAGGGCACCGCTTGCTCGCGGTGCAGCTGATCCCAGTGGCGGTCGACCCGTTCCAGCACGCTTTTCAGGCGCTTCGGCGCGTCGCGACACATGGCTTTGAAGCGCGCCTGATCCAGCTCGGCGCTGTACATGCCGCGCCCGCGTTCCACCAGGTTGTGCGCTTCGTCCACCAGCAGGCAGACGCGCCACTGGTTGATCAGGGTGAGGCTGTGCAGCAGGGCGCCGAGGTCGAAGTAGTAGTTGTAGTCGCACACCACCGCGTCGCTCCAGCGGCACAGTTCCTGGCTCAGGTAGTAGGGGCACACGCCGTGGGCGATGGCGATATTGCGCACGGCCTGCTGATCCAGCCAGCGTTCCTTGAGCGCCGCACTGCGCGCTGCCGGCAGGCGGTCGTAGAAGCCCTTGGCCAGCGGGCAGGAGTCGCCATGGCAGGCCTTGCTCGGGTGCTCGCAGGCCTTGTCGCGGGCGACGTGCTCCAGCACACGCAGCGGCGTGTCCGGCTCGCGCAGGCGTTGCAGGGCATCCAGTGCCAGGCGCCGGCCTGGCGTCTTGGCGCTGAGGAAGAACAGGCGGTCGAGCTGCTGGCCGGGCATGGCCTTGAGCTGCGGGAACAGGGTGCCGAGGGTTTTGCCGATGCCGGTGGTGGCCTGCGCCAGCAGGTAGTGGCCGTCACGCGCGGCTCGGTATACGGCTTCAGCCAGTTGCCGTTGGCCATGACGGAATTCGCCGTAGGGGAACTCCAGCGCTTCCAATGCCTGATTGCGTGCTTGCTGATGCGCCTGCTCCTGCCGCGCCCATTCGATGTAACGGCGGCAGTGCAGGGCGAAGAACTCGCCCAGCGACGCGGCGCTGTGGCGCTCGCGGAACACCGTTTCCTGTTGGGTCATGACGTTGAAGTACACCACCGCCAGATCCAGTTCCTCGAAGCCCAGTTCCTGGCACAGCAGCCAGCCGTAGATCTTCACCTGCGCCCAGTGCAGCAGGCGGTGGTTGGCCGGGATGCGCGAGATGTCGCCACGGTGGGTCTTGATCTCTTCCAGCAAGCGAAACTCGGGGTCGAAGCCATCGGCGCGGCCACTGACGGTCAGCCCCTCGAACTGGCCGATTAGTGGCAACTCGGCCACATAGTCCGGGCCGCGCCTCGCCACCACCGTGGCGTGCCCGGCCATGCCTTCCTGCGCGGTAGGCGAGGGGGTGAAGCGCAGGTCGAGGTCACCTTCCTTGGCGGTGAACTCGCACAGCTCGCGCACGGCGATGCGCAGGCTCACTCGGCCCACTCCACATAGCAGACGCTGACCGGCATGCCGTGCTCGGCGCAGAAGGCCAGCCAGCGCTTCTGGTTGTCCTGCAGGCGGTCGCCGGGGCCTTTCACCTCGATCATTCGGTAGCGGCCTTCGGCCGGCCAGAACTGGATCAGGTCGGGCATGCCGGCGCGGTTCTCGCGGATGTCTGCGAGCAGGCGGCGGAACCAGGCGGCCAGGTGCGCGGGTGGCAGGCAGGTTAGCGCCTGTTCCAGACGTTCGGTATCGAGCAGCTCCCAGAACACGAAGGGCGACTGAATGCCGAACTTCTCGGCGTGGGTGCGGCGCATGGCCTCGAGGTAGCTGCCGTCGTCCAGGCGCGCCAGGCAGGCGGCGAACAGCTCGCTGCGGCGGGTGTGGAAGTCGGCGCGGTGCAGATCCACCGGGCCGGTGTGAAAGGGGTGGAAGAAGGCGCCAGGCAGCGGGGCGAAGATCGCCTCCCAGCAGAGCAGGCCGAACAGCCCACAGATCAGTGTGTTCTCCACGTAATGTACCGGCGCATCGGGTTCGGCCAGGTGCATGGCCACGGCCAGCTCGACGCTGGCGGCGCGCGGCAGGCGCAGGTCGAGGCGATCCTCGATCAGCTTCGCCGCCTTGGTCGCAGGTGGTAGGCTGAGGCGTTTGCGCAAACGTGTGCGGGCTCGCTCGGCCAGTTGCGCCTCTTCGGCATTATGCGGTGCCGCGATTACTTGTTCGGCCAGTGCCAATGCTTCGGCATCCTGGCCTAGGCGCTCCAGCACGCGAATCTGCCGTTGCCGCGAGCCCACTGCACGGGTGTCGCGGTATAGCGCCAGCGCCGAGTCCAGCTCGCCAGCGCGCTCCAGATGCTGCGCCAATTGCAGCAGCAGGCGCTGGTGGCGTTCGCCTATATGCGGGCTGTCGCTGGAGAAATCGCCGAGCTGCTGCAGTACCTCGGTGACCGTCATGCCGACCTCGAAGGCCTCGCGACAGGCGCGCAGGTGCAGGTAGTCGTCGACGTCCTGGCGGTGACGAAAGCCGCGCGAGCCCGGCGTGATTGGTACCTGCTCGTAGCGGAAGATGCCCAAGTCGGCGAGCACGAACTCCGACCAGTCCTGCGCGAGGTTGCCGAAAAACATCAGGCGCAGGCGGTCGCACAGCGGGCCGATGGCCAGGCTCAGCAGGCACTCGTGCAGATTAGGGCACCAGTCGGCCAGGCTGCGTGGTTCGATATGCAGCTCGCGCAGGTGGTCGAGCGCTTCGCTCTTTTTCAGATTGCCGTCTGGCAGATCGCTGGCGAAATGCGCGGCCAGTTCGTCCTTGAGCAGCAGGGCGCCCAGCTCGTCGAAGGTCAGGGCGGCGCAGTCGATCAGCCAGCCCCGTTGCAGCAGTGGCGCGGCGGCAGTGGGGATATCACCGATCTCGGCGTAGCGCAGTTTGCTCACGCGAAAGTGCACGCCCTTGCGCATCACCAGGCGCACCAGCAGCGCCTGAGCGGGCAGGGGCAGCTGAGGAAAATCCGCGAGGAAGGCGCGCTCGGCGTCGTCCATCAGGTCGCGGTGATGGGCGTCGAGCCAGGCAAGCGCCTTGCGGAAGTTGGCCAGGTAATAGAGTTCGGGGGCGTCGAGGCTGAGCATGAGGCGAAGTTTTACTGGTTTTTTATACAGATGCCAGTGCCGTTCACTCGCAGCGCTGTCGAGCAGACGGAAGGCGAGGGGGCTGCCGAGAGGTCAGTCGTGCTGACTATCTGTCTGATCGATAAGGGCTTTTCCAAGTATCGATGGCATTGATTGTCACTATCCCGAGATGTGCCTTTTGCCGTTTTGGGGCGTGCGTAACATGGGCCCCGTAGCCAGTTACTTACCCCCCTCTTTCGGAGAACGACCATGAAAAAGCAAATCCTCGCCAGCCTCGTTATCGCCACCCTGTCTGCCAGCGCTTTCGCCCTGCCGCAGGTTTCCGCCGAACAGTCCGCTGCCCCTGTCGTCGCTGAAGATGGCGCAGATCGTGTCGGCACCAACCGCGTTGCCGAAGGTGGCTACGAGCGTACCCTGGAGCGCTTCCGCATCGTTGAAGATGGTGCCGACCGCGCTGGCGCGAACCGCGTAGCCGCAGACGGTACTGATCGTGTCGGTGCGAACCGCGTAGCTGCCGACGGTGCTGATCGTGTCGGCGCGAACCGTGTAGCTGCAGACGGTGCTGATCGTGTCGGTGCGAACCGCGTAGCTGCAGACGGTGCTGATCGTGTCGGTGCCAACCGCGTAGCTGCAGACGGTGCTGATCGTGTGGGTGCCAACCGCGTAGCCGCAGACGGTGCTGACCGTGTGGGTGCCAACCGCGTAGCCGCAGATGGCGCTGACCGCGTGGGTGCCAGCCGTATCAGCTGATCCGGTCATCCATCACGCGGGAGCAGTCTTATGCCGCATAGCAGTTAGAAAGGGCGCCCTGAATCGGCGCCCTTTCTCGTTCATACAGTCTCCACACAATCTCCACGTTCACCCCATACGCCTCCCATCGCCGCTGCCCAGACTCTGCCGTACCTTCACTCGCTACGGAGAGCCGTACCATGAGCCGTACCCTGGGCTTCAAGCTGGGCGCCATCGCCCTGTTGATTTTGCTGCTGATGATTCCCCTGTTGATGATCGATGGCCTGGTCGACGAGCGCCAAGGCCTGCGCTATCAGGTGCTGCAGGACATCGCCCGCAGTTCCAGCTATCGCCAGCAGATTACCGGGCCGATCCTGGTCGTGCCCTATATCAAGACCACCCATGAGTGGAAAACCAACGAGAAGACCGGTGAGCGCTACAGCGAAGAACACCAGCGCCGTGGTCGCCTGTATTTCCTGCCGGAACGCTTCGTGCTCGACGGTCAGATCGGCACCGAGCTGCGCGCCCGTGGCATTTACGAGGCGCGCCTGTATCGCAGCGATAGCCAGGTCAGCGGCCAGTTCCGCCTGCCGGCGCGTCTGGGGCTGGGCGACGACCTGGGCTTCTATCGCTTCGAGACGCCTTTCCTCGCCGTCGGGATCAGCGATATTCGTGGCATCAACAATGACCTCAAGTTGCGCCTCAATGGTCAGACCCTGAGCTTCGCGCCCGGCACCCACGACAACCGTTTCGGCGATGGCGTGCACGTAGCGCTGCCAGCGCTGGACAGCCAGGGCGGGCAGGTGCTCGACTTTGCCTTCGACCTCAAGCTGCAGGGCACCGAGCAACTCGATGTGGTGCCGGTGGGCCGCGACAGTCGCGTCAGCCTGAAGTCCGACTGGCCGCACCCGAGCTTCGTCGGCGAATACCTGCCGAGTCGTCGTGAGATCACCGATCAGGGTTTCAGTGCCGAATGGCAGACCAGCTTCTTCGCCACCAATCTCGAGGAAGCGCTGCGTAGCTGTGCTGGCGAGAACCAGTGCCAGGCACTGTTCGGCCGCAGCTTTGGCGTGAGTTTCGTTGATCCCGTCGACCAGTACCTGAAGACCGATCGCGCGATCAAATATGCGCTGCTGTTCATCGCCCTGACCTTCGCCACCTTCTTCCTCTTCGAGGTGCTCAAGCGCCTGGCCGTGCACCCGGTGCAGTACGCCCTGGTCGGTCTGTCGCTGGCGCTGTTCTACCTGCTGCTCCTGTCGCTCTCCGAGCACCTGCCGTTTGCCCTGGCCTATGGCCTGTCGGCAGGCGCCTGCGTCGGCCTGATCGGCTTCTACGTCAGCTTCGTGCTGCACAGCTGGCAGCGTGGCCTGGGCTTTGGTGCCTTGCTGGCGGCGTTGTACGGGATGCTCTTCGGCCTGCTCAGCGCCGAGGACTACGCCCTGCTGATGGGCTCTCTGCTGGTGTTCGGCGTGCTCAGCAGCGTGATGGTGCTGACCCGCAAGCTGGACTGGTACGGCGTTGGCCGCAACGTCTGAAGCCCAATGCGCGGCCAAGGCCGCGCCTTATTTCTGGAGGTGATCCCATGCGTCTTTTGCTGCAGTTTTCCGCCTGCCTGGGCCTTGGTCTGGTGGTGGCGGTGGTGATTCTGATCGGCCTGATGTTCTTCGGCTGGTTCAACCTGATCGATGGCCTGCTGCTGAGCGGCAAGCCGCTGGCCAGTCTGAGTCTGATGGTGTTGCCGGAAGGGTTCTGGAATGAACTGACCGGCGTTCACGATGCGGTGAACAACCCATCGCTGTGTTCGTTCCTGGCGATGTGCGCGGCGCTGGGCCAGGTCGGCCTGCTACTGGCGCTTGGCTTCATGCGTCTGTGGTACCGGGCATGAGCGGGCATATCGGTTTGCGCGAGGAGGCGCGTGCCGGGCAGTGGCTGGCGCGGCGGATTGCCGGGTTGTTTCGCGATGCCCATCATGGGCCGTGGGCGAGTGGTCGCGTAGACTCGCGGCACATTGAACGGGAGTGCTTCAAGGATGAACAAGAGACTGCTCATCGCTCTTGGCGGTCTGCTGCTGGCGAGCCTGGCGCAGGCCGATGATTGCCGGCAGCAACTGCCGGCCTGGATCGCAATGGCCCATCCGGGTCACGAGGCTGGCCAGGCGCTGGAGGACGAGCGCGGGCGCTACCGGGTGGATGCCGAACGGAGCATCTGCAAGGTATGGCCGGCGCGGCCTGAACTGACCTTGATCGCGCTGCCGTTGGTACGCGCAGAGTACGATGGTTATGGAGAGACGGATCTTGAAGTGCTGGTGCTGGATAACGCCAAACAGCGTTTCGTGGCGCGCTTGGTCGAGCCCAATAAGTTGGACTGGGATGCGATTTACGTCGAGGACATGTCGTTCGACACTGCACCTTATCGGCTGCGCAAGGATGATATCGCTTTCGGTGTGCGGATATCGCGCAGTGGCAGTTCCCGGCCCAACCCTTCCTATGAAACCCAACTCAGCCTCTACCAACTGGACGCTCAGCAATTGCGACCATTGTTGAGCGAGTTACCGGTTAGAAAGGTCTGGGGCGAGTGGGATACCAACTGCGCTGGAGTGTTCAGCAAAACTGAGGGTGTGGTCATCATTAGCGATCAGGTCGGTAACCAGGGGTATCGCGATCTGCTGCTCAAGGATGTCCGCGTCGAACGACGCAAGGCATTGGTCGACGGCGAATGCCAGACTGTCGAAGAGAGTACGCATCGCTACCAGTTGCCCATAGAGTTCGGCGACGAACGCTATCTGTTGCCAATCGAGCAGGTCTCCGATCCGCTCTAAGGTACATGGCTCGGATGTAGTCCGGGGACAGCTCGACAAGGCTATCCCCGGATTGCATCCGGGCTACGGGGTGGCAAGCCAGGTGAACCGTGCTCACCTGATGCCCGGCGTTACAGACTGACCGAAATCCCCGCCTGCAGCGTACGCGGCTCGCCCGGGTAGGCCCAGACGTTCCAGGCGCGTTCCTCGTAGTGCTTGTCGAACACGTTGTTCAGGTTGAGGTTCAGGCGCACGTTCTCGGTCAGCGGGTAGTAGGCCAGCAGGTCGACCACGGTGTAGCCGTCCATGTCGAAGGTGTTGTTGCTGGTCTGGCCCTGACGCTCGCTGACGTACTTCACGCCCATACCCAGGCCCAGGCCGTCCAGTGTGCCGCCATCGAACTCGTAGGTGTCGAGCAGGTTGAAGCTGTGCCGTGGCACGTTGGCCAGGCGCGAGCCTACCGGCATGGTCGCGCTGGTGCTTTCGGTGACTTCGGCATCGACGTAGGCATAGCCACCGATTACCCGCCACTGCGGGGTGATGTTGCCGGCCAGGTTGATGTCGAAACCACGGCTGCGTACTTCACCGGCAGCGATGCTGCGGGTGCTGTCCAGCGGGTCGCTGGTCAGCACGTTTTCCTTGACGATATGGAACAGGGCCGCAGTCAGGCTGAGGTCGCGGTCGAGCATGTCGTACTTGATGCCGACTTCATGGGCGACACCTTTTTCCGGGTCGAAGGAGTTATTCAGGCGATCCGCACCCCGGTTGGGCTTGAACGAGCGCGAGGTGTTGGCGAACACCGCCAGTTCGTCGGTCAGGTCGTAGATCAGGCCGAAGCGCGGGGTGACGGCGTTGTGCGCCTGATCCCAGTCGCCGCTGGTGGTGAGCTTGTCTTCGTAGCTCTGCTCGAAACGCTCGATGCGCGCGCCCACCTGAGCCTTGAGGCGTTCGGTGAGCGCGACCTGATCCTGCAGGTAGAGGGCGTAGGACTCCAGCGTTTCGGCATCATGCGTGGTGGTGCGGGTCAGCGCCGGCAATGGCTGGCCGTGTACCGGGTTGTACAGGTCGATGGGGAATGCGTTGTCGTTCGGCGAGCGGATGATCAGCGAGTTGTAGTTGAACTTGTCGTACTCCACACCCACCAGCAGGGTGTGGGCGAAACCAGCAAGGTCGAAGTTGCCTTCGGCATTGGCCTGGGCGTTGACGTCATTCCAGTTCAGCCAGCGCTCGTTGTAGTTGCGCCCGACGCTGCTGGCGCCTGCAGGCAGGCCGGTGTAGGCGTTGCTGTTGTTCTCCACGGCGCCGCCGTAGATCTTGCCATCGAGGTATTGCACGCCACCGCGCAGCGTCCAGCTGTCATTGAGCCGGTGCTCGATGCGCAGCTGGGTGCTGGCGTTCTCGTTGGTCAGCTTGCCGGCGGCTTCTTCACCGAGGAAGCGATCACGCGGCAGCTTGCCGTTCTGGTTGGCGTAGCGGGTCACGCCACGGTCGAGCGGGTGGCGATTGTGCAGGTAGTCACCTTCGAGGGTGATGGAGGTGTCGTCATTGAGCTGCCAGCGCAGCACCGGGGCGACGTTGTAGCGCTCGCTCTCGACATCATCGCGGAAGCTGTCGCCGCCTTCGGTCACCAGGTTCAGGCGGTAGGTGAAGGCGGCCTGCTCGTCCAGCGCGCCGGTGGTGTCCAGGGTGCCGCGACGCAGGCCTTCGCTGTTGATCTGGCTGCCGAGTACGGTGCGGCGTTCGGCCTGCGGCTGCTTGCTGACGATGTTGAAGGTGCCGCCAGGGTCGCTACGGCCGTAGAGCATGGCCGCCGGGCCGCGCAGCACTTCGATGCGTTCGATGGTGCTGGCGTCGGGCATGTTCGGGTAGCCGCGGTTGACGGCGAAGCCGTTGCGGTAGAACTCCTGGCTGTTGAAGCCGCGAATCAGGAACTCGGTCAGGCCCTGGCCGCCGAAGTTGTTGCCGCGCTCCACGCCACCGGCATAGTCGAGTGCGTCTTCCAGGCGTACGGCGCCGATGTCCTGCACCACCTCGGCGGGAACCACGCTGATCGACTGCGGGATCTCGTGGATCGAGGTGTCGGTGCGCGTGGCACTGGCCGAGCGGGTGGCGCGGTAGCCAGTCACGGGGCCATCGACGCGCTCACTGGCTGCATTGACCTGCAGCGCTTCCAGAGCGAGCGGGGCATTGTCTTCGGCGGCTGAAGCATTGGCGGAAAGACAGGTAACGGCGGGTAGAGCCAAGAGCGGGACGACCAGGCGGCGCATTCATAGATCCTTGGGACAGGGAAAAAGCGCCGGCATGGTAGTGCTACGAAGAATTATTATCAATTGCAAATGAGCGTTTGCCCTCCGCCATTTATTTGTCTCGGCAGAATCGACTGCAGGCCAGGGAAAATGGGGAATGAGCGTCTCACCCGAGCGGGGCTAATACCAATGTCTAGCTGTCGACTTTTGCTGGCCTGCTGCTAGCTTGAAGGTGCATCAGAATAACAATAACCGGAGGCAGCTATGACTTCTGATAAAGCAAACGCGGCGGCGTACTGGAAAGCGAACGTGCGCCTGATCACCCTCAGCCTGATCGTATGGGCACTCGTCTCATACGGTTTCGCCATGATCCTGCGACCCATGCTCTCGGGCATCATGGTCGGCGGTGCGGATCTTGGCTTCTGGTTCGCCCAGCAGGGCTCCATCCTCTTCTTCATCGGGCTCATTTTTCACTACGCGTGGAGACTGAACAAACTCGATAAAGAATTCGGCGTCGAGGAGTAAGTGGTCATGAGCCAATTCGTCATCAACATGTTGTTCGTAGGCGCGTCCTTCGCGCTCTACATCGGCATCGCCATCTGGGCGCGTGCCGGCTCGACCAAAGAGTTCTACGTCGCCGGCGGTGGTGTGCATCCGGTCACCAACGGCATGGCGACTGCCGCTGACTGGATGTCCGCAGCCTCCTTCATTTCCATGGCCGGCCTGATCGCCGCTGGCGGTTATGCCAACTCCACCTTCCTCATGGGCTGGACCGGCGGCTACGTGCTGCTGGCGATGCTGCTGGCACCGTACCTGCGCAAGTTCGGCAAGTTCACCGTGCCGGATTTCATCGGTGATCGCTTCTACAGTCGTGGCGCACGCCTGACTGCGGTGATCTGCCTGGTGATCATTTCCGTGACCTATGTGATCGGCCAGATGGCCGGTGCCGGCGTTGCCTTCTCGCGCTTCCTCGAGGTGAGCAACTCCACCGGTATCTGGATCGCTGCGGCGGTGGTGTTCGCCTACGCCGTATTCGGCGGCATGAAGGGCATCACCTACACCCAGGTTGCTCAGTACGTGGTACTGATCGTGGCCTACACCATCCCGGCCATCTTCATCTCCCTGCAGCTGACCGGTAACCCGATCCCGCCGCTGGGCCTGTTCGGTGACCACGTCGAGTCGGGCGTGCCGCTGCTGCAGAAACTCGATGAAGTGGTGCGTGAGCTGGGCTTCGCTGCCTACACCGCCGATGTCGACAACAAGCTGAACATGGTGCTGTTCACCATGTCGCTGATGATCGGTACTGCCGGTCTGCCGCACGTGATCATCCGCTTCTTCACCGTGCCGAAAGTGGCCGATGCGCGTTGGTCTGCTGGCTGGACGCTGATCTTCATCGCCCTGCTGTATCTCACTGCGCCGGCCGTGGCCTCCATGGCGCGTCTGAACCTGGTGACCACCATCTATCCGGAAGGCGCCAGCGCCCCGGCTCTGGCGTATGCCGAGCGTCCGGACTGGGTCAAGAACTGGGAACAGACCGGTCTGATCAAGTGGGAAGACAAGAACGGTGACGGCCGTATCCAGATGTACAACGATGCGGCGCCGGCCTTCACTGCCACCGCCGACTCGCGTGGCTGGAAGGGTAACGAGCTGACCGTTAACAACGACATCCTGGTTCTGGCCAACCCGGAGATCGCCAACCTGCCTGCCTGGGTAGTCGGTCTGATCGCGGCGGGTGCCATTGCTGCGGCACTGTCGACGGCCGCTGGCTTGCTGCTGGCGATTTCTTCGGCGATCAGTCATGACCTGATCAAGACCTTGATCAACCCGAAGATCAGCGAGAAGAACGAAATGATCGCGGCGCGGATATCGATGGCGGCGGCGATTCTGCTGGCCACCTATCTGGGCCTCAATCCACCGGGCTTCGCTGCGCAGGTGGTGGCGTTGGCCTTCGGTATCGCGGCTGCGACCCTGTTCCCGGTGCTGATGATGGGGATCTTCTCCAAGCGCATGAACGACAAGGGTGCGATCTGCGGCATGGTGGTCGGTCTGGTGGTGACGCTGGTGTACATCTTCACCTACCTGGGCTGGTTCTTCATCCCGGGCACCAACAGCCTGCCCAATACCCCGGACCAGTGGTTCATGGGTATCTCCCCGGCATCCTTCGGTACCGTCGGTGCGCTGATCAACTTCGCCGTGGCCTACGGCGTCTCGATGGTCACTGCCGAACCGCCGCAGGAAATCCAGGATCTGGTGGAGAGCGTGCGTACTCCCAAAGGTGCTGGTGCCGCGCTGAGCCACTGAGCATAATCCCGGCCTGACGCCACCAGCCGGTGGCCAGGGCTTCAGTACACGGGCCTCCTATGGAGCGCCTCTAAAAACGTAGGCGAGGCAGCCAGCGCAAGGCAAAAACAGGCGAAAAAGCGGAGTTTACGCGCTGTAAATGAGCATTTTGAGCCTGTTTTTAACGCCGCGATGGCAACGCAGATAGTTTTTAGAGGTGTTCCAATGGAGGCCCGTCGTCTTTCAGGAACAGTCATATGTTGTGGACTTTGCTCGCCATCGTGGTAGCGGGGATCGGCGCTGCCGGTGTGGCCCTGCTGTTGCGCAAACTCACCGGTAATCGCCTGCCGCGCTGGTTGGTGCCGCTGTTCGGCGGCCTGGGCATGCTGGGCTACCAGGTGGTGTACGAGTATTCCTGGTTCGACCATCAGCTCGAGCGCCAGCCGCCTGAATCGGTAGTCGTGGCCAGCGAGGCCGGGCATGTGTTCTGGCGTCCCTGGAGCTATTTCCTGCCCATCACCACCGCCTTCACCGTGCTCGACAGCAAGAGCGTCGTACGCCGCGAAGTGGGCGATGCGTCGGTGGCCGAATTCATGCTCTATCGCTTCGAGAAACAGCACATCGATCATGTCTCGAATCAGGCGCATCTGCTCAACTGCCAGACAGGCGAATTGCTGCCGCTGGATGCGCAGCAAAAGCCGGTGCTGGAGCAGCTCAAGCGTATCGACAAAGGCGGCGTGCTGTACCAGCGCGTCTGTAGCTAGCCAGCGGCTGGAACGCTGCCCGTCAGTTGCATCACGAAGCCCCGGCATGCCGGGGCTTCGCCTTTCCATAGATGCAGATCAATGAGCGCCGCACGCTGCCTGCCTAGAATCGCCGGCTTTGCCTTGCAAGCAGGTGCTCCATGTCGTGTCGTCCCGAATTGCTGTCGCCCGCCGGCAGCCTCAAGAATATGCGTTATGCCTTCGCCTACGGCGCCGATGCGGTTTACGCCGGGCAGCCGCGTTACAGCCTGAGGGTGCGCAACAACGAGTTCGATCACGCCAACCTGGCCCTGGGCATCGCCGAGGCCCATGCCCAGGACAAGCAGTTCTACGTGGTGGTCAACATCGCCCCGCACAACGCCAAGCTGAAGACCTTTCTCAAGGATCTGCAGCCGGTGATCGACATGGCACCGGATGCGCTGATCATGTCCGACCCCGGCCTGATCATGCTGGTGCGCGAGCACTTCCCGTATATGCCGATTCACCTGTCCGTGCAGGCCAACGCGGTGAACTGGGCCAGCGTCGAGTTCTGGCGACGCCAGGGGCTGAGCCGGGTGATCCTCTCTCGCGAGCTGGCGCTGGAGGAGATCGAAGAGATTCGCCAGGCCGTGCCGAAGATGGAGTTGGAGGTGTTCGTCCATGGCGCGCTGTGCATGGCCTATTCCGGGCGTTGCCTGTTGTCGGGCTACATCAACCGTCGCGATCCCAACCAGGGCACCTGCACCAACGCCTGCCGCTGGCAGTACCAGGCCACGCCCGCTAGTGAGAACGAAACCGGCGATATCGTCCGTCTGGTCGAGCCGACCCTGGGCGAAGGCGCGCCGACCAGCCAGGCTTTCCTGCTGGAGGAGGCGACCCGACCGGGTGAGCAGATGGCCGCCTACGAGGACGAGCACGGCACCTACATCATGAACTCCAAGGATCTGCGCGCGCTGCAGCACGTACCGCGGCTGGTGGCCATGGGCGTGCATTCGCTGAAGATCGAGGGGCGCACCAAGAGTCATTTCTACTGCGCGCGAACCGCCCAGGCCTACCGCCGCGCCATCGACGATGCGCTGGCTGGCCGGCCGTTCGACCCCAGCCTGATGCAGGATCTCGAATCACTGGCCAATCGCGGCTACACCGAGGGCTTCCTGCGCCGCCATGTGCATGATGAATACCAGAACTACCAGCACGGCAGCTCGCGTAGCGAGCGGCAGCAGTTCGTCGGCGAATTGACCGGCGAACGCCGGGGCGAGCTGGCCGAGGTGCTGGTGAAGAATCGCTTCGAGGTAGGCGACGGCATCGAGTTGATGACCCCGCAAGGCAACCTGCATTTCACCCTGGAACATCTGGAAAACCGCGCGGGTGCGCGTATCGCGGTGGCGCCGGGCGACGGCCATCGGGTGTTCCTGCCAGTCGCGCCAGGTGTCGACCTCAACCACGCCTTGCTGCTGCGTGATCTACCGCCGCACAGCGGGCAGTAGATCGAGGCGTCAGAGCGACATGGCCTGCTGCCGACGGCGACGGCTGGAGAGTTGGCGCTCCAGTTCGACCAGGCTGTCGATGCCCTGGCGGCGTGCCTTGCTGAACAGCATCAGCGCCAGTTCGGCAGTGACCAGGGCATCGGCGCTGGCATGGTGACGTTGCTGCACCTGCAAGCCGAAGGCCTCGACCCAGGCGTCCAGACCGCGTAGCTGCGACGAGCCGTCAGGGCATAGCAGCGGCGCGATCTCGGCCACGTCGAAGAAGTGATGTTGCAGGCGATAGTCCAGGCTCTGCTTTAGGGCGCGGGCCAGCATGCGCTGGTCGAAGCCGGCGTGAAACGCCAGCAGCGGGCTGTTGCCGACGAACTCCATGAACTCCAGCAGTGCCTGTGCCGGGTCGACGCCACGTGCCACTTCGCTGGGGGCGATGCCGTGGATCAGGGTGCTGACGCTGGCCTGGTGATTCGGCCGGCACAGGGTGCATTCGAACTGCTCGGCGAAGTCGATGGCGCCGTTGTCGATCACCACCGCGCCGATGGCCAGCACCAGGTCGCGGCGCAGGTTCAGGCCGGTGGTTTCCAGATCGAGGACAACGAAGCGTTGCTGGTGCAGCGGGCGCTCGTCCAGCGGCGCCGGCAGCGCCAGGGCCTGGCGCCGCTCCAGTTGCTGCTGGGTCAGGGCCGGGCCACGGCCGCTGAACCAGGTGAATTTGCTCATAGCTGATACCTCGTGGCCAGGCTGCTCTGCAGGCGCTGGGCCTGGCGAAAGGATTCGCGCAGGATGCGCCGATCCAGCAGGTTCAGGCTGTCGGGGTCGAGTCGGTTGGAGTAGGGCAGCTCGTCGCGCGCCTGCAACTGGTGCTGCTGCATCCGCGTTTGCTGGATGAAATGATAGGCCTCCTCGAAGGCCGCGCCGTCCAGCGCCTCGATCACGCCACGGCTGATCAGGGCGCGCAGACGCTCCAGGGTGCCGACGGCGCCCACGCCATTGGCCAGTGCCAGCAGGCGCGCACCGTCGACGAAGGGCGTCAGACCCTGCACCTTGAGATCGAGGGTGTCCTTGTCGGCACCGGAGCGGGCCACCACGAAGTCGCGGAAGCGTCCGACTGGCGGACGCTGGCGCAGGGCGTTCTCGGCCAGCATGCGCTGGAACAGGCTATTGCCGGCGACCCGTTCGAGCAGCTCGCTACGCAGATGTTCGCAGCCCTCGGTCGGCCCCCAGACGCTGCGCAGATCGAAGTAGATCGACGAGCCCAGCAGATTCTCCGGGGTCGCCTCATGGATGAACCCGGCGAAGCGTCGCGACCACTCCTGGCGTGACAGGCACAGCTCGGGGTTGCCGGCCATGATATTGCCCTTGCACAGGGTGAAGCCGCACTGCGCCAGGCGCTGGTTGATCTCGGCGGCCAGCGGCAGCAGGCGTCCGCGAATGGCGGCGGCCTCGGCTGCGTCGCTGGCCTCGAAAAGGATGCCGTTGTCCTGATCGGTGTGCAGGGTCTGCTCGCGGCGGCCTTCGCTGCCGAAGCACAGCCAGGTGAAGGGCACGCCGGGGTCGCCCTTTTCCTCCAGCGTCAGTTCGATCACCCGGCACACCGTGTGGTCGTTGAGCAGGGTGATGATATGGGTGATCTGCGTCGAGCTGGCGCCGTGGGCGAGCATGCGGTCGACCAGCAGACGGATGTCGCTGCGCAGCCCGGCCAGGGTTTCGATCTTGCCGGCGTGGCGAATGGTGCGTGCCAGGTGCACCAGATCGACGCGCTGCAGGCTGAACAGGTCGCGCTCGGAGATGACTCCGCACAACTGCTCGTTCTCCACCAGGCAGACGTGGGCGATATGCCGCTCGGTCATGGCGATGGCGGCGTCGAAGGCGCTGGCATCCGGCGGCAAATGGAAGGGGGCGGTGGTCATCAGCGCGCTGATCGGCTGTGCCAGGTCGATGCCATCGGCGACCACCCGGCGCAGGTCGCGCAGGGTGAAGATGCCTTGCGGGCGGCGCTGCGGATCGAGGATCACGATGCTGCCGACGTGCTGCTCGTGCATCAGCCGCACGGCATCGCGCAGTGGCGTGTCCGGCGCGCAGCCGATGGGTTGGCGCATGGCCAGCTCGCCCAGGCGAGTGTCGAGCGAGTATTGCGCGCCGAGGGTTTCCACCGCGCGCAATTGCACCTGCTGGTTGACCTGGTCGAGCAGGCTGCTGACGCCGCGCAGGGCGAAGTCGCGCAGCGGGTTGGAAACGGCGAACAGCTTGACGAAGGCGTGCTTGGCCAGCAGCAGGCAGAAGGTGTCTTCGGCGGCCAGGTGTTCGGTGCGCGTGGCGCGCTCGCCGATCAGCGCCGCCAGCGGGAAGCACTCGCCGGCGGTGATCTCGAAGGTGGTCTCGGTGCCGCGCCGGGCGCTGTGCGGGCGCTCGCCATGCACACGGCCCTGCTTGACGATGTAGAAGTGCTCGACCGGGCCATCGCTGGGCTTGATGATCGAATCGCCTTCAGCGTAGAAACGCAGCTGGCAATGCTCGACCAGAAACGCCAGATGGGCCGTGTCCATCTGGTTGAAGGGGGGGAACTTCTGCAGGAACTCCATGGTGCCATGGATGTTCTGCAGCACCGCCGTCCTGCCCGCCTGGGCGAGCATGTCCGCTTTGCTCATGGCGCGGCCTCGTGATCTTGTTTGTTCGCATTGTGCCTGTGGGTGGGCGGATTGCCCATTGCACCTAAGTCGCAGCGCCAGGCTGGAACGATAATTCTTCTTTTTTGACGAAATTTTGACTTCCTTTGCGGCACACTAGGTGTGCCTGCATCGCGCTCGCGAGTAGGCTCACGCTGCGTACTCCCATCCCTCAGCTCAAGGCCGTTCCATGCAGTCACCCGCATCCACCGCGCGCCCGACGGTGCCGGTCAGTATTGGCAGTCACCTGGCGTTCCTCCTCGGCAGCGTGTTGTGCATGCTGCTGCTCTTCGCCCTGGCCCGTGCCGGCCTGTTGGCCTACAACCAGGCGATGATCGGGCAGACGCCGCTGGCCAGCTTCGTCGAGGCATTCTTCAATGGCGCGCGCTTCGATCTGCGCCTGATCGTCTATCTCTGCCTGCCGCTGACGCTGTCGTTGTTCAGCGTGCGGGCCATGGCCGCGCGCCGTCTGCATGTGGCCTGGCTGACCGTTGCCACCAGCCTGTGCCTGTTCCTGGCCGTGGCGGAGCTGAACTTCTATCGCGAATTCCACCAGCGCCTGAACAGCCTGGTGTTCCAGTACATGCAGGAAGACCTCGGCACGGTGTCGAGCATGATCTGGAACGGCTTCCCGGTGCTGCGCCTGCTGCTGGTCTGGGCGCTGGCCACGGCTGTGCTGGCCTGGCTGTTCCGCCGCATCGAGCGCGCCACGCGGGCACGCAGCCACGCACCAGTACCGCGCTGGCCCGCGCGCACGGCGGTGTTCGTGATGCTCCTGCTCGTCAGTGTGGTGTCGGCGCGCGGCACGCTGCGTTCCGGCCCGCCGCTGCGCTGGGGCGATGCCTATACCACCGAGTCGATGTTCGCCAACCATCTCGGCCTCAACGGCACCCTGACGCTGGTGAGCGCCGCCAGCTACTTCTTCTCCGACCAGGGCGACAACCGCTGGAAGGCGACGCTGCCTGAAGCTGAAGCGCTGCAGACGACGCGCAACATGCTGCTGACACCGAACGATCGCTTGATCGATGACGACCTGGCGGCGATTCGTCGTGTCACCACGCCGCCTGCCGAGGGCCGCCTGCCGCAGGTGCGCAACGTGGTGGTGATCCTCATGGAGAGCATGGCCGGCCGCTACATCGGCGCCATGGGCAATACCGACGGCATCACGCCGAACTTCGATGCCCTGGCCAAACAGGGCCTGCTGTTCCAGCGCTTCTTCTCCAACGGCACCCATACCCACCAGGGCATGTTCGCCACCATGGCCTGCTTCCCCAACCTGCCGGGGTTCGAGTACCTGATGCGCATGCCCGAGGGCGGCCACCAGTTCTCCGGGCTGCCGCAGCAGCTCAGTGTTCGTGGCTACGACGACGTCTACGTCTACAACGGCAGCTTTGCCTGGGATAACCAGTCAGGCTTCTTCGGCAACCAGGGCATGCGCAACTTCGTTGGCCGTGAGGACTTCGTCGACCCGGTGTTCATCGACCCGACCTGGGGCGTGTCCGACCAGGACATGTTCGACCGCGCGGCCACCGAGCTGGCCAGCCTCGACAAGAAGGGCAAGCCCTTCTATGCGCTGCTGCAGACCTTGTCCAACCACACGCCGTACGCCCTGCCGGAAAACCTGCCGGTCGAGCGCGTCACCGGCCACGGCTCGCTGGACGAGCACCTGACCGCCATGCGTTACGCCGACTGGGCCCTCGGCCAGTTCTTCGCCAAGGCGCGTCAGGAGCCGTACTTCAAGGACACCCTGTTCGTGATTCTGGGTGACCACGGCTTCGGCAACGACGAGCAGATCACCGAGATGGATCTGTCGCGCTTCAGCATCCCGTTGCTGATGATCGGCCCTGGCGTGCAGGAAACCTTCGGCGCCAGCCGCGATATCGTTGGCAGCCAGATCGACGTGGTGCCGACCATCATGGGCCGCCTGGGCGAGTCGACCCAGCAGCAATGCTGGGGCCGTGACCTGCTCAGCCTGCCGCAAGACGATGCCGGTGTGGCGGTGATCAAACCGTCGGGCAGCGATCCGACTGTGGCGCTGGTCAGTGGCGAGCACATCCTGGTCAAACCGCGTGACCGCGACGCGCATCTTTACCGTTACTGGTTGGGGCGTGACGCGGGGGGCAAGGTGGTCGATGAGCCGCAACTGCGTAGCGAGATGGAGCACAAGCTCTCGGCGTTCGAGCAGACGGCTACTGACAGCCTGATCAACAACACCACGGGCGCTCACCCGAAGCAGGTGCCGGGCAACCGCTGAGCGCAGGTTTTGGTATCAGGGAGGTTCTGCGGAGTCTCTCTGGTACTGGACTGGCAAGTTTGTGTGAATCTGCTGTTATTTTCGGTGCTCAAGCTGCTTATCGCGTTCTGCTGATATCTCCCGTTTCGCCTCCCGGCGACCTTCTTTTGTCAAACGCCACAAAAGAAGGCAA
>NZ_JBMDJU010000027.1:0-52385 GCF_057809355.1 Pseudomonas sp. FG29 | reverse complement strand
GCGGGTTGCACCCGCCCTACGCCCCGCTACATCCAGCCCAACTCGGCCATCGACAACGGTTCGCCATCGCCGACGATGAAGTGATCGAGCACGCGCACTTCCACCAGCGCCAGCGCATCCTTGAGGCGCTTGGTCAGCACGCGATCCGCCTGGCTCGGTTCGGAAACGCCCGAGGGATGGTTGTGAGTCAGGATGACTGCGGCGGCATTGTTGGCCAGCGAGCGCTTGACCACCTGCCGGGGATAGACGCTGGCGCTGTCGATGCTGCCGCGAAACAGCACCTCGAAGGCCAATACGCGGTGCTTGGCGTCGAGGAACAGGCAACCGAACACCTCATGCGGCTCATGGCGCAGTTGCGCCTTGAGGTAATCGCGCACCGCCTGCGGGCTCTCCAGCGCCGAATCACGGCGCAGGCGCTCGGCCAGATGGCGCCGGGCCATTTCCAGCACAGCCTGCAACTGCGCGTACTTGGCCGGGCCCAGGCCGAGGTGCTGGCTGAAACCGGCCAGGTCGGCTTCCAGCAATGCCCTCAGGCTACCGAACTCGCTCAGCAGATACCGCGCCAGATCCACCGCACTCTTGCCGGTGACGCCGGTGCGCAGAAAGATCGCCAGCAGTTCGGCATCGGTCAGCGCAGCAGCGCCCTGAGCCAGCAGTTTTTCCCGCGGGCGCTCTGCCGCAGGCCAATCGCGAATGCTCATCGAACCCCTCCCTATCGAGCCAAGCACCCGCTGATCCGCTGCGGGCGCTGTGCTATCGTAGCCCATCTTTTTGCCTGCGGTCGGCCTGGGGAGGCGTTGGCCGCATGGCGCACATCAATCCGTCCATGAAAGGCAGGCCTATGCAGCGGCTGTATCGCAAACGCATCATCGTCGGCGTAGGGGGCGGCATCGCGGCCTACAAGAGCGCCGAACTGGTTCGCCGGCTCAAGGATCAAGGCGCCGAAGTGCGCGTGGTGATGACCCAGGGCGGCCGCGAGTTCATTACTCCGCTGACCCTGCAGGCCCTCTCCGGCCATCCTGTACACCTCGACCTGCTCGACCCGGCCGCCGAAGCGGCGATGGGCCATATCGAGCTGGCCCGCTGGGCCGATCTGATCCTCATCGCCCCGGCCACCGCCGATCTCATCGCGCGCCTGGCTCAGGGCATCGCCAACGATCTGCTGACCACCCTGGTGCTGGCCACCGATGCGCCGATTGCACTGGCTCCGGCGATGAACCAGGCGATGTGGCGCGACGCCGCCACCCAGGCCAACCTCGACCTGCTGCAACAGCGCGGCATGCGCCTGTTCGGCCCGGCCTCTGGCAGCCAGGCCTGCGGCGACGTCGGCCTGGGGCGCATGCTCGAACCCACCGACCTCGCCCAATTGGCCGCCGACTGCTTCCAGCGCCAGGCGCTGGATGGCCTGCACGTACTGATTACCGCAGGGCCGACCCAGGAAAACATCGATCCGGTGCGCTACATCACCAACCACAGCTCCGGCAAGATGGGCTTCGCCCTGGCCGAAGCCGCTGCCGAGGCGGGAGCGCGCGTGACCCTGGTCAGCGGCCCGGTGCACCTGCCGACGCCGGATCGGGTCAGCCGCATCGATGTGGTCAGCGCGCGCGACATGCTCGCCGCCTGCGAAGCCGCCATGCCCTGCGATGTGCTGATCGCCGCTGCCGCCGTGGCCGACTACCGCCCGGAAGTGGTCGCGCAGCACAAATTGAAGAAAGACCCCACCAGTGGCGAGGGCATGCTCCTGCAAATGGTGCGCAACCCGGATATCCTCGCCACCATTGCCGGCCGCGAGGATCGTCCGTTCAGCGTAGGCTTCGCCGCCGAAACCGAGAACCTGCTCGAATACGCCTCGCGCAAGCTACGCGACAAGAATCTCGATCTGATCGTCGCCAACGATGTGGCCAACCCCAGCATCGGCTTCAATAGTGAAGAGAACGCCATCACCGTGATCGACCGTGGGCTGCAACAGATCAGCTTCGCCCAGACCAGCAAGGGCAAGATCGCCCGCCAGTTGATCACCCTCATCGCCGAACGACTGAACAAGAACTGACCATGCACGCTCTGCAAGCCAAGATCCTCGATCCCCGCCTCGGCCAGGAATTCCCCCTGCCGCAATACGCCACGCCCGGTTCTGCCGGCCTCGATCTGCGCGCCATGCTCAAAGAGGACATCGTCCTCGAACCCGGGCAGACCGTGCTGATTCCGACCGGCCTGTCGATCTTCGTCGCCGACCCCGGCCTGGCGGCGCTGATCCTGCCGCGCTCGGGCCTCGGCCACAAACACGGCATCGTCCTCGGCAACCTGGTCGGCCTGATCGACTCGGACTACCAGGGCGAGCTGATGGTGTCGTGCTGGAACCGCGGCCAGGACAGTTTCCGCATCGCCATTGGCGAGCGCATCGCGCAATTGGTGCTGGTACCCGTGGTGCAGGCACGCTTCGAACTGGTCGACGAGTTCGACCAGACCCAACGCGGCGCAGGCGGCTTCGGCCACTCCGGCAGCCACTGACGCACTCAACAGGACGATCCGCGGAGGAGCATCTGCGTGAAACTCTTCAAGCGCAACGCCAAGGAAGCCGAGACACCCATCAGCCCCAAACCGGCGGCGAAGGGTAGCAAGGGCTCCAGCCCATCGCTCGGCGCACTGCTGCCAGGCGTGCTGGCGACCGCCATCGGCATCGGCGCCGGTGGCGCCCTGCTCTGGGTCGTCCAGAACGACAGCAGCCAGACGCAGCAAAGCCAATTGGCCCAGGCCATCGGCAGCAATCAGGCCAGTGCCGTGCAACAGGCACTCAAGCGCCTACAGGCCGACAGTCAGGCAGCGGCACGCAACCCGGAGCTGCTGCAGGCTCTGCAAAGCGGCGACAGCCTGCGCATCACGGAAACCGAGCGTCGTCTGGGCTATTGGGATGGCGTCATCGATGCCCAGCTCAATCGGCGCGGCGAGGCGGTACAGAACCCGGATCGCGCCGCACCGATGAACTTCGCCGGCCTGGACATGCTGCGCCGCGCCGAAAGCGGCCAGCCGCCCGCTGTCGAAGCCTACCGCGTTGGCCAGCGTTGGCTGGCCTATAGCGCCGTGGCCCTGCGCCAAAGCGAAAGCCAGCCAGCAGAAGGCACCCTGATGCTGGCAGTCGACCTGGAACGCCTGCTCGCCAGCGTACCGGCATTGCCGCCCGAACTGGGCCAGGTGCAATTGCTGCAGCAATTCGGCAATGCCCCGGCACAACCGCTGCTGCAACGCGGCGAAGCCGGTGATGCCAGCGCCCAGACGTTCGCCACCGGCAATCCGAACTGGAAATTGGTGTTCACCCCGGGGCCGGCACTGGCTCAGGGTGGCGTTCCCCCGCTGATGCTCGGCCTGGCCGCCCTGCTCGCCCTCGGTGGCGCACTGATCGGCCTGATCCTGCTGCATGGCGGGCTGCACCGACGCATCAACAGCGATGCGCAGCAGCTTGGGCAAATGCTCAAAGAACTCTCCGAGGGCAAAAACGTCAAAGCATTCAGCCTGAGCCTGCCAGCCCTCGACGCCCTGGCTCGGAGCCTGGCCCGTCTGCCACGCCGCAGCCACGATTCGGCGACCGGTAGCGCCACGGCCAAGAAAGAAACCAACGCGGCGCCTGCCGTTCCGCCCGCTGCCAAGCAGGCCGAGCTGGTCGACCCGCTATTTCAGGACACCGATATCCTCGATATCGACATTCTCGATGAAGACCAGGATCTCCTGGGACTGGAGCAGAGCCCCGCAATGACCACTCGCCAAAGCGCCCCGAAACTTCCCGCCGACATCTTCCGCGCCTACGACATCCGTGGCGTGGTCGGTGACACCCTGACCGCCGAATACGCCTACTGGATCGGCCGCGCCATCGGCTCGCAAAGCCTGGCCCAGGGCGAACCCAAGGTCATCGTCGGCCGTGACGGCCGCCTGTCCGGCCCGGAACTGCTGCAACAGCTGGTGCAGGGCCTGCTCGACTGCGGCTGCGAAGTCACCGACATCGGCATGGTACCGACCCCGGTGGTGTACTTCGCCGCCAACGTGCTGGAAGGCCGCTCGGCAGTCATGCTCACCGGCAGCCACAACCCGCCGGACTACAACGGCTTCAAGATCATCATCGCCGGCGACACCCTGGCCAACGAGCAGATCCTCGCGCTGAAGACCCGCCTGGACAACAACGACCTGGCCAGCGGCGTCGGCAGCGTGCAGCAGGTCGACGTCCTGCCGCAGTACTTCAAGACTATCCGCGACGACATCGCCCTGGCCAAGCCGCTCAAAGTGGTGGTGGACTGCGGCAACGGCGCCGCAGGCGTGATCGCCCCGCAACTGATCGAAGCCCTCGGCTGCAGCGTGATTCCGTTGTTCTGCGATGTCGACGGCACCTTCCCCAACCACCACCCGGATCCGGGCAAGCCGGAGAACCTGGTCGACCTGATCGCCCGCGTGAAATCCGAGAACGCCGACCTGGGCCTGGCCTTCGACGGCGACGGCGACCGCGTCGGCGTGGTGACCAACACCGGCACCATCGTCTACCCGGATCGCCTGCTGATGCTGTTCGCCAAAGACGTGGTCTCGCGCAACCCGGGCGCCGACATCATCTTCGACGTCAAATGCACCCGTCGCCTGACCCCGCTGATCAGCGGCTACGGTGGCCGCCCGGTGATGTGGAAAACCGGTCACTCGCTGATCAAGAAGAAAATGAAGGAAACCGGCGCCCTGCTGGCCGGCGAAATGAGCGGCCACATTTTCTTCAAGGAACGCTGGTACGGTTTCGACGACGGCATCTACAGCGCTGCCCGTCTGCTGGAAATCATCAGCCTGGAGAAGCGCAACGCCGAGCAGGTGTTCAACGCATTCCCCAACGACATTTCCACGCCGGAAATCAACATCAAGGTCACCGAGCAGACCAAGTTCGGCATGATCGAGCGCCTGCAGCGTGAAGGCCAGTGGGGCGAGGCGAACATCACCAGCATCGACGGCGTACGCGTCGACTATCCCAAGGGCTGGGGCCTGATCCGCGCCTCCAACACCACGCCGGTGCTGGTGCTGCGCTTCGAAGCCGAAACCCAGGAAGAGCTGGCGCGCATCCAGGACGTGTTCCGCGCACAACTGCTCAAGGTCGCCCCCGACCTGCAACTGCCCTTTTAACCCATTTGCCCCAGGAGCCCCTGCATGACCCTCGAGCGTGACGCCGCTGCCCAGGTTGCCAAGGTACTGTCCGAAGCCCTGCCCTATATCCGCCGCTTCGTCGGCAAGACCCTGGTGATCAAGTACGGCGGCAACGCCATGGAAAGCGAGGAACTCAAGCAGGGCTTCGCCCGCGACATCGTGCTGATGAAAGCGGTCGGCATCAACCCGGTGGTGGTGCATGGTGGCGGCCCGCAGATCGGTGATCTGCTCAAACGCCTGAGCATCGAAAGCCACTTCATCGACGGCATGCGCGTCACCGATACCGCCACCATGGATGTGGTGGAAATGGTGCTCGGCGGCCAGGTCAACAAGAGCATCGTCAACCTGATCAACCAGCATGGCGGCAGCGCCATCGGCCTGACTGGCAAGGACGCCGGCCTGATCCGCGCGAAGAAGCTCAAGGTCAGCCGCCAGACGCCGGAGATGACCCAGCCGGAAATCATCGACATCGGCCATGTCGGCGAGGTCACCGGGGTCAACACCGACCTGCTCAACATGCTGGTCAAGGGCGACTTCATTCCGGTCATCGCGCCCATCGGCGTCGGTCCGGATGGTGAGTCCTACAACATCAACGCCGATCTGGTCGCCGGCAAGGTGGCCGAAGCACTGAAAGCCGAGAAGCTGATGCTGCTGACCAACATCGCCGGCCTGATGAACAAGCAGGGCGAAGTGCTCACCGGCCTGACCACCGAACAGGTTAATGGCCTGATCGCCGACGGCACCATCTACGGCGGCATGCTGCCGAAGATCAAATGTGCACTGGAAGCGGTGCAGGGTGGCGTCACCAGCTCGCACATCATCGATGGCCGCGTGCCCAATGCCGTGCTGCTGGAGATCTTCACCGATATCGGCAACGGCACCATGATCAGCAACCGCAAACGCCCGTAAGACTCAAGCACACCACGCATCGACTGCCTGAGCAGCGATGCGTGGCATGCCTCTCGCGGCGCGACGCACAGCGCGCCATCAACGGTAATCCGGTAGCGAGAGCAGGCTTGAGGACAGTGGGGTTTACTGGCGTTTGCCGCCGAACAGTTCGGCCAGCCGTGCACGATCCGCAGCGAAATCGGCCTCGGCCTGATTGCGCGCTTCCTTGTAACGGGCGATATCGCGCTGCAGACGCTGCTGCTCGTCCTTGAGATTGTTGATCTGAACCAGCAAGGGCTCCGGCACCTGGCGCCCCGCCCGCTCGTGATCGGCGGCCTGACTCTGCAGGTTGGCCTGCTGGGTACGCACCGACTGCAGATTACCGCGCGCCACTCCTATCACCCCATCCAGCTCCGCCAGCTTGCGCCCACGCGCACGATCGACATCATCGAGATTGGAGTACAAGCGCAACAGCTGCGCGTCATTGCTGGCACGCGCCTTCTGCGCCTGCATGCGCGCGTATTCCTCAGGCGTAGGCGCCGGCGGCACCACGCGCACCACGCGCCCCTGGTCGTTGAGCACCTCATAGCCCTTGCCGATCAGCTCGGGCGGCACGCCCTGCCGACTGAGCACGGTGACACCCTTGGCATCGACATAGCGATACAGCTCGGCAGCCACTCCGGACAACGGTAGCAGTAGGCCAAGCAGCAGCGTACAGCGGGTCAGGAGCGGTGCAGGCATAGGGAAGACCTTGTGCTAGGGCTAGATTCCGTACTCGGCGCGGTAGGCTTCGACAGCCGGCAGATATTGCTTCAGTTCAGCATCCCCTGCCAGATATTCCAGTACCTGCTCGAGTGACACGATGCTCACTACGGGCATGCCGAAGTCGCGCTCGACTTCCTGGATGGCAGACAACTCACCCTGACCACGCTCCTGGCGGTTCAGCGCGATCAGCGTGCCGGCAGCCTGAGCGCCCTGGCCCTGGATGATCTGCATGACCTCGCGGATGGCAGTGCCGGCAGTGATCACGTCATCGACGATCAGCACACGGCCCTTGAGCGGCGCGCCGACCAGGGTGCCGCCTTCGCCATGATCCTTGGCTTCCTTGCGGTTGAAGCACCAGGGCAGATCGCGCTGATGATGCTCGGCCAGCGCCACGGCGGTGGTCGCCGCCAGCGGAATGCCCTTGTAGGCCGGACCGAACAGCACATCGAAGTCGATGCCACTGTCGACGATGGCAGCGGCGTAGAAACGCCCCAGCTGGGCCAGCGCCAGACCGCTGTCGAACAGACCGGCATTGAAGAAATAAGGGCTGGTGCGCCCGGATTTGAGGGTGAACTGACCGAAACGCAGAACCCCACGTTCGATGGCAAAGCGAATGAAATCGCGCTGGTACGCTTGCATGAAAAGCCCCGGACGGCACGGATTTAGCTAAATGAGGTGAGCTCGGGTATCATACACGCACGTGTTTTTGGGGGCCATTTATGCGGATCATCAGTGTGAACGTGAATGGTATTCAGGCTGCGGCCGAGCGAGGTTTGCTCAGTTGGCTGCAAGCTCAGAATGCCGACGTGATCTGCCTGCAAGACACCCGTGCCTCCGCCTTTGAAATGGACGACCAGGCCTTCCAGCTGGATGGCTATTTCCTCTATGCATGCGACGGTGAAGTGCCCAGCCAAGGTGGCGTGGCCCTTTACTCGCGGTTGCAACCCAAGGCGGTGATCAGCGGCCTCGGCTTTGAAATGGCCGATCGCTACGGGCGCTACCTGCAGGCAGATTTCGACAAAGTCAGTATTGCCACCCTGCTTCTGCCTACGGGCCGAGACGGGGACGAGAGCTTGAATCAGAAATTCAAGTTCATGGACGACTTCACCCATTATCTGGACAAGCAACGGCGCAAGCGCCGCGAGTACATCTACTGCGGCTCGCTGCATGTCGCGCACCAGAAGCTGGACGTGAAGAACTGGCGCGACTGCCAGCAATCGCCAGGCTTCCTCGCGCCCGAGCGCGCCTGGATGGATGAAGTGGTCGGCAGCATGGGCTACGTGGATGCCCTGCGCGAAGTCAGCCGCGAAGGCGACCAGTTCAGCTGGTGGCCAGACAGCGAGCAGGCGGAAATGCTCAACCTGGGCTACCGCTTCGACTATCAGATTCTCACGCCAGGCATGCGTCGCACCGTACGCAGCGCTCGCCTGCCGCGCCAGCCGCGCTTCTCCCAGCATGCGCCGCTGATCGTCGATTACGACTGGATCCTCAGCATCTGATCTGCAGACATGAAAAAGCCGGCTGATCGCCGGCTTTTTGTTGCTCGCTCGTTTACTTCACCAAGCGCCAGCTGAAGGGATAGCGATAAGCCTTGCCCTCGTTGGCCTTGATCCCGGCGATGATGGTCAGCACCAGCGCGGCCAGGCCCAGCAGCATGAGCAACGGAAAGCCGATCACCACGACCATCAGCAGGACGCACACAGCCGCCGCCAGCGCGACGCTGATCTGAAAGTTCAGCGCCTCCTTGCCCTGCGCGTCGACGAACGGATCCATGTCCTTCTTCACCTGCCAGACGATCAGCGGTCCCAGCAGGCTGCCGAAGGGAAACACCAGCCCGAGAAAGGCCGCAAAGTGGCAGAACATCGCCCACTGACGCGCTTCCTGGCTAGGAACGGGTTGCGGTACCTGGAACTCTTCACTCATGCGGCGTCTCCTTGCGATGCGCGTGGGCTCAGTCGACCAACGCAGCTTTCTGCAGTTCGAATATCTCGTTCATGCCCTTCTGCGCCAACGCCAGCATGGCATTGAACTCCTCGGGCTGGAACGGCGCGCCCTCGGCGGTGCCCTGCACCTCGATGAAACCACCCGCGTTGGTCATCACCACGTTGAGATCGGTCTCGGCAGCGGAATCTTCCAGGTAGTCCAGATCCAGCACCGGCTCGCCCTGATAGATACCAACCGATACGGCAGCAATCATCTGCTTGAGTGGCTCACCCTTGAGCCCGCCACGCTTCTTCAGCACTTTCAGCGCATCGATCAGCGCCACCATCGAGCCGGTGATCGAGGCGGTACGGGTACCGCCGTCGGCCTGGATCACGTCGCAGTCGACGTACAGGGTGTTCTCGCCCAGCTTGCTCATGTCCAGTGCGGCGCGCAGCGAACGGCCGATCAGGCGCTGGATTTCCAGGGTACGACCACCCTGCTTGCCGCGGCTGGCTTCACGCTGGTTACGCTCGCCAGTGGCACGCGGCAGCATGCCGTATTCGGCGGTCAGCCAGCCCTGGCCCTGGCCTTTGAGGAAGCGCGGCACGCCGGACTCGACACTGACGGTGCAGATCACCTTGGTATCGCCGAACTCGACGAGCACCGAACCCTCGGCGTGCTTGGTGTAGTTGCGGGTGATGCGAATCGAGCGCAACTGATCGGCGGCGCGGCCACTGGGACGTTTCATCGAGCGATACCTACTTCGTTAAGTGAAAACAGCACGCATTATAGGGGGCGCTCGACCCGCACGACACGTCGAATTGGCGCGAGCAGACCACAGGCCCGACCGCCTGCACATGAAATGAGCCAGCCGCGTGGGCTACAATCCTGCGTTTTTCGAGCCGACCACCACGAGGTATCCCATGGTTCACAGCATGACGGCCTTTGCCCGCAACGAGCAGGCAACCGCCCACGGCACCCTGAGCTGGGAACTGCGCTCGGTCAATCACCGCTACCTGGAACCGCACCTGCGCCTGCCCGATGCCTTCCGCGACCTCGAAGGCGCGGTGCGCGAAGCGCTGCGCCAGGGGCTGTCGCGCGGCAAGGTGGAATGCACCCTGCGCTTCGCCGAAGAGAGTGCTGGCCAGCAACTGCAGGTCGACAGCGAGCGTGCGCGCCAGTTGATCACTGCCGCCGAACAGGTCGCCGCACTGATCAAACAACCGGCGCCGCTCAACCCCCTGGAAGTGCTGGCCTGGCCCGGCGTGCTGGTGGCCGACTCGGCCGATCCGCAAGCACTCAACGCCGCTGCGCTGAAGCTGTTCGACCAGGCACTGGGCGAGCTCAAGGCCGGCCGTGCCCGCGAAGGCGCCGAGCTGGCCAAGCTGCTCAATGAACGCCTCGACAGCATCCTCGACGAAGTCGCCGCCCTGCGCGAACTGGTGCCGCAGATGCTCGCCGGCCAACGCCAGAAGATCGAAACCCGCTTCGCCGAGATGCAGGCCGAGCTCGACCCGCAACGCCTGGAGCAGGAACTCGTGCTGCTGGCGCAGAAGAGTGACGTGGCCGAAGAGCTGGATCGCCTCAGCACCCACGTCAGCGAAGTGCGTCGCGTGCT
The DNA here is from genome assembly GCF_057809355.1 of Pseudomonas sp. FG29. Lineage (NCBI taxonomy): Bacteria > Pseudomonadati > Pseudomonadota > Gammaproteobacteria > Pseudomonadales > Pseudomonadaceae > Pseudomonas > Pseudomonas sp. FG29. The sequence goes on along the minus strand of NZ_JBMDJU010000027.1, from coordinate 42,031 downwards.
CAAGGCCGGCGGTGCTGCCGGTCGTCGTCTGGACTTCCTGATGCAGGAGCTCAACCGCGAGGCCAACACGCTCGGGTCCAAGGCATTCGACCCGCGCAGCACGCAAGCTGCGGTCAACCTCAAGGTATTGATCGAGCAGATGCGCGAGCAGGTGCAGAACATCGAGTAACACCAGCCAGACGGCTGCTATCTTTCGCTCACCGATTCATCAGGACATTTTCATGGCCATCACCACCGGCACCCTCTATATCGTTTCCGCACCGTCCGGCGCCGGCAAGACCAGCCTGGTCAAGGCGTTGATCGACAGCGAACCGCAGATTCGCGTCTCGGTGTCACACACCACTCGCGCCATGCGCCCAGGCGAAGAAAACGGGGTGAACTACCACTTCGTCGACCATGCGCAGTTCAGCGCCATGATCGAGCGCAGCGAGTTCCTCGAACATGCGCAGGTCTTCGACAACTTCTACGGCACCTCGCAAACCTGGGTCGAGCAGACCCTGGCCGAAGGCTTCGACCTGATCCTGGAGATCGATTGGCAGGGCGCGCAGCAGGTGCGCAAGCTGATGCCGCAGGCCAAGTCCATCTTCATCCTGCCGCCGACCCAGGAAGCCCTGCGCCACCGCCTGACCAATCGCGGCCAGGACAGCGGCGAGATCATCGAGCGGCGCATGCGCGAAGCCGTCAGCGAGATGAGCCACTACGTCGAGTACGACTACCTAGTGATCAACGATGACTTCAACCACGCCCTGAGCGATCTGAAAGCCATCTTCCGCAGCAACCAGTTGTCGCAAACTCAGCAACAGCAGCGCCATGCCGGCCTGCTCAGCGAACTGCTGGCGTAAAACAGCGCTTCCATTGTCGCTGGTGATTTTTTAGACTATCCAGTCCGCTCGCCCGCTCGGGCCAAGCTTATCCGCACACGTTACGAGGAACACCATGGCTCGCGTTACCGTCGAAGATTGCCTGGACAACGTTGATAACCGCTTCGAACTGGTCATGCTCGCGACCAAGCGTTCGCGCCAGCTGGCCACCGGCGGCAAAGAGCCGAAAGTGGCTTGGGAAAACGACAAGCCCACCGTCGTGGCCCTGCGCGAAATCGCGGCTGGCCTGGTGGACTATGAAGTGATCGCCCAGGAAGACATCGTCGAGGAAGAGCCGCTGTTCGCTGCCTTCGAGGAAGAGGCCAACGAGCCTCTGTAAGTCGATGATGCCGGGTCGAAGTCGCGCGGCGTGTAGCCAAGCCAGCCCTGAAGGGAATACCCCATGGCTGGCATAGACGCTCTCGCCGACCGACTTTCGGCCTACCTCGGCCATGACCAGGTCAACCTGGTACGCCGAGCCTACTTCTACGCCGAACAGGCGCACGATGGCCAACGCCGCCGCAGTGGCGAAGCCTACGTGACCCATCCGCTGGCCGTGGCCAGCATCCTCGCCGAAATGCACATGGATCATCAGAGCCTGATGGCCGCCATGCTGCACGACGTGATCGAAGACACCGGCATCGCCAAGGAAGCGCTCAACGCGCAGTTCGGCGAAACCGTGGCCGAACTGGTCGACGGGGTCAGCAAGCTGACTCAGATGAACTTCGAGACCAAGGCCGAGGCGCAGGCCGAGAATTTCCAGAAGATGGCCATGGCCATGGCCCGCGACATCCGCGTGATTCTGGTCAAGCTCGCCGACCGCCTGCACAACATGCGCACCCTCGATGCCATGCCGCACGAGAAGAGCCGGCGCATCGCCAAGGAAACCCTGGAAATCTACGCCCCCATCGCCAACCGGCTGGGCATGCACAACATGCGCGTGGAGTTCGAAGACCTGGGCTTCAAGGCCATGCACCCGATGCGCTCCGAGCGCATCCGCGCCGCTGTGCGCCGCGCTCGGGGCAACCGCAAGGAAATCGTCGCCAAGATCGAGGAATCGATCCAGATGTGCCTGCAGCGCGAGGGCATGGAAGGCGAAGTGATCGGCCGCGAGAAGCACCTCTACAGCATCTACCAGAAGATGCGCGGCAAACGTAAGGCGTTCAACGAGATCATGGACGTCTACGCCTTCCGCATCATCGTCGACAAGGTCGACACCTGCTACCGCGTGCTCGGCGCCGTGCACAACCTGTACAAGCCGCTGCCTGGACGCTTCAAGGATTACATCGCGATTCCCAAGGCCAACGGCTACCAATCGCTGCACACCACGCTGTTCGGCATGCACGGCGTGCCCATCGAGATCCAGATCCGCACCCGCGAAATGGAAGAGATGGCCAACAACGGCATCGCCGCGCACTGGCTGTACAAGTCCAACGACGACGAAGTACCGAAGGGCAACCACGCCCGCGCGCGGCAGTGGGTCAAGGGCGTGCTGGAGCTGCAGCAACGCGCCGGTAACTCGCTGGAATTCATCGAGAGCGTGAAGATCGACCTGTTCCCGGACGAGGTCTACGTGTTCACGCCCAAGGGCCGCATCATGGAGCTGCCCAAAGGCTCCACTGCGGTCGATTTCGCCTACGCGGTGCACACCGACGTCGGCAACACCTGCATCGCCTGCCGTATCAACCGCCGCCTGGCGCCGCTGTCGCAGGCGCTGGAAAGCGGCTCGACAGTGGAAATCGTCACCGCACCGGGCGCACGCCCCAATCCGGCCTGGCTCAACTTCGTGGTCACCGGCAAGGCGCGCACGCACATCCGCCACGCCCTCAAGCAGCAGCGCCGTTCGGAATCCATCAGCCTCGGCGAGCGCCTTCTGAACAAGGTGCTGGCCAGCTTCGACACGCACCTGGAGAAGATCGCCCCCGAGCGTGTACAGGCCGTGCTGGGCGAATATCGCCAGGAAGTCATCGAAGACCTGCTCGAAGACATCGGCCTGGGCAATCGCATGGCCTACGTCGTCGCCCGCCGTCTGGTCGCCGAAAGTGGCGACGACACCCTGCCGAGCAGCGAAGGGCCGCTGGCGATCCGTGGTACTGAAGGCCTGGTGATGAGCTACGCCAAGTGCTGCACACCGATTCCGGGCGACCCCATCGTCGGCTACCTGTCCGCTGGCAAGGGCATGGTGGTACACATGGAGAGCTGCCGGAACATCGTCGACATCCGCCACAACCCGGAAAAATGCATCCAGCTCAACTGGGCCAAGGACGTCACTGGCGAGTTCAACGTCGAATTGCGCGTCGAGCTGGAACACCAGCGCGGCCTGATCGCCCTGTTGGCCAGCAGCGTCAACGCTGCCGATGGCAACATCGAGAAGATCAGCATGGACGAACGCGACGGCCGCATCAGCGTGGTGCAACTGGTGGTCAGCGTGCATGACCGCGTGCATTTGGCCCGCGTGATCAAGAAACTGCGCGCGCTCAAGGGCGTGACCCGCATCACTCGAGTACGCGCCTGACACAATTTCCCTAATTTCCAGTCTGTAGGCTGGGCGCTCGACCCAGTCAGTCCTCACAAGGAGCGATTCATGAGCAAGACCGTCATCAGCAGCGACAAGGCCCCTGCCGCCATCGGCACCTACTCTCAGGCGATCAAGGCCGGCAACACCGTCTACATGTCCGGGCAGATCCCGCTGGATCCGGTGAGCATGGAGCTGGTCGAAGGCTTCGAAGCGCAGACCGTACAAGTGTTCGAGAACCTCAAGGCCGTGGCCGAAGCAGCCGGCGGTTCGTTCAAGGACATCGTCAAGCTGAACATCTTCCTTACCGACCTGTCGCACTTCGCCAAGGTCAACGAAGTCATGGGCCGTTACTTCGAGCAGCCCTACCCGGCGCGTGCCGCCATCGGCGTGGCCGCTCTGCCGCGCGGCGCGCAGGTAGAGATGGACGCCATCCTGGTCATCGAGTAAGTCCGGCGGCGGGGCTCTGGCCCCGCCTGTTCCTTCTTTCTCCCCGTGTGGAGACCGTCATGCGCCTGATCGCCCTGCTGCTGTGCAGCTCCGTCCTGGCAGGATGCGCCAGCAAGTCGAACGACGACCCCAGCGGTACCTGGATCAACCAGTCCGCCATCGATGCCGCACGCGAGAGCGGTCACCTGCGCGAAGCACTGGCGGCCTACGGCCCCAACCTCGAATGGCAGATCGACGCCGCCAAGCAGGAAGCCACCTACAGCAACGGTTTCGAGGTCGCCGAGGGCCGCCTGCAGCGTATCGACCCGCAGCACTGGCAGGTCACCTTCTATGGCGACTATCGCGAACGCCTGAGCCTGTCTCACGACCAGTTGACCCAGGACGCCAGCGATTACTGGCCCGAGCAGCAGTTCACCCGCGTTCCCGCCGCAGAAGCTCAAACCACCCCCGGCAGCAACTTCGAGCGCGCCCTGTATCGCGCCTACCTGGGTGGCGACTGGCTGATCGAGAAGGGGCCCGGCCGTGGCGGCCTGGTGCGTTTCGCGGCCGATGGCACGGTAGAGGGCCTGCCCGGTGCAGAACGCTACGCTCTGTGCCTGGCGGGTGATTGCGCCGCCATGAGCGGAGACAACGACAGCATCTGGCTGCAATTGGGCGAACAGGGCAGCCCCTGGATCTTCGTGCATGAGGGCAATCAGCTGCGCATCTTCGATGCCCAGAACCGCGCCCAGTTCGACGAGATGCCCGAGTACCAACCTGGCCCACAGCGCTGGCTGCTCAAGCGCAAATAGCCAATGCCGGCAGCGCCTCATAGTGCGCTGCCGAGCACCAGCCAGAGCCCCATCGCCAGCAACAACGCCCCGCACACTCGATCCAGCCAGCGCACCTGGCGCTGCAGCCAGGCCCGCCAGCGCTGGCGGCCCAGCAGGCGCACCAGGGCCAGATCCCAGCCCCAGACCACCAGGGTCATCCACAGCATGGCCAATGCCAGGCCCCAGCCTGGCATCGCGGCGTCACGCAGCACGCCGAACAGCCCGGCATAGAACAGCGGCAGCTTGGGGTTGCAGCTGCTGGCCAGCAGCCCCTGACGCAGGCCGCGCCACCAGCTGCCGTCCTGGCGTTGTTCACCGGCTGGCAACTGCAGGTCGCGTCCGGCGAGCAGCGCCTGCCAACCGATCCAGATGAAGTAGGCGCCCCCCAGAGCCTGTAGCACGCGCCAGAACAGGCCGCCCTGAGCCGGCAATGCGCCGAGCAGAAGCAACACCAGCTGCATGCTCGAGAGATTGGCCAGGGCAATGCCCGCTGCACAGCCATCGGCCTGACGACGCCCCTCGCCGAGTGCAGTACGGATCAGCAGGAAGAAATCCGGCCCCGGCGACAACAGCGCCGCGAAATGGGTGCTGGCAACCAACAGGAACAACGCGACCATCGCAAGCGACCTCCTCGGCAAAGGAAGCCAGTCTCGCCAGAGCCAAGGCTCTCGGTCTTGGAGAAAACTCAGGCCTGGGCGGCGCGGCGGAACTGCCCGGGCGTGACGCCGGTGAAGCGCTTGAACGTACCGGAGAAGTGCGCCTGATCGTAGAACCCCAGGCTCAAGGCCACCGTCAGCGGCGATTGATCGCCGAGCAGCAGGCGCTTGGCCTCACGCACCCGGCGCTGCAGCAGGTAGGTATGGGGTGGCACGCCGTAGGCACGACGAAAAGCGTCGATCAGATGGCGTGGATGACGCTGCACCAGGTCAGCCAACTGCTCCAGGCTGATCGCATCGGCATAGTGCGCCTCCAGATAATCACGGACTTGCAGCGTGACGCCGCCATCACGGCTGGCCGGGCGCGCGGCGCGCAAACCGCCGTGCCGGATGAAGACCAGTTCCAAAAGCGCCAGCAGTTCGCTCTCCAGCACCAGCGCATCGCTGCGCTCGAACTCGCCGGCCAGACGCAGCAGACCGGCCGCCACCTGGCCATCGTCCTGCGGATTGAGCTGGCGGAAACCGTCGGGCAGACGCTTGCGCCCGAGCAGCGCCGGCAGGCGCGCCTCCTCGACATAGAGCATGCGGTAGATCAGTCGCGGCGACTCGGCATGGCCGGTGTGCGGTTCCTCGGGATTCATCAGCGACAGGGTGCCGGCCGGCAGGGCATGGCGCTCGCCTCGGCACTGATAGCCACCGACGCCCTCAACGATGGCTCCGATGGCGAAGGCATCATGGCTATGACGCCCGAAAGGCTGGCCGGAAAAGTCGGCATGGAAGAGCTCCACACCGGGCAACCAGGGCTTGGCCAGCAGGCGGTTACCGGCCACGTTCAGACGTCCTGCAGGATCGCGCTGTAGCCCTCGCGATAACTGGGGTATTGCGGTGCCCAGCCCAGGCTGCGGGCGCGGGCGTTGCGACAGCGCTTGCTGCCAGCACGCCGTACCTGCGCTTCGTCGCTCCAATGGCTGACCCCCAGTTGCTCACGCAACCAGGCCACCACCTCATGCAGCGGCGCGGGCTCGTCGTCCACGCCCAGGTAGCAGTTATCCAGGGCAACGCCACTGTGGTCGGCTTCCAGCAGATGAGCCATCAGCCCGGCGGCATCATCGACATGGATGCGATTGCCAAACAGCGGTGGGTTCTCGCTCACCCGATAGCCATTGCGTACCTGGTTCAGCAACCACTGGCGGCCAGGGCCGTAGAGCCCGGTCAGGCGCACCGTGGTCGCCGGCAGGCCACTGTTCAGGGCAAGGCTCTCCGCCTCGCGCATGATCCGCGCCGAGTAACTCTGCGCTTCGGCCGGCGAATCCTCGTCGACCCACTCGCCCTGCTGCTGGCCATATACGCCGCTGCTGGAGGCGAACAGTATGCGACGTGGCCGTTGCCCGTGCTGCGCCAGCCAGCCCAGCACACGCCGCAGCCCTTCGACATAGGCGGCGCGGTAACCGGCTTCGTCATGCGTGGTAGCCGCTGCGCAATACACCAGGTAATCCAGTTGCCCCTGCGGCCAGGCGGCAGGACAGGCATCGGCGTGCAGATCGCCCGCCACCGCATGGATCGTCTCGGGCAAGGCCGCCACGTTGCGACGCAGGCCGTACACCGTCCAGCCGCGGGCCTGCAGACGCAGAGCCAGGCGAGTGCCGACGTCGCCACAACCGGCGATCAGCACACGAGGAAATTCGGACATGGTCTGGGCCTCCGCAAAAAGAGTCGAGGATAGAGGGCGCACCCCGCGACGGCAAACGCCGGTCGGAGACCTCGGCTAAACGTTACAGTATCACTTTCACAAACAAGAATTAATTGCAATAATGCAGCTCTTTACCCGCCGCCGCTCAAGGACGGGTGATACCGCAATTCATCGTTCAGGTCCGACCATGAAACCTATTGCCCGCACCGCCCAGCTCTCCTCGCTCTTCCGTCGCGCTCCAGCACTGGCCGCACTCCTGTTTGGCCTGACGCTGCTGCCTGCTACCCAGGTATTCGCCGACGAGCCCGCCAAAGCCCCCGCGGCGGCGACCGAAGCGGCCCCTGCCGCAGCCGCGCCTCAGGCGCCGCTGCAAGCGGCCCTGCCAGCCGGCAACGACGAGCTGAGCAGCAAGCTGCAAGCGCTTGGCCCGCAGGCCACGCCGGAGCAGATTCGCGAGACGACGCGCCAGACCCTGACTGCACAGGGCGCTCCCGCTGAAAAGATCGAGGAAACCCTGGCGGCTGTCGATCAGGCCCTGAACCCGGGCGATGACCTGGACGCGGCGGCCGAAGACGACGGCATGCTGGCCGGGCACGACCTGTCGCCCTGGGGCATGTACCAGAACGCCGACATCGTGGTGAAGTCGGTGATGATCGGCCTGCTGCTGGCCTCGGTGCTGACCTGGACCGTGTGGCTGGCCAAGAGCTTCGAACTGATCCGCGCCAAACGCCGCCTGCGTCGTGAACTGCCGGTGCTGAAGGCCGCGCGCACCCTCAAGGAAGCCGGCAGCAGCATGAATGGCGAGGCCTGCATTTCTCACCGCCTGGTACAGGATGCGCTGGAGGAAGTGAAACTCTCCGGCAGCGTGCGCGAGACCGACGGCATCAAGGAGCGCGTCAGCTTCCGCCTCGAGCGTATGGTCGCCGCCACTGGCCGGCAGATGAGCCTGGGTACCGGCATTCTCGCCACCATCGGCTCGACTGCGCCCTTCGTCGGCCTGTTCGGCACCGTCTGGGGCATCATGAACAGCTTCATCGGCATCGCCAAATCGCAGACCACCAACCTCGCCGTGGTCGCACCGGGTATCGCCGAAGCCCTGCTGGCCACCGCACTGGGCCTGGTCGCGGCGATCCCGGCCGTGATCATCTACAACGCCTTCGCCCGCTCCATCGCCGCCTACAAAGCCCAGGTGGCCGATGCTTCCGCTCAGGTGCTGCTGCTGGTCAGCCGCGACCTCGACCACCTGCCGGCCGAGCGCCAGGCTCCGCACATGGTCAAGGCGGGCTGAGCCATGGGCATCCATCTGCAAGAAAGCGACGACCTGCAGGAAACGCACGAGATCAACGTCACGCCGTTCATCGACGTGATGCTGGTGCTGCTGATCATCTTCATGGTCGCCGCACCGCTGGCCACCGTGGACGTCAAGATCGACCTGCCCGCCTCCACCGCCAAGCCCGTGCCACGCCCGGACAAGCCGGTGTACCTGAGCATCAAGGACGACACCAGCCTGTACCTGGACAACCAGCAGATCGACCCGACCCAACTCAAGGCGTCGCTGGATCGCATGACCGGCGGCGACAAGGAAAAGACCATCTTCGTCCGAGGTGACAAGGGCGTGGAGTACTCCGACCTGATGAGCGTGCTGGATCAACTGCGCGGCGCCGGCTACCTGAAGATTGGCCTGGTCGGCCTGGAAACGGTCGGACAGAAATGAGCCAAACGCGCCGCCTGCCGTTATGGGCCATCTGCCTGCTCGTCGCGCTCGGCCTGCATATCGGCCTCTACCTCCTGGCTTCGCACTGGAAGCCAGAGGTGCCGACGATCACGCTGGAGCCCGCCGCCATGCTCATCGAGCTGGAGCCGATTCCCGAGCCCACGCCTGAGCCAACGCCACCACAGCCGGTGGTCGAGCCGGAGCCAGAACCGATCCCCGAAGTCGTCGAAGCGCCGAAGCCGAAGATCGTCATCGCCAAGCCGAAACCCAAGCCGGTGGTCAAACCTCAGCCGCCCAAGCCTGAGGTCAAGCCGCAACCTGAAGCGCCCAAGGTCGCCACGCAGGAAAAAGCCCCTGCGCCGGTGAATGCCCCGGTCAGGTCGCAGCAAGTCGAGCAAAACGAGATCGACCGCGAAAAGGCCCTGTGGCTGGCCAAGCTACAGGCCTACCTGAGCAAGCGCCTGCAGTATCCGGAGCGTGAGCGACGCCTCAATCGTCCGGGCAGCCAGCACGCGCTGGTGGTCAACTTCACCATCGATAGCCAGGGGCGCATCGTCGACAGCGAGATTCAGAGCTCCACCGCTCGTCGCGCCTTCGACCAGGACGTGCAGCGCCAGCTGCGCCGCCACAGCCCGGTACCAGCGCCGCCCGCCAAGGTGTTGAGCGACGGCAGGATCGCGATCAAATTCCCGCTGAACTTCAAGCTGGATCGCTGAACGCCATCGCGCCCGGCATGGGCAGGGTCGCAGACGGGCCGCTTGTTTCTAGCGGCCCGGTTGGTTCCATTGACTACACCCGCTATGCTTGCCGCAGTTCAATGGAAAAAGACTATGACCCTCACCGAACTGCGTTACATCGTCACCCTCGCTCAGGAACAGCATTTCGGCCGCGCGGCCGAGCGCTGCCACGTCAGCCAGCCGACCCTGTCGGTGGGCGTGAAGAAGCTGGAGGACGAGCTCGGCGTACTGATCTTCGAACGCAGCAAGAGCGCCGTACGCCTGACCCCGGTCGGTGAAGGCATCGTCACCCAGGCACAGAAGGTGCTGGAGCAGGCCCAGGGCATTCGCGAACTGGCTCAGGCCGGCAAGAACCAGCTGGCCGCGCCACTGAAGATCGGCGCGATCTACACCGTCGGCCCTTACCTGTTCCCGCACCTGATTCCGCAACTGCACCGGGTCGCGCCGGACATGCCGCTGTACATCGAAGAGAACTTCACTCACGTGCTGCGCGACAAGCTGCGCACCGGCGAGTTGGACGCCATCATCATCGCCCTGCCCTTCCAGGAAGCCGATGTGCTGACCAAGCCTCTGTACGACGAGCCCTTCTACGCGCTCCTGCCGGCCGGCCACCCCTGGGCGGCGCTGGAGAGCATCGATGCCAAGCTGCTCAACGACAAGAGCCTGCTGCTGCTCGGCGAAGGCCACTGCTTCCGCGATCAGGTGCTCGAAGCCTGCCCGTCGCTGCGCAAGGGCGGTGAGGACAATGCCAAGCACACCACGGTGGAATCCAGCTCGCTGGAAACCATTCGTCACATGGTTGCCTCGGGTCTTGGTGTGTCGATCCTGCCGTTCTCGGCGGTGGACAGCCATCACTACGCGCCGGGCGTGATCGAGGTGCGTCCGCTCACTGCGCCGACGCCATTCCGTACCGTGGCCATCGCCTGGCGCGCCAGCTTCCCGCGCCCCAACGCCATCGAGGTGCTGGCCGACTCCATCCGCCTGTGCTCGGTGGCCCGCCCGCAGGCCAAGAGCGCCTGAGGTCAGCGTGGGCGAGCTGGCGACAGTCCCGGTCACCGCGCTCAAGGGCGTGGGCGCCGCACTGGCGGAAAAACTCGCCAAGGTCGGCCTGGAAAACCTGCAGGACGTGCTGTTCCACCTGCCGCTGCGCTACCAGGATCGCACCCGCATCACCCCCATCGGCGCGCTGCGGCCGGGGCAGGATGCGGTGGTCGAAGGCATCGTCGCCGGTGCCGACGTGGTCATGGGCCGGCGGCGCAGCCTGCTGGTACGCCTGCAGGACGGCAGCGGCACCCTGAGCCTGCGCTTCTTCCACTTCAGCCAGGCGCAGAAGGACGGCCTCAAGCGCGGCACTGCCCTGCGCTGCTACGGCGAGGTACGCCCCGGCGCCACCGGCCTGGAGATCTACCATCCGGAATACCGCGCGCAGAACGGTGACGAACCCGCGCCGGTCGAGCAGAGCCTGACCCCCATCTACCCGACCACCGAGGGTCTGACCCAGCAACGTCTGCGCCAGCTCAGCCAGCAGACCCTGGCGCGCTTGGGCCCGCACAGCCTGCCGGACTGGCTGCCCGACCAGTTGGCCCGCGACTACCGCCTGGCGCCGCTGGATGAGGCCATCCGCTACCTGCATCGACCGCCGCCGGATGCCGATGTCGAAGAACTTGCCGAGGGCCGCCATTGGGCGCAGCACCGCCTGGCCTTCGAGGAGCTGCTGACGCATCAGCTCTCCCTGCAGCGCCTGCGCGAGCAGGTACGGCGCCAGCAGGCGCCGGCCCTGCCACCGGCGCAGAGGCTGCCGCAGCTGTACCTGCAGAATCTCGGCTTCGCCCCGACCGGCGCGCAGCAACGCGTCGGCGCCGAGATCGCCTACGATCTCGCGCAGAGCGAACCCATGCTGCGCCTGGTGCAGGGTGATGTCGGCGCCGGCAAGACGGTGGTCGCCGCCCTGGCCGCGCTGCAGGCGCTGGAGGCCGGCTATCAGGTAGCGCTGATGGCGCCGACCGAGATTCTCGCCGAGCAACACTTCCTCAACTTCAGCAAATGGCTGGCACCACTCGGCCTGGATGTCGCCTGGCTGGCCGGCAAGCTCAAGGGCAAGGCCCGCACAGCGGCGCTTGAGCAAATCGCGGGCGGCTGCCCGATGGTGGTCGGCACCCATGCGCTGTTCCAGGACGAGGTGAAGTTCCAGCGCCTGGCCCTGGTGATCATCGACGAGCAGCACCGCTTCGGCGTGCAACAGCGCCTGGCCCTGCGCCAGAAGGGCATCGACGGGCGCCTCTGCCCGCACCAACTGATCATGACCGCCACGCCCATCCCGCGCACCCTGGCGATGAGCGCCTACGCCGATCTGGACACCTCGATCCTCGACGAACTGCCGCCCGGCCGCACACCGGTGAATACCCTGGTGATCGCCGACAGCCGCCGCGATGAAGTGGTCGAGCGCGTGCGCAATGCCTGCCAGCAGGGACGCCAGGCCTACTGGGTGTGCACCCTGATCGAAGAGTCCGAAGAACTGACCTGCCAGGCTGCCGAAACCAGTTTCGAGGAACTCTCTGCCGCCCTCGGCGAGCTGCGCGTAGGCCTGATCCATGGACGCATGAAACCGGCCGAGAAGGCCGCGGTGATGGACGAATTCAAGCAGGGCCAGCTGCAGTTGCTGGTGGCGACCACGGTGATCGAAGTCGGTGTCGACGTGCCCAACGCCAGCCTGATGATCATCGAGAACCCCGAACGTCTGGGCCTGGCCCAGTTGCACCAGCTGCGCGGCCGAGTCGGCCGTGGCAGCGCCGCCAGCCACTGCGTGCTGCTCTACCACGCGCCGCTGTCGCAGCTCGGTCGCGAGCGCCTGGCGATCATGCGCGAAACCACCGATGGCTTCGTCATCGCCGAGAAGGATCTGGAGCTGCGCGGCCCGGGTGAAATGCTCGGCACCCGGCAGACCGGTCTGCTGCAGTTCAAGGTCGCCGACCTGATGCGCGATGCCGACCTGCTGCCGGCGGTGCGCGATGCTGCGCAGGCACTCATGGAACATTGGCCGCAACATGTGGCCCCACTGTTGGAACGCTGGTTGCGTCACGGCCAGCAATACGGTCAAGTGTGAACAAAATCACAGGACAACCGTCGCCACGAACCAATGCGTAACGACTCACTGGTTATACTCCGGGTCAGATGCGCCAACGCTGGATATCGATATGACCGAAGCCGCCCTCGCCCCCGACGCCGCCCCGCAGCCACCTGCGGTCATCCTGCAGTTGCTGGAGAAACTCAACCTGCCCTACCGCGTCTGCGCAGAGCGCCCCGGCCTGCCTGCCGAAGCGCGCGTCCAGGCCGTGCTGCTGGACGATGCCGTCGGCGCCCTGCTGGTGCTATACCCACGCAGCCACCTGCTCGACCTGGCGCGTCTGGCCGAACTCACCGGACGCCAGCTGACCGCCGTCAAGCCGGAACGCCTGGAGCGCATGCTCGGCAAGCACAACCTCGGTAGCCTGCCCGCCCTGCCGCCGCTGACCAGTTCGCCCTGCCTGTACGAGGAGCGCCTGCTGCAGGTACCGCAGTTGCTGATCGACTCCGGTCAGCCCGGCGTGCTTCTGGAAATCCCCACGGATGCCTTCAAGTCCCTGCTCAGCAAGGCCAGCGCGGCACGCTTCGGCGAGCCGGTCAGCGCCATCCGCCTGAACCTCGACCGCCCCGACGATGACCGCGCGGAGATCACCCAGGCCGTGCAGGCCTTTACCGCACGCCGCATTCAGCAGCGCCTGGAAGAAACCATCGAGATCCCGCCGCTACCGGAAACCGCGCAAAAGATCATCAAGCTGCGGGTCGATCCCAATGCCACGGTCGATGACATCACCGGCGTGGTCGAGACCGACCCGGCGCTGGCTGCCCAGGTGGTCAGCTGGGCGGCATCGCCCTACTACGCCGCGCCCGGCAAGATTCGCTCGGTGGAAGATGCCATCGTCCGCGTGCTGGGCTTCGACCTGGTAATCAACCTGGCCCTCGGCCTGGCGCTGGGCAAGACCCTGAGCCTGCCCAAGGATCAGCCGCAACACGCCACGCCCTACTGGCAGCAGGCGATCTACACTGCCGCGGTGATCGAGGGCCTGACCCGCGCCATGCCGCGCGCACAGCGTCCGGAAGCGGGCCTGACCTATCTCGCCGGGCTGCTGCACAACTTCGGTTATCTGGTGCTGGCGCACGTCTTCCCACCGCATTTCTCGCTGATCTGCCGGCACCTGGAGGTCAACCCGCACCTGTCCCACAGTCATATCGAGCAGCATCTGCTGGGTATCACCCGCGAACAGATCGGTGCCTGGCTGATGCGCCACTGGGACATGCCCGAGGAACTGGCCTGCGCGCTGCGCTTCCAGCATGACCCGAGCTATGCCGGTGACAATGCCGCCTTCGCTAATCTGGTGTGCCTGGCCGTCAGCCTGCTGCGCAACCGCGGCATCGGTGCTGGGCCGCAAGGCGAGATTCCCGAGGAGCTGTTCGAGGCATTGGGCCTGAGCCGGGAAAAAGCCGAAGACGCCGTGAGCAAGGTGCTCAGCGCCGAAGCCGCCCTGCGCGAACTGGCTGCGCAGTTTCAGCCTGCGCACTGAGTGACGGCCCGCCCCTGCTTCGCGCTACTGCCGTCATGCAGGTGTTGCGAAGCAGCATGCTGTGGCGGGCTGTTCGCTTCGCTCTCTAGGCCGCCCTACGGCTTGCCTGCCTTCTGACGAATCCGCTCGCGGCGCTCGGCGAACAGCTGCGGCACTACCTCCAGGCTGGCGCTGAACAGCAGGCGCACGCTGGGCTGTTCGTAGAGGCTGGCATATTCCGCGAGCTGATCGCTGGGCATCTGCCGATAGGCATAGAGCATGAAGGATTCCACCGCCTGCTCGCTGGAGCGGCGGATGGCTTGGGCTTGCGTCTGGGTCTGTTCCTGCAGGGGCTGCTCATCCAGGGTATCGCCACGCGCCCTCAGCGCCAGCAGCGCCTGGGTCTTGCCCACCTCGTAACGCAGCAGGCTGGCCAGGTCGGTGGTGTGGGCAGCCTGGTCGAGCCGCCGCACCAATTCCAGACGTGCGCCACGTACCGGCTGCTGCTGCAGCCGCTCGCGGTACTCGGCCAATGCTTCGGGCTGCTCGCCAACCGATCGCTCGGCGGCAGTGAAGCGCTGCGCCAGCTCACCCTGGAGCAAGCGCTGAATTTCCGCTACCTGAGCGTGATCGAGCTGCGGCGCGACACGTTCGGCGAGTTGCTGGCAAAACAACTGCCCTTCGAACAATTCGCCCAGCAGTGCCTGCTGCTTCTGCTCCTGGCCCTGCTGCAGCATCGGCACCGTCTGTTCGCACAGCAACTGGATACCCGCCAATTCGAACAACGGCGGCAGGGCAGACGGTGCAACGGGCTCGGCACGTGCCAAGGCAGTCGACAGCAGCAGGCAGGGCAACAGATACAGGCGCATGATCGGGCTTTCCGCAGAGACGTGCTGGCAGCCTAATCAATGCGCCGGCTTACAGCCAGTCAGGCGGCCTTTTTCGCCGAATCGCGCTTCTTTTTCGGCATCAGGTACTTGGTCAGGCCCTGGAACCACATGACCAGCGCCGGGTTGCCCTGGATCTGGATGGCCTTGTCCTGAATGCCCTGCATGAATGCCAGCTGTTTGTTCTTGGCGGTCATGGTGGCGAAACCGTAGGCGGCATCCTTGAAACCGATGGCGAAGGCCGGGGCTTCGGCCGGGCCACGCTTGCTGGTGACTCGCTGGTTCTTGACGATGAAGTGTCGCGCCAGTTTGCCGTCCAGGGTGTGCAACTGAAAGACCAGATCACGCCCTTCCAGCTGCTGCTGGAACGCCGGATTCTCACGGCTGGCCTTGGCCATCAGCCGGCCCAGCATCCACAGAAGGAAACGAAATTTCATGCACAGGCCTCATGATCGAAGAGGATGGGCGCGCATTGTAGTGGTTTTCTCGCAAGACTACAGCCTGTCAAAAGCACGGCCCTGAAACGACACGCCCCGCAAGCGCTCCCTGCGAAACAGAGGGCGATTGCGGGGCGTGCAGTGAACGGCGCTTAGTTGACGGCGTCTTTCAGGGCCTTGCCCGGCTTGAAGGCAACGGTGTTGCTGGCCTTGATCTTGACCGGCTGACCGGTTTGCGGGTTCTTGCCCGTGCGGGCACCGCGATGACGCTGGACGAAAGTGCCGAAGCCCACCAGGGTCACGCTGTCCTTGCGGTTCAGCGCATTGGTGATTTCTTCGAGCACGGCGTTGAGTACACGATTGGCCTGATCCTTGGTCAGATCAGCCTTTTCGGCGATGGCGGCGGCGAGTTCCGGTTTACGCATAGATGCCTCTGTGACGGTTTTTTGTTGTTGTGTCCGTGCTGTTCTTCCAGAACAGCGCCCAAGGCGCCGCAACAGCTCTGCGCTGCGGCAGACCCAGGCAGAATGGCACGCTCGCTGGTACTGCGCCAGTGCCACAGCGCGCTTTGCAGGGAGTTTTTCGTGGCGTTTCCGACAGAACGCCAGGCAATCACGCCAAGAGCGCTGGCAATTCCTTGTTCAGGGCCAGTTTTTCCTGCACTGCCGTGCCGGTCAGGGCGTAGCCAAGCAAGGCACCATCGGCATCGCGGCACAGGGCCTTGATATCGGCCCCCGCACCTTCGACCGTCCATTCGCCGTGGCGGCCGAGGGGAGGCGGCGACACCACCAGCGGGCAGGCCGGGGTTTTCACCGTCACCGGCATGGGGCCGTAGGCCACTGCCGTCGGCTCGCCGGCCAGGGTCTTGGCCAGGGCGCGTGCGCAGCTCATCAGCGGCATGACGTAGAGCAGGTTGAGGCCATCGACCTCGGCGCAGTCGCCGAGGGCGAAGATATTGGCGTGGGACGTGCGCAACTGCCGGTCGACCATGACGCCCCGGTTGATATCCAGCCCCGCCGCGGCAGCCAGTGCGGTGCGCGGGCGCAGGCCGACGGCGGACACCACCAGATCGCAGTCGATCAGCGTGCCATCGGACAGGTGCGCCTGCAGCGCTTCCCCCTGGTGCTGCAGGCTGGCCAGGGTCGGGCCGAGGTGAAAGCGCGCGCCCAGGCCTTCCAGACCGGCCTGCACTGCAGCCGCAGCAGCCGCTGGCAGCAGCCCCGGCATCACTTGCTCGCACGGCGCCACCACATCGACCTCCAGACCACCCAGGCGCAGGTCGTTGGCGAATTCGCAGCCAATCAGGCCGGCACCGAGAATCAGCACCCGGCGTTTGCCAGCAGCAGCCGCACGGAAGCGGGCGTAATCCTCGAGGTCGTTGATCGGGAAGATCGCGTCCTCGGCATCGCCGGCCACCGGCACGCGGATCGGCTCGGCGCCCCAGGCCAGCACCAGGTCGCGGTAGGGCACGGCCTCTTCGCCGATCCACAGGCGCTTGTGGCCCGGGTCGATGCCGGTGATGCGGGTATGGGTGCGGATTTCCGCCTTGAGCTGCTCGGCCATGGCACCGACCTCGGCCATCACCAGGCCGGCGGCGTCCTTGTTCTTGCCAAAGCCGGTGGACAGCATCGGCTTGGAGTAGGAGCGACCGTCATCGGCGCTGATCAGCAGCAGCGGCGTCTCGCTGTCGAGCTTGCGCCACTCTTTGGCCAGGTTGTAGCCGGCCAGGCCGGTGCCGACGATGACGACAGGTGCACTCATGGGGATGATTCCTCACTGCGAAAACGACGCGACGGCCTAAAAGCTGTCGCCATTGATCCGTTGTTCATGCCAACTCGCCGTGCTCAGAACCTGTTCAGGATCTCCCGAGCTAGAGCCAGGCAAGGCGAAACCAGGCGAAAAAGCGCAGTTTACTAGTTGTAAATGAGCATTTTGAGGCTGGTTTCAACGCAGCATGGCCGACGCGCAGCAGATTCTGAACAGGTTCTCAGACGATCTCGATCATCTCGAAATCAACCTTGCCCACGCCACAGTCCGGGCAGACCCAGTCAGGCGGCACGTCTTCCCAGACCGTGCCTGGGGCGATGCCCTCCTCGGGCAGGCCCAGGGCCTCGTCGTAGATGAACCCGCAGACGATGCATTGCCACTTGCGCATGGATCGAACCTCCGGGGAAGCTGGCGGGAACACACCCTACTGGATCGCAGGCCGGCTGGCCAGACGAGCGCCGGCCAGCCAGTCGGAGGTTGGGCATCAGCCGGCAAGCATGCGCCCGGTCTCTTCCAGGTTGATGTGCCATTGCAGCGCTTCGCGCAGGATGTGCGGCGTGTGGCCGCCACGCTGACAGGCACGCTCGAAGTAGTCGTTCAGCGCAGCGCGGAAATCCGGGTGCACGCAATTGTCGATGATCACCCGCGCCCGCTCGCGCGGCGCTAGGCCACGCAGATCGGCCAGGCCCTGCTCGGTGACGAGGATGTCGACGTCATGCTCGCTGTGGTCGACGTGGCTGACCATCGGCACCACGCTGGAAATCGCCCCGCCCTTGGCCATGGACTTGGTGACGAAGATCGCCAGGTGGGCATTGCGGGCAAAATCGCCGCTGCCGCCGATGCCGTTCATCATCCTGGTGCCGCCCACGTGAGTGGAGTTGACGTTGCCGTACAGGTCGAACTCCAGCGCCGTATTGATGCCGATGATGCCCAGACGCCGCACCACCTCGGGGTGGTTGGAAATTTCCTGCGGGCGCAGCACCAGCCGATCCTTGTAGCGTTCCAGATTGCCGAATACGTCGGCATTGCGCCGCGCCGAGAGGGTAATCGAACTGCCCGAGGCAAAGGCCAGCTTACCGGCGTCGAACAGGTCGAAGGTGGAGTCCTGCAGCACCTCGGAGTACATGCTCAGGCCCTCGAACGGCGAGTCGATCAGGCCGCACATCACCGCGTTGGCGATGGAGCCGATGCCGGCCTGCAGCGGGCCGAGGCTGTTGCTCATGCGCCCGGCGTCCACTTCGCGCTTGAAGAAGGCGATCAGGTGGTCAGCGATGGCCTGAGTTTCGGCGTCCGGCGGCAGCACGGTGGAGGGTGAGTCCGGCTGCTCGCTGATGACGATGGCGACGATCTTCTCTGCCGGAATCGGAATCGCCGTGGCGCCAATGCGATCGTCCACGCGGGTCAGCGGGATCGGCGTGCGCGTCGGCCGGTAAGTGGGGATATAGATGTCGTGCAGACCTTCGAGGTTCGGGTTGTGCGCCAGGTTGATCTCGACGATCACCCGCTCGGCGAAGATGGCGAAGCTGGCCGAGTTGCCCACCGAGGTGGTCGGCACGATATGCCCCTGTTCGGTGATGGCCACCGCCTCGATCACCGCGATATCGGGCTTCTTCAACTGGTGGTTGCGCAGTTGCTCGACGGTTTCCGACAGGTGCTGGTCGATGAACATCACGCGGCCGTCGTTGATCGCCTTGCGCAGCGTGGCGTCGACCTGAAATGGCATGCGCCGGGCCAGCACGCCGGCTTCGGTGAGCTGCTTGTCGAGGTCGTTGCCCAGGCTAGCGCCGGTCATCAGGCTGATGCTCAGCGGCTGCTGGCGCGCGCGCTCGGCCAGCGCCAGCGGCACCGCCTTGGCCTCGCCGGCGCGGGTGAAGCCGCTCATGCCGACGGTCATGCCGTCCTCGATCAATGCGGCCGCGTCGGCCGCCGTCATCACCTTGTCCAGCAGCGCAGGCAGCCGCACGCGATCAGAATGCATCGGGAAAACCTCGAAAGGCAGGGTCACGGAGGAGCGGCAGTCTAGGCCTGCGCGCCCGCTTCGCATGCTCGACCAAGGTCGCATTGATGGCTCTAGGGCGGGCCTTTCGTCGGATTTTTCTGTTCCCTGCACCAAAGCCAGGCACCCGCCTGCCTTTGGTGCAGGGAAATACGGCCACGTGCCGACACGCCCCACTCCAGGCGCTTGAGCGCGGCTGGCATCGGACTTGCTGCCCGCAGTCATTCGGCTCGGACATCTGATGGCACCTCGGGCCTCATCGATGAACTGATGCCAGGCCGCCACTGACGGCGCCTGGATGGGAGATTGGGATGCGACCGGAAGTCATTCTGCTACTGGGCGCCAGTTTCTGGGGCCTGGGCTGGATACCCCTGGAACACCTGGCCGCACAGGGCCTGTCCGGCATGCCCGTGGTGGTCTACACCTACAGCCTGCTGTGCCTGCTCGCCATACCGGTGTTGCTGGTTCAGCGGCGCGCCTGGTGGCTGCAGCGCCGCGCCCTGGCGGTGGTGTGTCTGTGTGGCGGCTGGGCCACCGCTGGGCTGGTCGGTGCGTTGTCCGAAGGCGATGTGGTGCGCGCCATGCTGCTGTTCTACCTGGCGCCGGTCTGGAGCCTGCTGGGCAGCCGCCTGCTGCTCGGCGAGCAGCTCAATGCCAGTCGTATCGGCGCCGTACTGCTGGCCATGCTCGGCATCGCCCTGACCCTGGGTATCGATGCCGACACCTTCCGTCCGTTGCAGGGTAGCGACTGGCTGGCACTGTCGGCGGGCATCGCTTTCGCCGCCAACAACCTGGCCACCCGCGCCGCCGAGCAGGTGCCGCTGGCCAGCAAGGCGCTCGCCGCCTTCATCGGTGCAGCGCTCACTGGTGGCCTGTTCTGCCTGCAACAGGAGATCGCCCTGCCCACCGTTGCGCCGATGCAATGGCTGCAATTGGGCCTGTTCGGGTTGTTCTGGCTCACCGCCATGAGCGCCGCGCAGTATGGCTTCAGCCACGTCGACGCGAGCCGCGCAGCCGTGCTGGTGCTGATCGAACTGGTGGTCGCCGTACTCACGGCAGCCGCCTTTGGTGATCGCCAGCTAGGCCCCGGGGAATGGTTCGGCGGTGCTCTGGTACTAACCGCGGCGCTGCTCGCCGAGCGGCCGTCGCGCGCGGCTTCGGCCATCAGTTGCGCGGCCAAGCCATGACCATCATGGTCTGAGAATCGCCGACTGCGACAGGGCCCTGAACGCAGCGTGTCCGGATCAACCGGGCACGCTGGCAAAGGGTGCAGAGGTCTAGAACGCCAGGCCGACGCGCAGACCGACCTGCTCCTGCTTGAGCTTGCTGCGCTCGGCCAGTTCGCTGTTGCTATCGAGCTCGTAGCGCGTCTGGGTGTAGTACAGGCTGGTGCTGATCGGCAGGTTGTTGATGCCCTTGTTCCACAGCATGGTCAGCTCACCATAGGGGTTGACCTTGTTCTTCAGATCCACCGAATCGCTGTCGCCGTCGATCTTCAGGCGCGCCTCGGAATCGATCGAGTAGCGCGCGCCGACCTCCAGGCGGAGGGTGTAGTCCGGCGTCAGGTAGTTGTAGCCGAGCCCGGCCTTGGCGAAGGGCGACTTGCTGGTGAGTTTGACGTTGCTGTCGAACGGGCCGACGTCGTCCTGCTCGATACGCCCCCAGTCATAGCCACCGCCGACGATCACGTCGACGTAGTTGTTGGTGCTCAGCGCGGCACGCAGACCGAGGTCGATGTCGGCCCGTGCGGACTTGTATTCGACATCGTCCTTGTCGCGGTACTGGCCTTCGATGCCGGCCTGGTAGATGAAGCCTTCCTGCCCGGTCAGCTTGTTGCCGAAGTGGTAGAACAGGCCGCCCTGGTTGAGCCGCTCCTTGTCGCTGTCGTCGTCAACGGTGAGCTTGTACTGGTTGTGCGAGGCGATCACGCCGAAGGTGGAGATCGGGTCGGTGACTGCATCGGCATAGGCCTGCGAGGCGCCCGCCAGGCACAGGGCAAGTGTCGCTTTCGGGGTCATTCTGGTCAGTTGCATGGCTAGATCCTTGGCAATGAATGAACAACGCCGTTCACCAAAATGGTGCGACG
Organism: Pseudomonas sp. FG29; assembly: GCF_057809355.1. NCBI lineage: Bacteria > Pseudomonadati > Pseudomonadota > Gammaproteobacteria > Pseudomonadales > Pseudomonadaceae > Pseudomonas > Pseudomonas sp. FG29. Next base: position 20,844 of record NZ_JBMDJU010000027.1, on the reverse strand, counting down.
CACGTTCCTAGACTGCCCCTGGCAACTGCGATTCGGTAAACCGGATGAGTGGTTGCGAAACTGAACGAAGGCTGACGCCAGACGCTTCGCATGGGAGGATTCGCGCAAATGGAAGTCACCTGCCATCGCCCGGCTCATGGCAAGCACGGGCGCTGGCAGGCAGCCGTCAGTCGAGCTTGAGCACCTTGGCCAGCACCACCTTCGGCCCCTTCATCTTCTTGACGATGATGCGCAGGCCGTCGGTTTCCAGCACCTCTTCTTCCTCGGGCATGCGCTTCAAGCTGTCGTAGATCAGCCCGGCGAGGGTCTCGGCCTCGATGTGGTCGAGATCGACGCCGAGCAGGCGCTCAATCTTCGCCAGCGGCGTGTCGCCACGCACCAGCAGCTTGCCCGGCTGGTAGGCGAGGATGCCGCGCTCGGCCTTGCGGTGTTCATCCTGGATGTCGCCAACCAGGGCTTCGAGCACGTCTTCCATGGTCAGGTAGCCGATCACCTTGCCGTCGGCTTCCTCGACCAGGGCGAAGTGCGCACCGCCCTGGCGGAAGCGTTCGAGCAACTGCGACAGCGGCAGATGGCGGCTGACCCGCTCCAGCGGGTGCATCAGCTCGCCGAGTTTGAGCGCCGAGGGCAGCATCTCCAGCAACGACAGGTGCAGCAGCAGATCCTTGATGTGCAGAACGCCGACGAACTCACCCTTGCGCTCGTCGAAGATCGGGTAGCGGCTGTACTTGTGCCGGCGGAAGGTGGTGAACACCTGATCCAGGCTGGCGTGGAGTTCGAGGAAGACCAGGTCTTCGCGCGAGTTGGCCCAGTCCACCACCTCCAGCTCACCCAGCTCCACGGCTGAGGCCAGCACGCGCAGATCCTGGTCGTTGTCGCTACTGGCGCGGCTGGAATGGAGGATCAGCTTCAGCTCGTCGCGGCTGTAGTGGTGCTCGTGGTGCGGCCCCGGCTCGCCCTGCCCGGCGATGCGCAGAATGGCGTTGGCGCTGGCGTTGAGCACGAAGATCGCCGGGTACATCAGCCAGTAGAAGGCGTACAGCGGCGCCGCCGTCCACAGCGAGAGCATCTCCGGCTTGCGGATCGCCCAGGACTTGGGCGCCAGCTCACCGATGACGATGTGCAGGTAGGAAATGATCGAGAACGCAGCGAAGAAGGCGATGCCATGCACCAGTTGCGGCGACTCGACACCCAGCGCGCCAAGCAGCGGCGTGAGCAGCTCGGCGAAGGCCGGCTCGCCGACCCAGCCCAGCCCCAGCGAAGCCAGGGTGATGCCCAGCTGGCAGGCCGAGAGGTAGGCGTCCATCTGGTTGTGCACGGTACGCAGGATGCGCCCGCGCCAGCCATGGGCTTCGGCCAGGCTGTCGACCTTGGTGGCGCGCAGACGGACGATGGCGAACTCGGCGGCAACGAAGAAGCCGTTGAGCAGAACCAGGAAGAGGGCGAACAGCATGAGGCCGAAATCGGCCAGATAGGTGGAAGCGGAAAGGCTCGTGGAGGGGTCCATGGAGATCAGGGTTGGCCAATGATCGCCTTAGGTTGGGGGCAGCGCGCAGCGATTGCAAGCCATCAACGGGCGCGCCGCACCACCTGGGCTGGAGCGAAGTGGCAGGTGAAGGTACTGCCACGTCCCACCACGCTGCTGATATCGAGCCGGGCACGATGACGCAGCAGCACGTGCTTGACGATCGCCAGGCCAAGGCCGGTGCCGCCGGTGGTGCTGGCGCGGCTGGAATCGACCCGGTAGAAACGCTCGGTCAGGCGCGGCAGGTGCTTGGCCTCGATGCCGACGCCACTGTCCTGCACCGACAGGTGCGCGCCCTGCTCGTCTTCCCACCAGCGGATGCGAATCTCCCCGCCGGCCGGAGTGTACTTGACCGCGTTGAACACCAGGTTGGAGAAGGCGCTGCGCAGCTCCGCCTCGCTGCCCTTGAGCTTGAGGTGCGCATCGGCCTCCAGGCTGATGCGGTGATGCTGCTCGCCGGACAGGGCCTGGGCGTCGTTCTTGATCGACAGCAGCATCAAGTCGACGGCCACCGGCTGGTTGTCCGAGGGGTAATCGGTGGCCTCCAGCTTGGCCAGCAACAGCAGATCATTGAGCAGTGTCTGCATACGCGCGCCTTGCTGCTGCATCTGCTGCAGGGCTCGCAACCAGCGCGGGTTGAGCGTCTCGACGTTGTCCAGCAGGGTTTCCAAGTAGCCGGCGATCACCGTCAGTGGCGTGCGCAGCTCGTGGGAAACGTTGGCGACGAAGTCCTTACGCATCTGTTCCAGCTGATACAGCCGGGTGACATCGCGCACCAGCAGCAGGTGCTCGCGGTTGCCGTATTGGGTGATATGGATCTGCAGACGACGGCGGTCGTTGACCGGCGACGGAATCTCCAGCGCATCGGCGTAGTTGCCACGCTCGAAGTAGTCCTTGAAGCGCGGGTCACGCAGCAGGTTGGCCAGCGGCTGACCGCTGTCCTGAGGGGTCTTCAGGCCCAGCAGGGTTTCCGCAGCCAGGTTCCACCACTCCAGGTTGCCCTGGCTGTCAAGCATCACCACGGCGTCCTTGAGCGCGGCAGTGGACTCCTGCACGCGGTCGATCACCGCCTGCAAACGCCCACGCGCCTTCTGGTTGCGCCGTTGCAGGTGGTAGATGCTGTCGAAGACTTCGCCCCACAGGCCGTAGCCATCCGGCGGCGGCTCGTCCGGCCGGTGCTCACGCAGCCATTTGTGCAGACGCAGCAGTTGGCTCAGTGTCCAGGCGAGGTGGATGCCCAGACCGATGGCCAGCACCCAGGCGTATTGACCGGTGAGGAAGCCGAGCAGCAGGCAGGCGCCGATCAGCAGCAGCAGGCGGCGCACCACGGCACCACGCCAGTTTTGGTTCACGATGCGGCGCTTCCTTGTCGTACGGCAGGCATGAGAAATACGGCCGGGCGGTCAACCTTTGGTGGAGAAACGATAGCCGGTGCCACGCACGGTTTGCACCAGGTTTTCGTAGGCCTCACCGAGTGCTTTGCGCAGGCGGCGGATGTGCACGTCGACGGTGCGTTCCTCGACGTAGACGTTGCCGCCCCAGACCTGATCGAGCAACTGGCCACGGGTGTAGGCACGCTCCTGATGGGTCATGAAGAATTGCAGCAGGCGGTATTCGGTCGGCCCCATCTCGGCCGGTTTGCCGTCGATGGTGACGCGATGGCTGATGGGGTCGAGCAGCAGGCCACCGACTTCGATCGGCGCCTCGCTGTCGCTGGGGCCGGCGCGGCGCAACACGGCCTTGAGACGGGCGACCAGCTCACGTGGCGAGAACGGCTTGGTGATGTAGTCGTCGGCGCCGACTTCCAGGCCCTGGATCTTGTTGTCCTCTTCGCCCTTGGCGGTGAGCATGATGATCGGGATGTCGCCGGTCAGCTCGTCGCGCTTGAGCCGGCGCGCCAGCTCGATGCCGCTGGTGCCGGGCAGCATCCAGTCGAGCAGGATCAGATCGGGCTTGCGGTCGACGATGACGGCATGGGCCTGCTGGGCATTCTCCGCCTCCAGGCACTCGTATCCGGCCATCTCCAGGGCCACCGCGATCATCTCGCGGATCGGTGCTTCGTCATCGACGATCAGGATGTTCTTGCCAACCATGGGGCCTTAGCCTCTATACGTTCATCTGTCTGCGCCGCATTAGATAACGAAATTATTGCAGCGATGTGACAGAGCGGCGGCGCCCCCAAGCCTCGGGCCGCTCAGCGCAGGGCGTAGTCCAGCACGATACCGATGAAGATCGACAGGCCCGCCCAGTGGTTGTGCAGAAACGCCTGGAAGCACACCAGCGGCTCGCGCTGGCGGGTCTTGATGAACTCCCAGACGAAGCAGCCAACGGCGCCGAGCAGGCCAAGCTGGAACCACATGCCGAGCTCGAAACGCGCACCGGCCAGCAGCAGGCAGAGCAGCGTCAGGCCCTGCAGGGTGGCGATGATCAGGCGGTCGGCGTCGCCGAACAGGATGGCGGTGGATTTCACCCCGATCTTCAGGTCGTCCTCGCGGTCGGCCATGGCGTAGTAGGTGTCGTAGGCCACCGTCCACAGCAGGTTGGCGATGTACAGCAGCCAGGCCTCGGGCGGTGGCAGCTCACCGGTCACCGCGCTGAAGGCCATCGGCATACCCCAGGAAAAGGCCGCACCGAGCACCACCTGCGGGTAGAAGGTGTAGCGCTTCATGAAGGGGTAGCAGGCGGCCAGGGCCAAGCCGCCGAACGACAGCCAGATGGTGGTGGCATTGGTGAACAACACCAGCACGAAGCTCAGCACCACCAGCACGGCGAACAGCACCAGCGCCTCGCGCGGTTTGATCTTGCCGCTGGCCAGCGGGCGAGCCTTGGTGCGGCTGACATGTCCATCGAAATTGCGGTCAGCGTAGTCGTTGATCACGCAGCCGGCGGCGCGCATGAGGATCACCCCGGCGACGAAGATGAACAGGTTCTTCGCGCTCGGCATCCCCTCTGCCGCCACCCACAACGCCCACAGCGTCGGCCACAGCAGCAGGTAGATGCCGATGGGCTTTTCCAGGCGCATCAGCTGGATGAAGTCCCAGGCGCGCGGGTGCAGGCGGGTGGTCGATTGCAGCAGGCGGGTGTACATCGCGGCGTCTCCGTGCAGGTTGCGCGGATTATACGGGGAAGCGGATGTGGGAGGCGCTTTAGCGGCGATGCTCACCGCCACAAACGACTCAAAGCCGCGAAGCAGTACACCATGCCCCAACAACCAACAGGTGCAGTCTGCGCCCCTACGCCTCGATACCCGCCGCCCGCCAGAAGTCCGGCAGGAACACCTCGGCCACCAGCACCCCCAACGCGCCCCGGCTGAAGCAGGAACGCCGCGCCCACAGGCGCTCTTCGCGCACCGCATCCGGCAGCCAGGCGGCGGGATAACGGCAGGCCTGCAGTTCGCCCCGGTCGAAGGCGCGATCACTGAACAACAACTCACCAAGCGAACGGCTGCCCAGCTCGGCCAGGTTCAGCCCGGAACCCTCCAGGGCGCTACGTGCCGCGACGCTGCGGGCGAATACCCAGCGCTGCTCATGACCACGCAGGTACACCTCGCGCACCCAGCCCTGGCTGCCATCGGCCACGCCGAGCGCGGCACATTCATCGAGGCGCAGGCGTTGCCAACCCTCGTCCAACGGCACAACGGAAAAGCCATTGCGGGACAAGTCCGTCAGGCGTCGGGTCAGCGAATCCTCGTTGAACAGCCACTCGCGCACACCGGCAACAGGCTGTGGATGCAGCTGAGCATGGGTCAGCCAGCGCGGCGGATGAGCAAGGGCGGCGTGAGGCACGAAGAGAAATCACCACAGATCGGAAGCGGGCGAGTCTAGCACGGCGCGGCAGGCGCTTTGAGGCCGGGACATGAGCGTCAGAGGCCTTGCGTGGGCCGGGCAACGACCCGGATCCGCGTGGGCTAAAGCCCACCCTACAAGGCTGAAACCGGTAGGGTGGGCTTCAGCCCACCAATGATGTTCAGCCCACCAACGGCGTTCAGCTTGGTCTCATGCGGATCACCGCCCCTAAAAGGCCAAGCCACTCAATACGGCTGTGGCGAATACAGCTGACCGGCGCCCGGCTCGCCAAGCAGCTGTTCGAGAATCTCGTGATGCATCGCCAGCAACTTGCCGTTGCGCTCATTGAGGCGCTTGCACTGTCCGGCCAGTTGGCCGAGTTGCTGCCAGGTGAGTTCGAGGTTGTTGCGCTGCGCCTGTGGGTAACGCGCCAGCAGCTTGTGCATGCCGCTATGGCCAGCGCCCAGGCGCAAGGCCATGAGCACCTTGCTGCGCCGCTCGGCGCGTTGCTTGGCCTGATCCACCAAAGGCAGGATCTGCTCGTTGAGCAGGTCGATCTGCTGGCTGTCACGCTTGAGCAACTGCTGATAAAGCTCCTGCATGAGGCCACGCAGGGTCAGGTAGTCCGAGCAGTCCTGGTGCAGATCCTGCTCGACCACCTGCAGCAACTGTTGCTCACGCGCGTTGGTCACGCATCGCTACCGCTGTGGTAGGTGAGCATGCTGCCGGCCAGGGCCTGCGGATCGCTGAGCAGCTCGCCACGGGCGAGGGCAGCCTTGAGCGTGGCGACCTTGTCCATATCGACTTCCGGCAGGCTGCGCAGGGCCGATTGCAGCTCTTCCAGACGGGGCTCGGCGCTGGCGGCAGCGCGTGCGGAACTGGCGCTCGGCTGCGCGCTGACGCTCTGTACCTGCGCCGGCGCGTCGCTGGGCAGGTTGAGGCTGGGCTTGAGGTGCCGGCTGATTTCCATGATTGCATCCAACTCGTGGGGTTATGGCCTAAGAGCGACCGCGCCGCGTCTGCACTTAAGCGCCGCGATGAAAAAATTAGCCGACCTGGCTACGCCACCAGGCCTGCGCGGCCAGACCATCCTGAATCTTCTGCTCCTGGCGGGCAAGTTCATCCTGCCATTGCCCCATCTTGCTCTCGAGAAACTGGGTGATGACCTTCTCGCTGCGCATCGCCGCCAGCAGCTCGCGCTGGATGCGCGCCAGGTTCTCCTCGGCCAGCGCCAGCTCGCGGCGCTGCAGCTCGACCATCTTGTACAGCGTGGCCTTGTAGCGCTGCTGGTTGTCACGCTGCAGCGGCGTAGTCATCGGTACGGTAAAACCGCACAGGCGGCTGAGGCCGGCAATGTTGTTGCGATAGCGCTGGCACAGGTTCTGCTGATAGGCGACGCGGCCAAGCATCTGCTGCACCTTGTTGCCACGCAGGCTGGCCAGGCGTCCGAGTACCTCGATCTGCTGCTTCATTTGATGATGCTCTGCAAGGTGGCGATGCTGGCGCCGAGCTCGGCACTGGCACCGACCTCCTGGCGCAGGAAGCGTTCGAGGCTCGGCGCCAGCTGCACCGAGCGGTCGGTCTTGGCGTCCATGCCGGGCGTATAGCCGCCCAGCGGGATCAGCTCCTTGATCTTCTCGAAGGTGCTGTAGAACTCCTTGAACTGCCGCGCCGCGCCGAGGTGCGCGGGCTGGCCGACCTGGCTCATGCAACGGCTGACCGAGGCGGCAATGTCGATGGCCGGGTAGTGGCCGACATCGGCCAGGCGCCGTGACAGCACGATATGGCCATCGAGGATGGCGCGGGCGCAATCGACGATCGGATCCTGGTGGTCGTCGCCCTCGGCCAGCACGGTGTAGATGGCGCTGAGGCTGCCACGGCCGCTCTCGCCGTTGCCGGCACTTTCCACCAATTCCGGCAGCATGCCGAACACCGACGGCGGATAGCCTTTGGTCGCGGGCGGCTCGCCAAGGGCCAGGGCGATCTCGCGCTGGGCCATGGCGTAGCGGGTCAGCGAGTCGACCAGCAGCAGCACGTCCTGGCCCTGATCGCGGAAGTAGGCGGCGATGCTGTGGCACAGCTCGGTGGCCTTCAGACGCATCAGCGGCGACTCGTTGGCCGGCGCCACTACCACCACCGCCTTGCGCAAGCCTTCCTCGCCAAGCGAATGAAGAATGAATTCCTGCACCTCACGGCCGCGCTCGCCGATCAGGCCGACCACCACCACATCGGCCTTGGTCTGCCGGGTGATCATCCCCAGCAGCACGCTCTTGCCCACCCCGGAGCCGGCGAACAGGCCGACACGCTGGCCCTTGCCGAGGGTCAGCAGGCCATTGATGGCGCGTACGCCAACGTCCAGCGCCTCTTCCACCGGGCGCCGCTTGAGCGGATTGACCGTGGGCAGCTCGACCGGCAGCGGGTCGCGGCCATTGAGCTTGCCGCGCTCGTCCAGCGGCTCGCCGAGGCCGTTGACCACGCGACCAAGCCAGGACTCGTCGATCTGCAGCACGGCTTCGTCCTTGGCCGGAAATACCCGCGAGCCGGCGGCCAGGCCAATCGGCTTCTTGAACGGCATCAGATAAGTGATATCGCGGTTGAAGCCGACCACCTGGGCATCGAGCAGACTGCCATCGGCCTGCTCGACACGGCAACGCTGGCCGGTGCTGCGCTGGCAGCCGAGGCTTTCCAGCAGCAGGCCGGAGACCCGCACCAGGCGTCCGGCCACCTTGGCCAGTTGCACGCCATCGAGCGAGCGCAGCGCTTCGTCGAGTTTGTAGTCGAGCATCGTGCGCGGCCCCGGCTCAGGCTTCGGTCAAATGCAGGTGTTCGGACAGGGTGTCGATGCAGGCATCCAGGCGCTGCTGGCAACCCACATCGGCCTCGGCCTGCGGCGTGACCACGCGGCACTCGCCCAGCGCCAGGCGCTCGTCGGCGACCAGCTTCCAGTTCGCCGCACGCTCCGGCGCCACCGCCTTGATCCGCGCGTATTCCTCGGGGCTGAGCAGTACCTGCACGTCTTCGGGCTCGCCCGGCATGCTGGCCAGGGCCTCCTCGACCAGCGCCAGCAACTGCGTCGGGTGCAGGGTAAGTTCGCAGCGGATGACCTGCTGCGCCACCTTCTTCACCAGCTCCAGCAGCTCCTGACGGCGCTTGTGCTCCAGCTCACCGAGGTATTGCTCGACATTCTCGCTGATCTGCTGCAACGGCTGCGCGGCCTGTTCGAATTCGCGTCGGCCTTCGCTGCGACCTTCCTCGCGCCCCTGACGCAGGCCCTCGTCACGGCCCTGTTCGAAGCCGGCCTGGCGCCCGGCTTCTTCGCCCTGCTGCAGGCCGTCCTGGTAGCCCTTCTCGATGCCCTCTTGAAAGCCATCGGCGATGGCCCGCTGCAGGCCGGCGGGGTCGGCGCTCCAGTCCGCGGATGCCTGGCTGATGCGCGGTGGGAAGCGGTAGGGGCGCCAGTGGCGGGTATCACCCTTGATCATCTTGACCGTCATGTCATTCCACCGTCTGTTCGCGGAACAGTTGCACCTGCAGTTCGCCGTTGGCCGACATCTCGCGCACCACGGCCATGATGTCCTTGCGTACCTGCTCGACGCGGCTCAGCGGCACCGGGCCCTGGCGCCGGTTGATCGACTCCATCTGCTGCGCCTGGCGCTTGGGCATGGCGCCCTGGATGGCGCGCACCAGCTCGGGCTCGGCGCCCTTGAGGGCGACCACCCACTCTTCCAGCGGCACGGCTTCGAGCAGCGCCTGCAGCACGTCCTGGTTCTGCCGCGAGAGGATGAAGAAGTCGTACATTTCGTCTTCGATGCGCTCGACCAGCTGATCGTCGTGGGCACGCAACAGCTCGAACATCTGCGTCCGGTCGCCCTTGAAGCGGTTCATGATATCCGCCGCCTGCTTGATGCCGCGCACCTGCGAGCCCTGGGTGCTGAGCACCGCCAGGCTGCGTTCGATCAACTGCTCCAGCTCGGCGATGACGTCGCTGTTCACCTCGCTGAGGTTGGCGATTCGATAGAGCAGCTCGTCCTGGCGCTCCTTGGGCATGCATTCGAGCACCTCACTGGCCATGCCCGGCGGCAGGAAGGCGAGGAACACCGCCTGCATCTGTGCGTGCTCCTTGGCGATCAGCGCGGCGAACTGCTTCGGGTCGAGCCATTCCATCTTGGCCATCTTGGCGCGGATTTCCTCGCCGTAGATGCTGTCGAGCAGCGAGCGAGTGATCTCGCTGCCCAGCGCCTTGCTGAGCATGCCATCGAGGTAGCCACGCGAGGCGCCCTTGATGCTGCTCTGCTCCTTGTAGTCCTCGAAGAAGCGGCCGATGACGTCGGAAACCATCGGCTGCTTGACGTTGGACAGGCGCGCCATGGCCTGGCTGATGGCGACGATCTCCTCACGCGAGAAATGCTTGAGCACGCCGGCGGAGATCTCGTCACCCATGCTCAGCATGAGGATGGCCGCCTGCTCGGACGAGCTGAGCGAGCGATTCTGCACGCGCAGTCGCATTTCCTTGGCGGTGGACGCCGTGCCGCTACGGCCTTCAGGCTGGTTTGAGGTCTCTTTCATTGCGCCCTATCCATTGCTTGATGACTTCCGAGACGCGCTCGGGATCGTTCTTGGCCAGCATCTGCAGGTGTTCGATCTGCATTTCCAGACCCGAACCCGGGGCTGGCAGGCGAATTTCCGACAGCGGGCTGAGCTCGCTCAGCATGCGCGCGCCCGGGGCGTCGTCGCCCACGCGGGTCAGCAGACGCTCACCACTGCGTTCGCCCTGAAGCGCCAGCGCATCGTCATCCGTGGCCGCCACCGGCGTGGCCAGGCTGCGCTGGCTGAGGCTGCGCACGGCCGGGCGCACCACCATCAGCAGCAACAGCACGCTGATCAGGGCGAACACGACCAGCTTGGCCAGGTCATGCACCTTGGGGTTTTCCCACCAGGCCAGGCCATCGGCGCCGAACTCGCCCATGCTGTCGGCGGTGAAGGGGAATACGCTGAGGGTGAGCAGATCGCCACGGGCCTGGTTGAAACCGACTGCCGTCTTGATCATCGCCTCCATCTCGGTGCGCGCCTCCGGTGTCCAGCCGCCCTCGGGGGCGGCAGCGGCATTGAGCACCACGGCGATGCTCTGCTGACGCAGGCTGAAAGGGGCGTATTTGACGTGGGTGACGCTCTGGTCGTAGTCCAGCTGGCGATTGGATTCCTTGCGCAACGAGGTCGCGGCCTGGTTGGCGTTATTGCCCTGCGCGCCGGCCTGGCCCTGCTGCTGATTGGCTGCATTGGCGGCGTTGGCGCCCTGGTTGCCCTGGGCATTGGCAGCGGGCGGCGGGCGGTTGGCCAGGGAGCCGGGCACGCCGAGCGCCAGTTGGTCGAGTACGCTTTCGTCACGCAGCACTTCGTTGCGCAGGCGCGGGTTCTCGCCATAGGCCTGGAAGGTCTCTTCCTTCTGGCTGAAATCGATATCGGCGGACACGCTGATGCGGTAGTTGCCGCCACCGACGATCGGCGCCAGCACCGACTCGGCATTGGCCACGGCCTTGCTCTGGTAATCGTCGACCACCTGCCAGTTCTGCAGCGGCCCGCCCAGGGTGTCGATGCCGCGCGAGAGCAGCGCGCCGTACTGGTCGACCACCTGCACATTGGCGGCGTCCAACTGCGGCACGCTGCCAGCCACCAGATTGACGATGGCGCTGACCTGCTCCGGCGCCAGCTTGTAGCCCGGCGCCAGTTGCAGCATCACCGAGGCCTTGCCCGGTTCGCGCTTGCCGACCACGAAGGAACTGCTTTCCTGCAGCGCCAAGTGTACGCGCGCGCCCTGCACGCCCTTGAGCGCCATCACCGTGCGCGCCAGCTCGCCCTCCAGGCTGCGCTTGAGGCGCACGTCCTGGACGAACTGGCTGGTGCCCAGCGGCTCGTCCTTGTCGAACAGTTCATAACCAGCCGGCACCTTGACCTGCACGCCCTTGGCCGCCAGCAGCATGCGTGCGCGACCGAGCTGATCCTCACGCACCAGCACCTGGCCGCTCTGCGGGTGCAGGCGGTAGCTGATGGCGTCGCCATCGAGCACCTGCATCACCTCGGCCGCCGGATAGGCTTCGCCGGCACCATAGAGCGGGCGGAAACTGCCCGAGTCACGCCAGAGGTAGAACACCACGCTGACCGCCAGCAAGGCGGCGACGGCGGCCAGGCCGAACAGGGCGATGCGCGGATCGATTTTCAGGCCGCCGACGGGCAGCTTGCTCTTGATGGTCTGCAGCACGCGAGGCTCCCCGAACCGCTTACAGCGGCAACTTCATGATGTCGTCGAAGGCCGTGGCCAACTTGTTGCGCACCTGCATCAGGGCACTGAAGGAAACGCTGGCCGTCTGGCTCTGGATCATGGCGCCGACCAGGTCATCGCTCTTGCCACTGTCCACCGCCGCCATGGCGGCACTGGAAGCGTGCTGCTGGCTGTCGACAGCGCGCACCACCTCATCGAAGGCCACCGCGAAACCGGAATGCCCCGGCTGGGTGGCGAAGTCCTGCGCCGGCTTGATGACCGCCGCATCGCTCAGGCTCTTGAGCTGTTCCATGCGGCCCAGCAGATCCTGCTGTACCTGGCTGATCGAGTTCATCCTTCGCTTCTCCTAGACGGGAATCTGTACGCCCTGCTCGCGCATGGCGTTGAGGCGGTAGCGCAATGCGCGCGGGGTCATGCCCAGGCTTTCGGCAGCCTTGGTCTTGTGCCCGCCGAAACGGCGGATGGTGTCGATGACATGCTGGTATTCGGCCCACTTGCCACTGGCGCGCAACGCCGCCTTGCCACCCTCTAGCGCCTGCGGCTGCATACGCAGGGTCGGCTCCAGGCTGGCAGCTGGCGGCACGGCCAGGCCGAGATCCTGCGCCTGGATGTACAGGCCGTTGCGCAGCACCAGGGCACGCTGCAGGCAGTTCTCCAGCTCGCGTACGTTGCCCGGCCAGTCATGCGCCAACAGCGCGCGGCAAGCGTCCTCGGTGAGCAATTCCTGGCCAGCATCATGTGGGGCGTACTGACGGATGAAGCGGCGCGCCAGCGGCAGCACGTCGTCCTTGCGCTCGCGCAGCGGGCTGATGTGCAGCGGCAGCACATCGAGGCGGAACATCAGGTCGGCGCGAAACCGCCCCTCGGCCACTTCCTGCTGCAAATCACGGTTGGTGGCGGCAATGATGCGTACGTCCAGGGTGATTTCCCGACGCCCGCCCAGGCGCTCGACGCGCTGCTCCTGCAACACGCGCAGCAGCTTGGCCTGGAGCGCGAGCGGCAGTTCGCCAATCTCGTCGAGCAGCAGGGTGCCGCCATTGGCCAGCTCGAACTTGCCCGGCTGGGCACTCACCGCGCCGGTAAAGGCGCCTTTTTCATGGCCGAAAAGAATGGACTCGAGCATCTGTTCGGGAATCGCCGCGCAGTTCACGGCGATGAAGGGCGCACCGTCCTGTGCCGAGAAGCGATGGATATAGCGCGCCATCAGCTCCTTGCCCGTACCGGTTTCGCCAGTGATGAGAATGGGCGCGCGGGTCATGGCGACGCGCTGGGCCATCGCCAGCAGGCGGCGACCGGCCTGCGAACAGGAGACGAAGCCCTCCTCGCCCGTACTGGCCGACTCCTGGCGGCGCAGCAGCGCGTTCAATTGCGCTTCGCTGAACGGCGCCAGCAGGTAATCGACGCAGCCCAGTTCTAGCAGGGCAGCAGCCTTTTCCTGGTCGGCATACTCGACGACAGGCACCACGCCCACGCGTCCGGACTGGCGCAGGATCGCCCCGACCTGGGCATACAAGGTGTTGCCCGCCAGGCTGCTGACGAACACCAGCACCAGGCTGGCCCCCTCCAGTGCCGACGGGTCGAGTTCCAGGCAACTGGCAAAGCGCCGTACCGGAAAGCCCTGACGCTGCAGACCACCGGTCAACAGGCGCTCGCTGGCAGCGTCGGCCTGACCGATCACGACAATATGTGGCTGCTGCAACTGTTGTACGAACAGTTCCTCGCAGGCGTAACTTACCGTTTGAGTTGAGTGCTTCAAGGTAAATCACCCGTTGTCTTTATCTGCCAGTCGATTCATTCGACCAGCGTTTGAAACTGCCAACTCGGTGACAGATTTTTTTCACTCGGCCCCTTAATCTTTCGAAACTTTCCGTCGCTCTTGATGGTCAACAGGGGCACCTCGGCGACCCTCTTCGTTTCTGCGCGGCAAGTCACGGCGCGGACGTTAACAAGCGCACAGAAAACCGCCGAATTACTTTGCGTTAATTGCTGTCAATGCGCCCCAGCTGCCATCAAAAACAGCATTTGATATCTATTGATTTAATTTCCCGCCCCCTCGCCCCCTAGACTCCCCCTCGTCATCACTGGCCTGCGCGCTGCTGCCAGGATGATTCTGGCGCCTGGGTCGTCACGTTCACGACACCCGCTTGGTTGCCTGTCAATGTCGCCTGCGCTGCCCGCTGGGCATCTTCGGTGGCCCACGCCGTTACAACCAGGAATACAGCCCACAACATGACTGGCATTAAAAAAGTCCATCATGGCGTGCCCGCCGACAGTCTGACCCGGTTGAAACCGCAGAAACTCGGCCGGCACTACCACAAGATTCCTCACTATATTCGCGAGCTTTCCAGCAAGTATCCGCGGATCATCAGCGACTATTTCCTGCGCAACTACCGAATCAATCTGGAGTTGCTCAAGGTCGACGTTCACGAAGCGGTAGAACTGGACGCCGAATGCGTCTATCGCTCGCCGTATGGCAAGGTCGGTTTCTCCATCGACCGTCCTCTGCTGACCGAAGCGCTGGAGTGCTACTACGGTGGCACCTGCCTGCCGAACCACGAAGCGCCGCCGATCAGCACCTCCGAGCAACGCATGCGCACGCGCCTGGGCATGGACGTGACCCAGCTGTTCGCCCGCTCGATCCTCGCCGGCAGCACCTTCGGCAAGCTGGAACCTCATGACAACGCCTACGACGAGGCGGTCTGGGAATACGTGGCGCAGTTCCACTTCACCAGCCACATCACCGGCAGCCAGGCGTCGATCTTCATTTATCTGGACACCCAACTGGTCGACGAACTGACCAGCCGCCTGACCCCTCCGGCGCCTTCGTCGCAGACCGGTAACTCGCTGAACCAGATCCGCGAACTGCCGGTACGCCTCGACTGCGTGGTGGCCAACCTGCAGATGCCGCTGTCGCAGGTGCTCGCCCTGCGTCCGGGCGACGTGCTGAGCATGCGCCTGCTGGAGCGCTGCGAGGTGCAGATCAACCAGCAGAAGTTGTTTCGCGGCGTCATCTTCGAAGAGGACGGCTCCCTGTTCCTGACATCTCTTGAGAGCGTGAAGACCCCATGAGCAGCTCCATTTCCGATAACGATTTCGACAGCCTGATCAACGACGCAGGCCTCAGCGGCGACGAGTCCTTCAGCGAGCCCGCCGCCGAGCCCGCAGCGACCCTGCCGCATCAGGATCTGAGCTTCTTCGGCAAGATCCCGGTCAACGTCACGCTGGAAGTGGCCTCCACCGAGATCTCCCTCAAGGAGCTGATGGACGTCGATGCCGGCAGCGTCATCGCGCTGGACAAGCTGGCCGGCGAGCCGCTGGACGTGAAGGTCAACGGCGCGCTGTTCGCCAAGGCCGAAGTGGTGGTGATGAACGGCAACTACGGCCTGCGCATCGTCGAGCTGTCCGGTACCGGCCTGAACGGGATCGGCGCATGATCGCTCGCCGCCTGCTGCACACGGCCCTGCTGCTGGTAGCCCTGGGCTGCCCGCTGCTGGCCCAGGCCGCCGGTGGCGACATCACCCTGTTCAACTTCAACGACACCGAGAACGGCCAGACCCTGAGCGTCAAGCTGCAGATCCTGCTGATGATGACGCTGCTGGGCTTCCTCCCGGCGATGTTGATGATGATGACCTGCTTCACCCGCTTCATCATCGTCCTGGCCATCCTGCGTCAAGCCATCGGCCTGCAGCAGAGCCCGCCCAACCCGATCCTCATCGGCATCGCCCTGTGCCTGACGCTGCTGGTGATGCGCCCGGTGTGGCAGGAGATGTACACCCAGGCCTACGTGCCCTTCGAGGCCGACGAGATCAGCCTCGAGCAGGGTCTGGGCGAAGGCAAGCGGATCATCAGCCGGTTCATGCTGGCGCAGACCAACAAGAACTCGCTGGAAACCATGGTCAGCCTGGCCGGCGAGAAAATGCCCGAGGATCTGGCCCAACTGGATTTCGCCCTGCTGCTGCCGGCCTTCGTCCTCAGCGAGCTGAAGACCGCTTTCCAGCTCGGGTTCATGATCTTCGTGCCCTTCCTGGTCATCGACCTGGTGGTGGCCAGCGTGCTGATGGCGATGGGCATGATGATGCTGTCGCCGATGATGATCTCGCTGCCCTTCAAGCTGATGGTGTTCGTGCTAGTCGATGGCTGGACGCTGCTGATTGGCACCCTTACCACCAGTATCCAGCCCTATTAGCGAGGCCCGCGCGATGCTCACGCCCGAACACGCCGCCGAGCTGGTGGCTCATGCCGTCTATATCACTGGGCTGATCGTCTGTGTGCTGGTGGTGCCGAGCCTGCTCGGTGGCCTGCTGGTGAGCATTTTCCAGGCGGCTACGCAGATCAACGAACAGATGCTCAGCTTCCTGCCACGCCTGCTGATCACCCTGGGCATGCTGATCTTCGCCGGGCACTGGATTCTGCGTACCCTCAGCGACCTGTTCATCGAGACCTTCAGGCAGGCCGGGCATCTGGTGGGCTGAGCCATGTCCGAACCCGTGCTGCACGCCACCAGCTACCTCACCAGCCTGCAGGCCTACTGGTGGCCGTTCTGCCGCATCCTGGCGCTGTTCAGCATGGCGCCGCTGTTCAATCACCGCGCGGTCTCGGTGCGCGTACGCATCCTGCTCGCCCTGGCGCTGACCGTCGCACTCGGCGCGTCGTTGCCGGACATGCCGCTGATCGATCCGCTGTCGCTCAAGGGGCTGCTCACCGCCCTGGAGCAGATCAGCTTCGGCGTGCTGCTGGGGCTGACCCTGCAACTGGTGTTCACCATCTTCATGCTGGTCGGCGAGGTGGTGTCGACGCAGATGGGCATGAGCATGGCGCGCTACAACGACCCGGTGAACGGCGTGTCGTCCTCGTCCATCCTCTACCAGCTGTATTTCATCGCACTGGTGCTGCTGTTCTTCGCCATCGACGGCCACCTGGTGACGGTCAGCGTGCTGTACCAGAGCTTTCTGTTCTGGCCGGTGGGCAGCGGCCTGCATTACCTGGGCGCACAGAGCTTCGTGCAGGCCTTCGCCTGGGTACTGGCCGCCGCGGTGCTGGTGACCCTGCCCATCGTCTTCTGCCTGACCCTGGTGCAGTTCTGCTTCGGTCTGCTCAACCGCATCTCGCCAGCGATGAACCTGTTCTCGCTGGGCTTTCCCATCAGCATCCTGATGGGCCTGCTGTGCGTATACCTGACGCTGCCGGACTTGCCCGACAACTATCTGCATCTGACCCGCGAGCTGCTCAACGGCATCGGCGTGATCCTGCGCGAGGGCGGCAATGTCTGAGCACAGCAGCCAGGAAAAGACCGAAGAGGCCTCCGCGCACAAGCTCAAGAAGAGCAAGGAGGACGGCCAGGTCGCGCGCTCCAAGGATCTGGCGACCACCATTTCCCTGCTGGCCACGCTGTTCATCCTCAAACTGTGCGCCGGGATGTTCATGGAAGGCCTGCACGACAGCTTCCGCCTGTCCTACATCCAGTTCGGCCACAGCGAGATCGGCCTGGATGATCTGGATACCCTGCTCGGCTACAACATGCTGGTATTCATCAAGCTGCTCGCGCCGCTGCTGCTCACCTCGCTGCTGGTCGTGGTGCTGTCGCTGATCCCCGGCGGCTGGGTGTTCTCCGCGAAGAACTTCGCGCCCAAGCCGAGCAAGCTCAATCCCATCACCGGCCTGGGGCGGATCTTCTCCGCGCAGAACTGGAGCGAGCTGCTCAAGTCGATCCTCAAGGTGCTGGTGCTGCTGGGCGTGGGCTACCTGCTGGTGCGCAGCGCCATGCCCGAGCTGATGGCCTTGCAGCGCACCAGCGTGGTCGAGGCGATCAGCGCGGCGCTGGATCTGACCTTCAATCTGATCCTTTGGCTGCTGCTGATCTTCGTCCTGTTCTCCTTCATCGACATCCCGCTGCAGCGCTTCTTCTTCCTCAAGAAAATGCGCATGACCAAGCAGGAGCGCAAGGAGGAGCACAAGAACCAGGAGGGCCGCCCGGAGGTCAAGGCGCGCATCAAGCAGTTGCAGCGGCAGATGCTGCAACGACAGATCAGCCGGGTGATCAAGAAAGCCGACGTGATCATCACCAACCCGATGCACTACGCCGTGGCCCTCAAGTACGACAGCAAGAAGGCCCAGGCACCTTTCGTACTGGCCAAGGGCGTCGACGAAACCGCCCTGTACATGCGCCAGATGGCGCAGAAGCACGAACTCGAAGTGGTGGAGATTCCGCCACTGGCGCGTGCCATCTATTTCACCACCCAGGTCAACCAGCAGATCCCGGCACCGCTGTATACCGCCGTGGCCCACGTACTGACTTACATCCTGCAGCTCAAGGCCTGGCGCCAGGGCCGCAGAAGCAAGCCACAACTGGCGAGCAACCTTCCGATTCCCGACAGCTTGGCCAACAGGGGCTGATTCATGAACCTTCTGCAGCAACTCGCGCCCACCTTCCGCAGCGGCCGCATCGGCATTCCGGTGATGATCCTGTCGATCCTGGCCATGGTCATCCTGCCGTTGCCACCCGTGCTGCTCGATGCCCTGTTCACCTTCAACATCGCCATGGCCATCCTGGTGCTACTGGTCAGCGTGTCGTCGAAGAGCCCGCTGGATTTCTCCCTGTTCCCTACGGTGATCCTGATCACCACCCTGCTGCGCCTGTGCCTGAACGTGGCCTCCACGCGCGTGGTGCTGCTCGAGGGCCATACCGGCACCGGTGCGGCGGGCAAGGTGATCGAGTCCTTCGGCGAGGTGGTGATCGGCGGTAACTTCATCGTCGGTCTGGTGGTATTCGTGATCCTGATGATCATCAACTTCATCGTCATCACCAAGGGCGGCGAGCGTATTTCCGAGGTCACCGCGCGTTTCACCCTGGACGCCCTACCCGGCAAACAGATGGCCATCGACGCCGACCTCAACGCCGGCCTGATCGACCAGAACGAAGCCAAGCGCCGCCGCTCGGAAGTGGCCAAGGAAGCCGACTTCTACGGCGCCATGGACGGCGCCTCGAAGTTCGTCCGCGGCGATGCCATCGCCGGCATTCTGGTACTGCTGATCAACCTGTTCGGCGGCTTCGCCATCGGCATGTTCATCTATGACCTCGATGCCAGCCACGCCTTCAAGCAATACGCCCTGCTCACCATCGGTGATGGCCTGGTGGCGCAGATTCCGGCGCTGCTGCTGTCCACAGCAGCGGCGATCATCGTCACCCGGGTCAACGAGTCGTCGGAGATCACCGACCAGGTGCATCGCCAACTGCTGGCCCAGCCCGCTCTGCTCTACACGGTGGCCGGCATTCTGTTCACCCTGGCCCTGGTGCCGGGCATGCCGCATCTGGCGTTCATCAGCTTCGCCGCGCTGGTCGCCTTCATCGGCTGGACGGTCGCGCGCAACGGCCCACCCAAGGAGGCAGCCGACCTGCAACAGGTGGAAGCCCTGGGCAAGGCGATGGAGCAGGAGCGCGCGCAGAACCTGCTGTGGGAGGACATCCCTCTGGTCGAGCGGCTCTCGGTGTCGCTGGGCTACAAATTGGTCGGGCTGGTCAATGAAGCAGCCGGTGCACCGCTGACCCAGCGCGTGCGCGGCGTGCGCCAGACCCTGTCAGAGAGCCTCGGCTTCCTCCTGCCGGAGGTGCACATCCGCGACAGCCTGCGCCTGAAAGCATCGCAATACAGCATCCAGATCAACGGTGAGAAGATCGACGGCGCCGAGTTGCACGCCGACCGCATGATGGCCATTCCGTCACCGGAGCTGTATGGCGAAATCGATGGCATCCTCGGCATCGACCCGGCGTACCGCATGCAGGTGGTGTGGATTCACCCGGAGGACAAGTCGCGCGCGCTCAACCTCGGTTATCAGGTGATCGATTGCGCCAGCGTGATCGCCACGCACCTGAACAAAGTCATCCGCGAACACCTGCCCGACGTGTTCAAGCACGACGATGTCGACCACCTGATGCAACGCCTGCAGGTTCAGGCACCGAAGCTGGCCGAAAGCCTGAAGAGCCAGCTCAGCTACACCCAGCAGCATCGCGTCTATCGTCAATTGCTGCAGGAGCAGGTGCCACTCAAGGACATCGTCACCATCGCCACGACCCTGCTGGAAGCCAGCGAATCGACCAAGGATCCCGTGCTGCTGGCATCGGACGTGCGCTATGCCCTGCGTCGTAGCATCGTCAGCATGATTGCCGGAGAGCGCCAGGAGCTGTCGGTGTTCATCCTCGAGAATGCACTGGAGAACACGCTACTCAATGCCCTGGCCATCGCGCAGCAAGCTGGCCCGGTAAGCCTGGACAATATCCCGGTCGAACCCAGTCTGCTCAATCAGTTGCAGAACACCATGCCAGTGGTGAAGGAAAAACTGCGCAAGGACGGCCACCCGCCGATCCTTACCGTGATGCCACAGTTGCGCCCGTTACTGGCCCGCTATGCGCGCGTCTTCAGCCCGGGGTTGCATGTGCTGTCGCAGAACGAGATACCGGATCGCGTTGGGGTGAATATCCTCGGCACGCTGGGCTAAAGGAAATTCCGTAAGTAAAGCGGCAGGGCTGCGCTGACTCAGCGTGCCGCACTACACCTCCCGGCAAATACCTGGAGCGGCAGCTATGCCTGCTCCTTGCGCCCCTTGCGCATACCCTCGATAAGGTCGATGTAGTCGGCCGACTCACCCAGCAACGCCAACCCGGCCTCGAAGAAACCGGTACGCACATTCTCTTGCGACCACTGGCAGATCATATCGACGTCCACCTGGCGCATCTCACCGTCACGATCACGCATCCTGACCCGCAGCTTCAGCTCGCTCCCAGGTTCAATGGGCTCGTCCCCAAGCAACTTCATCCCGCACTCGGAAACGTCGCCGGCGTAACCGATCAAGGTGTCGCGCTCGCGATCACTGATCTTGATGCGGAAAGTGGAGCGGAAGGTGATACGACTCGATTGACGCATAGGAGAATGCCTTAGTGCTCGCCACGCCTGATTGGATCGCAAGGATCAGGACTCATCAATCGAGATCGTTCAGAAGGAAGTCGCGCATTGATGACCTGTGATTCATCAGAACAGGACGACCATAGCGATCAGGTACTTAAATCCAAAGCCAATGCTGACGCGGAGAAGTTGTAGGAGCGAGCTCTGCTCGCGAAGCCTATCCACTCAACCCAAGGTGCGACGCCGCGTAACGCCATGAGCGCATCCTGTGCGGTACGGTGCGCGCAGCGTGTTTTTTTCGTGCCCAAAGAAGAAACCCCAGACCGCTAGGCGATCTGGGGTTTCGTATAGGAGCTTGAC
>NZ_JBMDJU010000026.1:0-57526 GCF_057809355.1 Pseudomonas sp. FG29 | reverse complement strand
GGGCAGCAACGTATTTATCGCACGTCACTGCCCGAATTTTTCGCGCGCGGCGTCACCATCGCTGCGTTAAAAACAGGCTCAAAATGCTCATTTACAACTCGTAAACTCCGCTTTTTCGCCTGTTTTTGCCTTGCGCTGGCGGCCTCGCCTACGTTTTTAGAGGTGCCCATAAGGCGGGGCGTCAGGTTGCTCAGAGTTCAGCCGCCAGACGCGAGCCCTGGTTGATCGCCCGCTTGGCATCCAGTTCGGCGGCGACATCCGCACCGCCGACCAGGTGCACACGCTGACCGGCGTTCTCCAGTCCTTGCTGCAGCTCACGCAGCGGATCCTGACCGGCGCAGACGATCACCGTATCGACCGGCAGCACCTGCTCTTCGCCGCCAGCGATGCGGATATGCAGGCCGGCATCGTCGATCTTCACGTACTCGACGCTGTTGAGCATCTGTACGTTCTTGTTCTTCAGACCGGTGCGGTGAATCCAGCCGGTGGTCTTGCCCAGGCCGTCGCCGACCTTGGTCTTCTTGCGCTGCAGCAGGAACACCTCGCGCGCCGCCGGGTGCGGATGCGCCTCGATGCCGGCCACGCCGCCACGTGCTTCAAGCGCCGTGTCGATGCCCCATTCCTGCCAGAACGCCTCACGGTCGAGGCTGGTGGCCTTGCCCTGGTGAGTGATGAACTCCGATACATCGAAGCCGATACCGCCAGCGCCGATCACCGCCACTCTCTGCCCGACCGGCTTGCGCTCGAGAATCGCATCCAGATAGCTGATCACCTTGGCATGCTCGATACCCGGAATCTCCGGGGTACGCGGGGCAATGCCGGTGGCCAGGATGATCTCGTCGAAGCCGCCCTTGACCAGGTCGTCCACCGCCACGCGGGTATTCAGGCGCACATCGACACCGGTGGTTTCCAGCTTGCGCTTGAAGTAGCGCAGGGTTTCATAGAACTCTTCCTTGCCCGGCACGCGCTTGGCCACGTTGAACTGGCCGCCGATCTCGCTGGCCGAATCGAACAGGGTCACGCTGTGGCCGCGCTCGGCGGCGACGGTGGAAGCGGCCAGGCCAGCCGGGCCGGCACCGACCACGGCAATCTTCTTCACCGTGGTGGTGGGGATGTAGTTCAGCTCGGTCTCGTGGCAGGCACGCGGGTTGACCAGGCAACTGGTCAGCTTGCCGCCGAAGGTGTGATCCAGGCAGGCCTGGTTGCAGCCGATGCAGGTGTTGATCTCGTCCGCGCGGCCCTCGGCTGCCTTGTTGACGAACTCCGGGTCGGCGAGGAACGGGCGCGCCATCGACACCATGTCGGCATCGCCCTCGGCCAGCACCTGCTCGGCCACTTCCGGGGTGTTGATGCGGTTGGTGGTGATCAGCGGGATCGATACCTCACCCTTGAGCTTGGCGGTGACTTTGGTGAAGGCCGCGCGCGGCACCTTGGTGGCGATGGTCGGGATGCGCGCCTCGTGCCAGCCGATGCCGGTGTTGATGATCGTCGCACCGGCTTTTTCGATGGCCTTGGCCAGCAGCACGATCTCGTCCCAGGTGCTGCCGCCCTCGACCAGATCCAGCATCGACAGGCGATAGATGATGATGAAGTTCGGCCCGACTGCCTCACGCACGCGACGGACGATCTCCACCGGCAGGCGCATGCGGTTCTCGAAGCTGCCGCCCCAGCGGTCGGTACGATGGTTGGTGTGGGTCACCAGGAACTGGTTGATGAAGTAACCTTCCGAACCCATCACCTCGACGCCGTCGTAGCCGGCCTGCTGGGCCAGCGCCGCGCAATTGACGAAATCGGCAATCTGCTTCTCGATGCCCTCCTCGTCCAGCTCACGCGGCTTGAACGGGTTGATCGGCGCCTGGATGGCGCTCGGCGCCACGGACTTGGGGCTGTAGGCATAACGGCCGGCGTGCAGGATTTGCATGCAGATCTTGCCACCCGCCTCGTGCACGGCCTGGGTGACGATCTTGTGCTTCTCGGCCTCTTCCACCGTGCTCAGTTTGGCCGCACCGGAATACACGCCACCCTCTTCGTTCGGGCCGATGCCGCCGGTGACCATCAGGCCAACGCCGCCACGGGCACGCTCGGCAAAATAGGCCGCCATGCGCTCGAAGCCGCCCGGCTTCTCTTCCAGACCGGTATGCATGGAGCCCATCAGGGTGCGGTTCTTCAGCGTGGTGAAGCCCAGATCGAGCGGGGCCAGCAGGTGCGGGTAACGAGCAGTCATGGAATTCTCCACATCGCGGTGCAGTTCACGGATTGCCGCGGTCTCATGGGCACGCGGTCGGTTATGAGGCCAGACGATAAAGAGGCCAAACGACAGGCTCAATGATCGAATCTGACAAGATAATGATCAAAAGCAACATCAAGGCTTGGCACGCGGCCCGACCCGACCTAACCTGAACCGCCTGTTTCAAGAACAACCCTCATGCAACGACTGATCATTTACCTCAGCATCGCCCTCCTGCTCGGCAGCCTGGGCGGCTACGCCTACTGGTGCGAGCAACGCGAACCGGTGCGCTACCTGTCCGATCTGCGCAGCCATGTCGCCCTGGATCAGGGGCGCCCCAGCGCACGCGGCAATCTGCTGGGCATCCAGCCCGAGCTGGTCACCAGCGACTACCAGAGCGTCGAGCGCCTGCGCCTGAAGCTGGCGGCCTACCTCGATCACGCTCGCGATCTGAACCTGCTCAATGCACGCACCCTGGTGGTGTTGCCCGAACATATCGGCACCTGGCTGCTGGCCGTCGGCGAAAAGGACGAGCTGTATCAGGCCCGCGACCAGCAGCAGGCGCTGCACTGGCTGGCCGCCAGCAATCCGCTGTCCTTCACCTGGGCGCTGCTGACCGCCAAGGGCGAGGCACAGTTGCAGGACGCCATGATCCGCACCAAGGCACAAGCCATGGCGCGCGACTACCAGCAACTGTTCGGAGGCCTGGCGCGCGACTACGGCGTGACCCTGGTGGCCGGCTCCATCGTGCTGCCGGAGCCCCGAGTCGAGCTGGGCCAACTGAAAGTGGCCAACGGGCCGCTGTACAACGTCAGCCTGGTCTTCGACAGCGCCGGTAATCCCATCGGCCAGCCACAACGCCAGACGCAAGGTGATCAGATCATCGCAGGCGCCCCGCCCTCGCAGCTGCATGTACTCGATACACCCGCCGGACGGTTGGGCATTCTGCTCGGAAAGGACGCCCAGGACAGCGAGCGCCATCGCCTGCTGGCCGCACAACAGGCCGAGCTGCTGGCCCTGCCAAGCAGCAGGCAAGCGAGCCCGGAACAGGCAACCCGCCTCGCGCAGCAGATGCAACAGCACGGCCTGCGCGCGGCCATCGCCGTGCAACTGCGCGGTCGTCTATGGGCTAAAGCGGCGCAGCCACGCAGCCTGGTGGTAGAACCTGGCCAGCCCCTGTTCGGCGACGCGCGCAGTGGCGCCCAACTGGTCAATCTGTGGTTATGAAAGCCTCACGCATTCGCCTCGGCGACCTCTCTGTCGGCTTCACCCAGGCACTGGCAGCCGCACTCGCCGAGTGCGGGCATGACCCCCAGCCGCTGCTGCAACAGTTTGGCCTGAATGCCGAACGCCTGGCCGAACCGCGTGCGCGCCTGTCGATTCCGCGCTATATGCGCCTGGGCCACAGCGCCATTGCCCTGAGCGGCGAGCCGGCGCTCGGCCTGAGCATGGGCAGGCTGAGCCGTCTGGCGCACATTGGCCTGGCCGGCATCTGCGCCGCACAGGCACCCGATCTGCGTGAGGCGGCGCGCACCCTGAGCCGTTTCGAGCCGCTCTACGCCGCCAACTACCGCGGCCATTCCAGCTTCAGCGAAGACAGCCGCGGTGCGTGGCTGCACTTCTACTCCATCAGCCCGTACAAC
This sequence comes from Pseudomonas sp. FG29, assembly GCF_057809355.1. Lineage (NCBI taxonomy): Bacteria > Pseudomonadati > Pseudomonadota > Gammaproteobacteria > Pseudomonadales > Pseudomonadaceae > Pseudomonas > Pseudomonas sp. FG29. The sequence goes on along the minus strand of NZ_JBMDJU010000026.1, from coordinate 53,656 downwards.
GCCTACAACCGCTTCGTGGTGGATTCGGTGCTGGCTGGCTGGCAGAGCAACCTGAGCCAGGTGGTGGCCCGTCCGATCACCGCGGAGAAAGTCGAGATCGAATTTCCCGCACCCGAGTATGGCGAGCGCTATGCCAGCACCTTCGGCTGCCCGGTGGACTTTGCAGCCGGCGCCAATCGTCTGCGCCTGAGCAGCGAAACCCTAGCCCTGCGTAACCCGGAACATTGCCCGGGCACCTGGCGGCATCTGCTGGAATTGTGCGAGCGAGAGCTGGATCAGCTGACCCGCACACGCAGCCTGCGTGAACGGGTGATCCAGTTGCTCGGCCCGCTGCTGCATGGACACGAGCCGGACCTGCAGGAGGTCGCCCGCAGTCTGCAGTTGCCGAGCTGGACGCTCAGGCGCAAGCTCGCCGAGGAAGGCACGCAGTTTCGCACCATCCTCAACGACACCCGCCGCGACCTGGCCACGGCCTATATCCGCGACACTGAACTGGCCTTCGGCGAAATCGCCTACCTGCTCGGTTTCGCCTCAGCCGAAGCGTTCCAGCGCGCCTTCAAACGCTGGCTCGGGCAAACGCCCGGCGACTACCGCCGTGCCCAACGCCGGGGCGATAGCGCTGCTCAAAGTTCAGTAGCGTCATCCGCTTCAGTCACGTCCTGATCGAAGGCATCACGCTCGAGCAATTCTTCCTGGTAATCGTCCATCTGCTGCTCTCCTGTCATTTCAGCTGATCGATAGCAAGCTACGTTCGCGAAATGAAGACAAGATGACGAAAAGTCACAGGCAATAAAAAACCCGCTGATCTCGCGATCAGCGGGTTTCGTATATGGCGCAGCGGACGGGACTCGAACCCGCGACCCCCGGCGTGACAGGCCGGTATTCTAACCGACTGAACTACCGCTGCGTGTCGGTTGGACTTTCGTCCAGAGAACTCTTTAATACGTCTTGCATCGGATGGCGCCCTTGCGGGCTTTGCCATCTCAAACCGACTAACCGTCGATCTGGGAAATAATGGCGCAGCGGACGGGACTCGAACCCGCGACCCCCGGCGTGACAGGCCGGTATTCTAACCGACTGAACTACCGCTGCGTGTCGGTTGGACTTTCGTCCAGAGAACTCTTTAATACGTCTTGCATCGGATGGCGCCCTTGCGGGCTTTGCCATCTCAAACCGACTAACCGTCGATCTGGGAAATAATGGCGCAGCGGACGGGACTCGAACCCGCGACCCCCGGCGTGACAGGCCGGTATTCTAACCGACTGAACTACCGCTGCGCGTAACTGCGAGATTGGTGGGTGATGACGGGATCGAACCGCCGACCCTCTGCTTGTAAGGCAGATGCTCTCCCGGCTGAGCTAATCACCCATGTGCCTTAGCGAGGCGCGCACTTTATGCAGGCAGCGACGCTAAGTCAACACCCTGCTTGAATTTTTTCTGAAAAAGACGGGTCACCGCCTAATGCCATTCAGTTAAACGTCGCCACTGCGAATTGGGTAGGAGCGGCGCCCCGCCGCGAACCGGGGCAATGCGCAATTGAAAAGCTTCGCCCCGGGGCGGGGCTCCTACGAAGGGACGGCTTGGCAACCTAGGGTCACCACCCAGCTCAGTCCATCTCGCCACACAGCTCGGCGGCCCGCAGAAGAGCCGCAGCCAAGCTGTGGCGCTCCCACTCGGCCAGCGCGGCGAAACGCTGGTTGAATTCCGGCGGCATCAGTGAAGGCGCCTGCTGAATCAGCTCACGTCCGGCCTCGCTGATCAGCAGCCATTGGCGGCGGCGATCCTGATCATCGCGCTGGCGCTGCAACAGGCCACGCTCTTCGAGGCGGTCGAGCAGGCCGGACAGCGTCGCGGCGGTCAGGCTGACACGGCTGCTGAGTACGCTGGCGGTCAGGCGCGTCTCGCTGGCCAACACCTGCAGGATCATCAACTGCATCGGCGTCAGTCCACCGAAGCGGGCCAGGCGCTTGGCATGCACCTCCCCTGCCTGCTGCAGGCGGCGCAAGGCCTGGAACAGGGGCATTTCGAAGGCCATGACAGATGACAAATCTATTTCAACAGGAACTTTTTTATCACTCATAAGCACCAATTCATAACAACCAAAACTTTGACATGAAAGCATTATTTTGTTTTGGTGTAAAAGGCTCGACCTCGAGTCACTCCCCAACGGCAACACCGGTAAGGAACTATGTGCGGAATAGCTGGAGAACTTCGTTTTGATCGACGCCCCGCGGATCTGGCGGCAGTCGAACGCATCACCCACCACCTGGCCCCTCGCGGCCCCGACGCCCACGGCTTCCATAGCCAAGGCCCCATCGCCCTTGGCCATCGCCGCCTGAAGATCATGGATCTGGCCGAAGCCTCGGGCCAGCCGATGATCGACAGCGATCTCGGTCTGTCGATGGTGTTCAACGGCGCCATCTACAACTACCCCGAATTGCGCGCCGAGCTGGAAACGCTGGGTTATCGCTTCTTCTCCGGCGGCGACACCGAGGTGCTGCTCAAGGGCTACCACGCCTGGGGCGAAAAGCTGCTGCCCAAGCTCAACGGCATGTTCGCCTTTGCCGTCTGGGAGCGCGACACGCAAAGCCTGCTCATCGCCCGTGACCGCCTCGGCATCAAGCCGCTGTACCTGTCGCGCACTGGCGAGCGCCTGCGTTTCGCCTCCTCGCTGCCGGCCCTGCTGCAAGGTGGCGATATCGCCAAGACGCTGGATGCCGTCGCCCTCAACCACTATTTGAATTTCCACGCCGTGGTACCGGCGCCGCGCACCATCCTGGCGGGTGTCGAGAAGCTGCCGCCGGCGACCTGGATGCGCATCGACGCCGACGGCAAGGTCGAGCAACAGACCTGGTGGACGCTGCAGTTCGGCCCGCAAGGCGAGGAAGTGAATTACGGTTTCGAAGAATGGCGCGACCGCACGCTGCAAGCCATGCGTGAGGCGGTGGAGATTCGTCAGCGTGCCGCCGTGGACGTCGGCGTGCTGCTCTCCGGCGGCGTCGATTCGAGCCTGCTGGTCGGCCTGCTGCGTGAAGCCGGGGTGGAAAACCTGCTGACCTTCTCCATCGGTTTTCAGGATGCCGGCGGCGAGCGCGGTGATGAATTCCAGTATTCGGATCTGATCGCACAGCGCTTTGGCACCCAGCATCATCAGCTGCGCATCGGCGAGCACGAGATCCTCGAGCAACTGCCGCAGGCGTTCCGCGCCATGAGCGAGCCGATGGTCAGCCACGACTGCATCGCCTTCTACCTGCTCTCGCGTGAAGTGGCCAAGCACTGCAAGGTGGTGCAGAGCGGCCAGGGCGCCGACGAACTGTTCGCCGGCTACCACTGGTACCCGCAGGTCGATGGCGCCAAGGATGCCTTCGCTGCCTACCGCGCCGCCTTCTTCGACCGCGAGCACGACGAATATGCCGCTTGTGTGCAGCCGGCTTGGCTGACCGGCGACATGGCCGGCGAGTTCGTCCGCGAACACTTCGCCATGCCGGGTGCAGACGCCGCCGTGGACAAGGCGCTGCGCCTGGACAGCACGGTGATGCTGGTCGATGACCCGGTCAAGCGCGTGGACAACATGACCATGGCCTGGGGCCTGGAGGCGCGCACGCCGTTCCTCGACTACCGCGTGGCCGAACTGTCAGCGCGCATTCCCGCGCAGTTCAAGCTGCCCGAAGGCGGCAAGTACGTGCTCAAGGAAGCGGCGCGCAAGGTCATCCCCAGCGAGGTGATCGACCGACCCAAGGGTTACTTCCCGGTGCCGGGCCTCAAGCATCTGGAAGGCGCCACCCTGGGTTGGGTGCGCGATCTGCTGCTCGACCCCAGCCAGGATCGCGGCCTGTTCAACCCGAGCATGCTCGACCAGTTGCTGACCAACCCGCAGGGCCAGCTCACGCCGCTGCGCGGCTCCAAGCTGTGGCAATTGGCGGCGCTCAACCTGTGGCTGAGCGAGCAGGGTCTGTAACGACGCAGGAGCGGCTGCAGCGCAATACCGCTCAGCCGCTCCTGTGAACTGCCAAGGAACGCTCGTAGCCCGGATGCAATCCGGGATCGACACGACTCAACATTCGATCCGGCTCAGACCGGCGAAGGACATCTCATGCGCTCCCCTGCCTTCAAACAACGCCTGATCCGCGGCCAGACACCCTCCTACGAGCGTCTGCAGGCGCGTCTGGCCGAAGACCACACCAGCGAGCCCAGCCAACCGCAAGCCATCCACTGCGGCTGGGGGCGCCTGCTGATAGGCCACACCTACCCGGACGCCATGGCGCTGGCCGAATCCCTGCTCGATGAGCAACCCGGCGAGCGCGATATCGCCCTGTATGTCGCCGCGCCGCATCAGGTGCTGGCCCATGCGCCGCAGCAACTGTTCCTCGACCCCTCCGACACCCTGCGCCTGTGGTTCACCGACTACCGCCCGGCGCGCCGCAGCTTTCGTGGCTTTCGCATTCGCCGTGCGCAGAACGAGGCGGACTGGCAGGCCATCAACTGCCTGTACCAGACCCGCAACATGCTGCCCATCGACCCGGCCAAGCTCACGCCCTACAACGAAGGCGGCCCCACTTACTGGCTGGCCGAGGACGAAGACAGCGGCGCGGTGATCGGCAGCGTCATGGGCCTCAACCACCAGCGCGCCTTCCGCGACCCGGAAAACGGCAGCAGCCTCTGGTGCCTAGCGGTCGACCCGCAGTGCAGCCGCCCGGGCGTCGGCGAAGTGCTGGTGCGCCACCTGATCGAACACGGCATGAGCCGCGGCTTGAGCTACCTCGACCTGTCGGTGCTGCACGATAACCAACAGGCCAAGAAGCTCTACGCCAAGCTCGGTTTTCGCGAGTTGCAGACCTTCAGCCTCAAGCGCAAGAACGGCATCAACCAGCCGCTGTTCCTAGGCCCCGGCCCGCAGGCCGAACTCAACCCCTACGCTCGCATCATCGTCGACGAGGCGCTGCGTCGAGGTATCGAACTGACGGTGGACGATGCCGAAGCCGGACTGTTCACCCTCAGCCACGGCGGCCGGCGCATCCGCTGCCGCGAGTCGCTGTGCGACCTGACCAGCGCCGTGAGCATGACCCTGTGCCAGGATAAGCGCCTGACCCATCGCACCCTGTCGCGGGCCGACCTCAGTGTGCCGGCACAGCGTCTGGCCGGCAGCGCCGAGGAAAACGCCGCCTTCCTGGCCGAGCATGGCTCGCTGGTGGTCAAGCCGGTCGACGGCGAACAGGGCCAGGGCGTGGCAGTCGATCTGCGCACCCCCGGCGAAGTGCAGGAGGCCATCGAGCGCGCCAGCGTATTCGACCAGCGCGTGCTGCTGGAAAGCTTTCACGAAGGTCACGACCTGCGCGTGCTGGTGATCGGCTACGAAGTGGTGGCTGCAGCCATCCGCCGCCCTGCCGAGATCATCGGTGATGGCCGCCACAGCATCGGCCAGTTGATCGACGCACAGAGCCGCCGCCGCCAGGCTGCCACCGGTGGCGAGAGCCGCATCCCCAAGGACGCCGAAACCCTGCGCACGCTGCACGGTGCCGGCCTCGACTACGACAGCGTACTGCCGGCCGGCGAGCGCCTGGCCGTGCGCAAGACCGCCAACCTGCACACCGGCGGCACCCTGGAGGACGTCACCGCGATCCTCCATCCGACCCTGCGTGACGCCGCGATCAAGGCCGCGCGAGCGTTGGACATCCCCGTGGTCGGCCTCGACCTGCTGGTGCCCGCCGCCGATCAAGCCGAGTACGTATTCATCGAAGCCAATGAGCGTGCCGGCCTGGCCAACCATGAGCCGCAGCCGACCGCCGAGCGTTTTGTCGACCTGCTTTTCCCGCTGAGCCAGGTCACCACCTGAAACCTGAGCGGGCGCGAATGCCATCGCGCCCGCAACAGATGCGCTCCGCCAGATAGACAAGGAGACTCCATGCAGCAACTGCCCGAACCCGACCTCGACTACCTGCACAAGGTCTTGCTGGAAATGCTCGCCATTCCCAGCCCCACCGGTTTCACCGACACCATCGTGCGCTACGTCGCCGAGCGTCTGGAAGAACTGGAAATCCCCTTCGAGCTGACCCGTCGCGGCACCATCCGCGCCACCCTGCGCGGGCGCCAGAGCGAGTACGAACGCTTCGACCGCGCCGTGTCCGCGCACCTCGACACCATTGGCGCCATCGTCCGCGAGATCAAGGACAACGGCCGTCTCGGCCTGGCGCCAGTGGGCTGCTGGTCGAGCCGCTTCGCCGAAGGCAGCCGCGTCAGCCTGTTCACCGATAACGGCGTGATACGTGGCAGCGTGTTGCCGCTGCTGGCCTCCGGGCATGCCTTCAATACCGCTGTGGATACCTTGCCGGTAAGCTGGGATCACGTCGAACTGCGCCTGGATGCCTACTGCGCCACCCGCGCCGATTGCGATTCGCTGGGCATCTCGGTGGGCGATATCGTGGCCTTCGATCCGCTGCCGGAGTTCTCCGAAAGCGGCCATATCAGCGCCCGCCACCTCGATGACAAGGCCGGTGTCGCCGCCCTGCTGACCGCGCTCAAGGCAATTCGCGACCATGGCCTGCAGCCGATGATCGACTGCCATCCGCTGTTCACCATCACCGAAGAGGTTGGCTCCGGCGCCGCCGCTGCCCTGCCCTGGGACGTCAGCGAGTTCGTCGGCATCGACATCGCCCCGGTCGCGCCTGGCCAGCAGTCCAGTGAGCACGCGGTCAGCGTGGCCATGCAGGATTCCGGCGGCCCCTATGACTATCACCTGTCGCGGCAACTGCTGCGTCTGGCGGCGGAAAACGACATCCCGGTGCGCCGCGATCTGTTCCGCTACTACCACAGCGACGCCCAGTCGGCCGTAACCGCCGGCCATGATATCCGCACGGCATTGCTGGCCTTCGGTTGCGACGCCACTCACGGCTACGAGCGCACCCACACCGACAGCCTCAAGGCGCTGACCCAGATCCTCACTGCCTACGTGCTCAGCCCACCGGTTTTCGCCAGCGACGCGCAGCCGGCGCAGGGCTCGCTGGAGCGCTTCAGCCACCAGTTGGAACACGAGGCGCAAATGGAAAGCGATACCCGTGTGCCTTCGGTGGACAGCCTGTTGGGGCAACGTGATCAGGACGCTTGAAGGCCGCTCGGCATAAAGGCAAAGTGACGGCAACGGAAAGCGAGGGGAGCGACAGCTCCCCTTTTTGTGGCCGCGATTCGCGCGACTACTCTTCATACGGATCGTCGCACCGCGACGTTGGAATGACTGCCGGCCATGCCTGCATGGCCCCTCTGAGGTTCACGGATGCCTCGTTTCTGCCTGGCTTTGCTCCTGTTCTGGCTGGCCGGCCCGCTCTGGGCCGCGCAACCCGCGCCGCTGGATAGCGACGAGCTGCGCCTTTCCCTCGGCCCGTACACGACCTATTACGAAGACACCGGCGGGCAGATGGACAGCGACCAGGTTCTGGCGCTGGACGATGCGGCGTTTCAGCCGCTCAAAGGCGAGTACGCCAACCTGGGCAAGAACAACTCGGTCTGGTGGTTCAAGCTGCGCCTGGTCAATAGCCTCGAACACCCGCTGGGCGGCTATCTGGAGGTCAATTACCCGCTGCTCGATGACCTGCAGGTATACCTGATCGATCCGCTGGGGCAGACGCTGCGCCAGGAAAGCGGTGATCACTTCGCCTTCGCCCAGCGCCCGGTCAAGGTACGCAACTTCTGGTTCCCATTGCAGGTAGAACCCGGCGTCAGCACCCTGCTGGTGCGGGTCGAGACCACCAGCACGGTGTTCGTGCCCCTGTTCTTCGCCACTCATGGTGCCAGCGCGGCGGCGCAGGAAAACCTCATGGGTTTCAACGGTGCGTTCTACGGCGTGCTGTTCGCCATGTTCTGCTACAACCTGTTCCTCTACCTGTCGCTGCGCGAATCGGCCTACCTCTGGTACCTGGCCTACAACCTCAACGTCGGCCTGCTCGCGGCCTGTTTCGACGGCATGCTGTTCAAGCTGCTGCCCGAACACGTGGCGCTGCAATCGGTGGCCATCTACATCCTGATGTACCTGCATTGCCTGAGTGCCATCCAGTTCAGCCGCCACTTCCTGCATGCCGCGCAGTTCTTCCCGCGCCTGGATACCGGCCTGCGCCTGCTCATGCTGGCCTGCATCGGCTGCCTGGTTTCGGTGCCGCTGATCGGTTTCGCTGCGTGGAACATCCTCGCCAGTCTGACCGTTTCGCTGGTCTCGCTGATCCTCCTGCTGACCGGCCTGTACGCCTGGCGTCGCGGCGTGCGCTACGGCTCCTACTACACCCTGGCCTGGGCCGTGCTGCTGTTCGCCTTCATCCAGGCCACCACCGGCTCGCTCGGCCTGGAAGTGTTCGGGGTGTTCGGCGGCACCGTGGTGAAGATCGGTGTCACTCTCGAACTGATCACCCTGTCCATCGGCCTGGCCGACCGCATCAACCTGCTCAAGGAAGAAGGCTTCCAGTCGCGCCGCGCGGCCGAACAGGCGGAATTCGAGAGCCAGGCCAAGAGCCGCTTCCTGGCCAAGATGAGCCATGAGATCCGTACGCCGCTCAATGGCGTACTGGGCATGCTGCAACTGCTGCGCGAGACACCGCTCGACCGCAGCCAGCGCTTCTACGTGGACACCATCTCCAGCTCCGGCAGCTCGCTGATGGCGGTGATCAACGACATCCTCGACTACGCCCGTATCGAATCCGGCAAGCTCAGCCTGGAGCAGATCGACTTCGACCTCGAAGACATGATTTCCGAGACGCTCAGCCTGTTCACCGGCCAGGCGCTGGACAAACGCCTGCGCCTCTATGTCAGCCTGGAAGCCGGCGTGCCACGGCGCATCCAGGGCGACCCGACACGCCTCAAGCAGGTGCTGATGAACCTGCTCAGCAACGCCCTGAAGTTCACCCCCGAGGGCCACGTCGCGCTCAGCGTCAGCCTGCGCAACGACAGCCAGGGCAACCCGCATCTGGTCTTCGCGGTGGGCGACAGCGGTATCGGCATCAGTGAACAGGTGCTGGCCAAGCTGTTCGAGTCCTTCGCCCAGGGCGACTCCAGCACCACCCGCCGCTATGGCGGCAGCGGCCTCGGCCTGGCGATCAGCAAGGAACTGGTGGAAATGATGGGCGGCCGCATCGAGGTACAAAGCACCATCGGCCAGGGCACCCGCTTCGCTTTCGACGTACCACTGCTCGCCGAGATGACCGCCCCCGACGAGCTGACGTACCTGCTCAATGGGCGTACCGCCCTGCTCGCCTCGCTCGACGGCCTGGGCCTGGACGCCATGAGCCGCCTGCTCGGCCGCTGGGGCTTGCGCACCGAACGCTGCCAGACGCCCGAACGCCTGCAGGACTACCTGGAGGACTTCAAGGCGCCGCCCCTGCTGGTGCTGATGGCGCCCTGGCCCGGCAGCGTCATGCACTGGCTCGAATCGCTGAGTCACAAGCTGCAACCCGGACAACGCGTGTTGCTGGTATGCCCTCCCGAGAACTGCCAGACTCTGCCCCCCAGTCAGGGGCTGCGCCTGCAGCACCTGGCCCAACCGGTCGCGGTCAATGCTCTGCGCCTGGCATTGAACGAGCTATACGCAGAACCCCGTGCAAAGGTGCATCAGTTGATCCGAGAGATACGCAGCGACAAGGGCGAAGCCCCCTGCATCCTGGTCGCAGAAGACAACCCGGTGAATCAGTTGGTGGTACAAGGCTTCCTGAAGAAGCGTGGCTACAGCGTGAAACTGGTCACCAATGGCCAGGCCGCCGTGGACGAGTACCGCCGTGACCCCGGCGGCGTCCACCTGATCCTCATGGACTGCGAAATGCCGCAGATGGACGGCTTCGAGGCCACCCGGCAGATTCGCCGCCTGGAACGTGACACGCCGTTGCCCGCCGTACCGATCATCGCCCTGACCGCGCACATTCTCGAAGAGCACCGGCAGAACGGTCTCGATGCCGGCATGGACGACTTCCTCGGTAAACCGCTGGACAGCGGCCTGCTCTACAGCACCCTGGAGCGCTACCTGCAGGCTCGCAGCCCATCCTGAGAGCCTCTATCATGGGCGCCGTCCGACTGGAGCGCCCCCACCGTGCTGATCCCCGCCAACCTGCTGCAAGCCGAAACCCTTACCGCCCTGATCGAAGACTTCGTCACCCGTGACGGCACCGACAACGGCGACGACACCCCACTGGAAACCCGCGTACAGCGCGTGCGCCGCGCCCTGGACAAGGGCGAGGCGGTAATCGTCTTCGACCCCGACAGCCAGCAGTGCCAACTGGCGCTCAAGCGCGACGTGCCCAAGGAATGGATCGACGCCCTGCGCGACGACGCCTGAACCCATCCACACCGGACACTTCTAAAAACGTAGGCGAGGCAGCCAGCACAAGGCAAAAACAGGCGAAAAAGCGGAGTTTACGAGCTGTAAATGAGCATTTTGAGCTTGTTTTTAACGCAGTGATGGCAACGCAGTTAGTTTTTAGAAGTGTCCGCAGCGGCGTGCCAGCCAGTAATCTATGCTCAGCCATCGCCCTGCCCCGCTGAAGAACAACGCCACCAGCATCACCAGGTAGGTGGCGGCGAACTCGATGCCGTTGTTCAGCACCACGAACTTGCCGCTACCGATCAGCCACTCGTAATTGCCGTGCTCACGCAAGATGCTTCGCGCCCGTTCGAGCTTTTCCGCCGCAGCCAGCACGCGTTCGTTGGCGAAGGGGGCGGACGGGTCGGCAATCGCCTGCCAGCCATAGGGCCAGTGCACGGTGACGATCGCCACCAGCATGGTGACGATCAAGGGAATGCTGATCCAGCGCACGGTAAAACCAAACAGCAGCAGGATGGCGCCACCGGCCTCGGTCAGCGCCGCCGCCCAGGCCAGCAGCTCGGGAAATGGCAGGCCCAGGCCCCAATCCGGGTTGCCGAACCAGGCGGCAGTGGCGTCGATATCGGCCAGCTTGTGCGTGCCGGCCATCCAGAACACCGGCACCAGATACAGGCGCAGCAACAGCGGGCCGAGAAAATCCAGGCGCCGGGTGGCCTCCAGCGCGTTCTGGCAGCGATTGAGCAAAGCGATCATGGTGGTCAGTCCTCGGAATACGGAAACCAGATATCGCGCGCCTGCCAGTCATCCAGCAGCGCGCGGGCGTTGTCGAAATAGCCGCTATCGGCGGTCAGACCATGGGCGGCGGCCAAGTCCAGCTGCGCCTGCATGGGCGGCTCGGCAGCCTGCAGTCGCAGCGCCAATTGATAGGCGAACGGCGCCAACTGCATGAAGCGCACCTGATCCTGACGATCACGCCAAACCAGCAGGCAGGTCGGCTCGGCCGGGGGCTGCGTCGGGCAATGATCGGCACCGATCATCTGCACCGGCCAGCGATAAGCCAGCGGCCAGGCCAATGGTGACCAGCCTTGCGCGGGCAACTGCGCATCGCTGACATCCAGCGCCAGCTCGACCCACTCGTAATGAGCCAGCTCCAGCATGAACGCAGGGTCGTCAGGCTCGGCGCGATAGCCCTGCTGCAGCCAGGCGATGAACTCCTGGCTGATCTCGAGAAAGTACGGCGTGCCCGCACGATGCTCGGCGAAGAACGCGCGCAGTAGCCGTTGCCAGCGCTCGCCCCCGAGAACCCCGCGCAGCACCGGAAAGGCGCCGCTTACCAGGCTGGCGACGTTGTTGAAGAACAGCTCCTCGTAGATCGCCATGCGCTCGCCACTGATGCCCGGCAACGGCGGCTGCGCCTCGGGCTGGCGAATACGCGCAGCGAAGTCGCGCTGCAATTGCACGCCGCTCATGTGCCGTACCTGCTCAGCGGTTGCACAGCCTGTTGCAGGCTGCGGATATGCGCCAGCTCGGCATACAGCTCAGCCAGCGGCGGGAAGTTGAAGTCACGCTCCAGCAGCGTCGGCCTTACGCCATGCTGCGCATAAGCGCTGCTCAGCAATGCCCACACCGGGTCGATCACCGGCGCACCGTGGGTATCGATCTTCAGGTCTGCCGCCTGATCGTAATGCCCGGCGACATGCAAATAGGCGATGCGCTCACTGGGCATCGCGGCGATATAAGCCTCGGCATCGAAGCCGAAGTTCAGGCTGTTGACGTAGACGTTGTTGACGTCCAGCAGCAGTTGGCAGTCAGCACGTTCCAGCACCGCACGAACGAACCCCGCCTCGTCCAATTCGCCGGGCAGGCGCGCGTAGGCCGAGACGTTCTCGATGATCAGCGGCCTTTCCAGCACGTCCTGCACGATGCGCACGCGCTCGGCGATACGCACCACCGACTCGTCGGAAAACGGCAACGGCATCAGGTCATACAGCTGGCCGTCGTCGGCACAGGCCGACAGGTGCTCGCTGTAGGCCAGCACACCATGCTCGTCGAGAAAGCCCTTGATGGCGTGCAGCAGTTCCAGGTTCAGCGGCGCGAAGCCGCCGAGGTTGAGGGACAGACCATGGCACAGCAACGGCCGACGCTCGCTCAGGGCGCGCAATTGCTTGCCCTGGCGGCCACCGACACCGATCCAGTTCTCCGGCGCCACTTCGAGAAAGTCGGCGCCGCTGGCGTTATCACCGATCAGCTCGGCGAGCAGCCCGCGACGCAGACCGAGACCGGCGCCTGTGAGGTGTGCGAGGTGCATGATCCGTCCTCCCCTGCGCCCTTACTCGCTCTTCTCGCCGCCGCACTTGCCTTCGGCATCGGTCTTCTTGTCGGCGCCGCAGGAGCCTTCCTTGTCCGCCTTCATATCGCCTTTCATTTCACCGCCACATTTACCTTCACCGCAGGAACCTTCCTGCGCCTTCTCACCAGCAGCCAGGCTATAGCCGCTGCTCAGTTCCTGCGCAGCGAACGGGTTGCTCGCGGCCTGCGCGGTAAAGGCAACGGTGGTCAGCAGCGCGGCGCCCAGGGTAGCGGTCAGGGTATTGAGTTGTTTCATGGCATCTCTCCATCGGCTTCGAATACGGCGCCAGGTTGGCGCCCTCGCAGCAATGGACGAGGCAGGGATGCGGGCGTTACAGCGAGGCTAAAATTTTTTCGTAGCCCGGATGAAAGCCGGGGAGCGTTGCCCGCCAGCAGTCGAGGCTACGACTGCATGGATGCAGGAGGTAGAACGAAGCAGGATGCCAAAGCCGAAAGCCCCTCCACAGGCAAAGGAACATCCACCGCACTGTGGGAGGCGCTTCAGCGGCGAGGTTTTCGATGGCCGGTAGCGCGAACAGCCACAGCAAACGGTGGATGAAAAAAGCGTCATCCACCCTACGCGCGGTGTACCAGATGTAATCCTGGAGCAAAAAGAGGAGGTCAAGCGAATACACCGAACTGCCGAGGCGTAGAGGTAAGGCTATGACTGGGAAGGCTTTTTAGTGCAAAGCAAAACGGGATGGTGCGGAGCTAGATGGAAGGTTCTACTATCGGATTAGTACCGCCGCCTATCTAATCACTGTTATGTTTCTTTCCTAAGTATCAAGGAAACCCATGTATGAAATTTGATCTACTTCGCCACGAAGAAGAAACCATCGAGTTCTATAAGAAACTAATAGTTGAGACGGATGATATAGAGCTAAAGAAGCAGATTCTAAAGCATCACTTTGATTTTTTGGTCAGTCTCCATACACTAGAAAAAGAGTTCAGGACTGCGGTAATGAGTCACGAGCAGGCTTTGGATAAAAATGACCTTGAACACGAAAAACTACGGAGAGAATCCCGGCGAGTGAGTCGTGAAACATAACAACACGCTCAACATCGTTCGCTTCGCTCACTGGACTCGCAAAAGCTACGCTTTTGCTCGCCTGTTAGCTTATCGTTAAAGCTTAAAAGCATCAGGAGTTCGAAATTTGAGTACTTATGGACGAGCAATGGTTTCTGAAATAGACGAGGCATTGCGGTTACTTAATCAATATATCATCGAGGGCTATGATGGATCAGACATTAAAAATCTACTATCAAAGACCGCTTCAGCAACAGAGCTGTTTCTCAAACGTGATGTACTCCCTACGAAAAACAACAGAGATAATTTCCACTCATTCATTGAAGAGTTAAAAACGCACTCTATAAGCCAATCTAAAGTCGATTTCATTCACAATATCAGGCTTGCATATAATGATGCCAAACATGATCCAAACAGTGCCCTAAGCATACTCCAGCTTAAGAAGCTGCTAGAAAATCTGAAATTGGCCATTGACGATATTGTAACTGGTTCTATTGGCCGAGTTGGTTCTTCTGTTCGAGCAGCTACTACTAGAGTGTTTTGGATTTGCGCATGGGATCATTATACCGGAGGCGAAACTGAGGTTACTGTCTTCCTGCCAAGTGAATACGATGGTTTTCTTGGTGCCCATTCTGTAGATCATGTAAGCATTCATGGATTGAAATGGGATGATTTCAAAGCTGATCTCCCCAATTTTGGAACTGTACATCCTCATGATGGACTTATACCGGAGGGGCAAGTCAAATTTTGGCTGTCGGAAGGTGATTGTTTAACTCCATTTGTGTTCGAAGGTGAATACAGTTCTTTAATTATTTGCCTATCAAAGTATCTCAAAGATGTAGATCTGATTTCAGGTCTGGCGAGGGAAGATGACCCTGTGAATTTACTGCAAACAGCAGTAATGGCCGTGAGCGATGCTTATGCAAATGTTCCTAATGCATCAAAAGAACTTCAATGTGCTAGCGCACTTACTCTAGCAAGCAGTCAATATGCAGTGCTGCCAAAATTTAATGAACGTATAGAGCATTACATCAGTAAAGTAGTTGATGTAATTGATCAAGCGCCGATGCTAGTAAAATCCGCTTTAACAGGGCCGATATGGTCCACGAAGGATTCCTATGATTCAAATGAATCAATCTATCGAGATGATTCTATTAGAATGCTCATCGATTCCAAAAATAGAATTGTACTGGGCGTAAGACAGCTTTAACAAGGCACTGCTGTCGGACAAATTTTCCGCTGCGCTCCAAATTTGCCGCAGAGCGCAACGTTGGCTTCGATATCAAGGATTGAGAATGAAAATAGAGTCAGTACGAATTCAGAACTTCCGAACGTTCAAGGACGAAACAATATTCTTTGATAATTACAGTTGTTTTGTTGGGCCAAATGGTTCCGGTAAATCCACCGTGATGAACGCACTAAACGTGTTCTTTCGCCAGTACAAGGACAGTAAAACTGACTTAAGTAAGCTTTCGATTGACGATTTCCATCATAAGAATGTGAAAGAGCCAATCTCAATAACGGTCACATTTAAAGATCTATCTGATCAGGCTAAAGAGGATCTTTCCGATTATGTCCGGCAAGAACGTTTAATTGTCACAGCGAAAGCAGAATTTGACGAGGGAACTGAAAGAGCAGAGGTGAAGCAATTCGGTAATCGTCTTGGAATGACTGAATTCAAGGTATGGTTCGAAGCTGAAAAGGCTAAAAAATCCGCCTCCGAATTAAAGCAAATTTTCGCAGAGTTACAATCAAAATGGCCGGAGATCACAAAAGCTACCGCTAAAGCCGATATGGCTAATTCACTTAATGAGTTTGAATCATCGCACCCAGAGCAATGTAGTTTGATTCCAAGTGAAGATCAGTTCTATGGCGTATCTAAAGGAGCTAACCGACTTGCGCCTCACTTACAATGGGTTTTTGTGTCAGCATCCAAGGATTTTTCTGAGGAAGCAGAGGAAAGTAAGAACTCAGCTCTTGGACAACTGCTTTCAAGAGCGATTCGAGCAAAAGTCAACTTTTCAGAAAAAGTATCAGGACTTAGAGATGGTTTAAGGAAAAGCTATCAAACAATGTTGGAGGAGGAGCAGGCTGTTCTTTCGACCATTTCTGAATCTCTGGAAAGTAAGTTAAAGCTTTGGTCGAACCCTAGTGCAACGGCGAAGGTTCTTTGGAAAAATGATGCAGAAAAATCAATCAAGATAGAAGAGCCGCTTGCACATATCCAAATAGGTGAAAAGGGTTTTGAAAGTGAGTTAGCTCGTTTCGGTCATGGCATGCAAAGATCATATCTTCTGACCCTTTTACAAGAGCTAGCTGATATAGATGATGAAAATGCGCCGACCCTTGTGATGGCAATTGAAGAACCTGAACTATATCAACACCCTCCTCAAGCACGCTATTTGTCTGAGGTTTTGCAAGATCTAGCCAATGAAAATTCACAAATAATTGTTTGTTCACATAGCCCATACTTTATCCCCGGAGATGACTTTCACAACGTTCGCTTAGTGAGGGAGTTAGGTTCTCCATCCTGCTCTAATGTCACTTCGCTGACTTATGCTGAACTAGCAAAAGAACTTACCAATGCCGGTGAAAAAGCAGTTAAAGAAACGGGAATGATTGCAAAGCTGTACCCTACCTTACGACCAGAAATCAGCGAAATGTTTTTTAGTCGAAAGCTAATATTAGTTGAAGGCATAGAGGATGTTGCCTATTTAACGTCCTACATTCAGCTTATGGGTAAGCTTCCAGATTTTAGACGTTCTGGTTATCACATTATTCCTGTGGGCGGAAAAAATGAACTGCTAAAGCCTCTGGCCATCGCAAAGCTATTGAAAATTGAAGTATTTGTCGTCTGCGACGCTGATACAGACAAAACGAGAGAAGATGAAGTCAATAAGCATAAAAAAGATAATGCTGCAATCTTATACTTGCTAGGCCACGATATATCCGAAAACTGGCCCAAAGCAGATATTAGAAAGTCCAATTTAAGAATGTGGAAGACAAATATCACGAACACTGTGGGCCCAGAGTTTGGTGAGGACTGGAAGACACATGAAGATCTGGCTGCTTCATATTATGGGAATGCAGGTGGATTAAAGAAAAACCCTCTGGCTGTTTCTCGCGCACTGGAATCTGCATGGAAAGCAGGCTTAAAGTCCGCAACGTTACAGGAGTTAATTGATAGTCTCCTTGCTCCAAAACCAACAGAAGCCAACAAGTCAATGCAGCCGACTGCTGACGCAACGACTGATTGAAGCACTAGGCAAAGGAAATGTCATTCAGAAAAAGGGGATAGATTTATTTACGGAACAGCCCCACCAGTCTAAAAATAAATCTGTCCCCTTTTCGCCACACTGGGACGGGCTAAAGTCTGCCCTTAACCGTACGTTGCAACATTAAAAATTAAGCCCGGAACAATGATAAAATACTTAATACTAGACACAAACATATTATATAAAGATTATGACTTTAGGAGCAACGACCTCAGGAAGTTAATAAAGCTTTGTAGTTTATATCAAGTGAAAGTTTGTATACCCCAAATAGTTATCGATGAATGCCTAGGACAGTATCGCAAGGAGTTTAAAAAAGCTTTAGATAGTTTCAACATTAGCTGCAACAATATATCTAGAATTCTTGGAGACAAATATATAAATAAATTCCCAGTGGAAGATTTTAAAAAATTCGTCACTCAGAGAGAGAATTTATATCCAGCAACTTTTAAAAAATTCATCAAAGACAAATCGATTGAGGTAATGCCATATTGCGATATTTCTCATCAAGATATAGTGAACAGAATGTACAATTCCAAACATCCTTTCCCTGACAAGGATATGGAAGTGGGATATAAAGACTATCTCATAGTAAAGTCTATTTTAGAACACATCAAAGACAACGATGCAATTATATATACAAAAAATATCAAGGATTTCTCAAAAGACCTTAACGACAAGGAGATCAATAAACTTCACCCTGATTATGATGCAGCCAATTGTCTTGTTTCTAGTAGCCTGCCATCAATAATACAAAAATTATACGATGGAAATACATCATTTAGAACATATAAATTAGACAATGAAGAATTAGAAGATTTCATTGACAAAATCACAGCCAGCATGATTGATGACATCTTATTTAAACACGATTTATATGGAGAGTTGAGCTTTGAGCCCGAGATTTATCGAGACACAATATACAGCCAATTAGTTAATGACCCAACAATAGAACACGATGATGACCTTAATACATTTACTATATCAGGCAAGATAAAGATTCAATTTTATTGCAAATTTCAAATGAACAATTACGAATTTGATTTATATGATGATGAATTTTATTTCCACAAGCTTGTTAGCGATTTAATTAACAAGAAAGACCGTAAGCCAGATAGTGAGTGGCAGTACATATTTCACGACGTGTTTTATAGTGAAATATTTGAATTTAACTATGACTTATTCGACGCACCTAAAAAGCCACTTTCCACATATGATGAACATGCATTATCTATATATCGCGCCGAATAAATGACATAAAAATGCCTATATGGACTCCCCCCACAAGTAGTGAGCAAAGCGTTGCTTTTTCACCTGACGTCAGCGCGTTTGCATTCGTATATCCGACCTATTTGAGAAAAAGGGGACTGAGAAAAAGGGGACAGATTTATTTATGGCACAACAAGCAGCCCAAACAACCACCGCAAACGGTGGATGAAAAAAGCGTCGGCTACGCGCCCCGATCCACCCTACGCGTGAGGACGCAACCAAGCCCTCCAATCATGGACGCCGTTCACCCCTGATTACGCCGATCCTGCGCCAAGCGCTCGGCCAGGGCATCGAGTTCGGGCAACTCCTCATCTGGCATCTGTCGGATCACTGCCTGGGTCAGTTTCATCTGGCGGATAAAACGTCGGCAGTTGCCGCACATGGCCAGGTGCGCGCGTACGGCCAAGCGCTGGCGTAGCGTCAGTTGGCCATCGAGATAATCGCTGGAGTGAGCGACCAGTTCCTTGCAGGTCAGCATTGGCCTGTCTCCTCGAAATGTTCCAGGGTGGCGAAGACTTTCAGGCGTGCCCGGTGCAGCAGCACACGGGCATTGGAGAGGGAGATGTCGAGAAGATTACAGATCGCCTCCAGCTCCAGGCCCTGGCGTTCGCGCAGCACCAGCACGCTGGCCTGCAGTTCGGACAGGCTGGCCAGGGTGTGCTCCAGGCATTGGCGCAGTTCGTCTTCGGTGAGCAGCGCTTCGGGGCTGTCCTGGTGCCAGGCATGCGGCGCCAGCAGCCAGTGGCCGTCATCGGCGAAACGCTCGTCACCCACCGTGCCGTGGGGCGCGGCCAGGTCGTCGAGCAGTACTTCGCGGCGGTTGTGCTTGAGACGGGTCTTGGCGGTGTTGGCGGTGATGGTCAGCAGCCAGGTCTTGAGGCTGGCACGCTCCTGAAAGCCCGCCAGGCTGCGCACCACGGCGAGCCAGGCATCCTGCACCACTTCATCGGCGTGGCGGCTGCCGACGATGGCATAGGCCACTGCGCGCATCGCGCCCTGATAACGCGCGACCAGCTCGCGGTAGGCCTTCTGCTCACCGGCGAGCAGGCGGCCCAAGAGATCGGAATCGGACATAGCACTCCCATAGGTGATGCCTGCGCACAGGTGTGAACACTCCCGTGCGCCTCAGGCATACCTACAGAGAGTTCAACGCTTGCGCAAAATTACACTGCCGATCGAATAACCGGCACCAAAGGAGCTTAGAACACCCAGGCTGCCCGCCGGCAGGTCGTCCTGGTTCTTGTGCAGGGCGATCACCGAGCCGGCCGAGCTGGTGTTGGCGTAGGTGTCGAGGATCACCGGCGCCTCGTGCGGCTCGGCGTCACGACCCAACAGCTTACGCGTGATCAGCAGGTTCATGTTGAGGTTGGCCTGGTGCAGCCAGAAGCGCTTGACGTCGCTGACGTTGAGCTGGTTTTCCGCCAGGTGCGCGGCGATCACCTCGGCGACCATCGGGCAAACCTCTTTGAACACCTTGCGACCTTCCTGCATGAACAGTTTGTCGCGCGCGCCCACGCCCTCTTCCGCCGCGCGGTTGAGGAAGCCGAAGTTGTTGCGGATGTTGTTGGAGAACTGGGTCAGCAGCTTGGTGCCGACCACGTCGAACTGGTGCTGGGAGGTGGCCAGGTCAGCACGTTCGATGATCACCGCCGTGGCGGCGTCGCCGAAGATGAAGTGGCTGTCGCGGTCACGGAAGTTGAGGTGGCCGGTGCAGATTTCCGGGTTGACCATGAGGATGGCGCGGGCCTGGCCGGTCTGGATCGCGGTGGTCGCGGCCTGGATGCCGAAGGTGGCCGAGGAGCAGGCCACGTTCATGTCGTAACCCCAGCCCTGGATGCCCAGCGCGGCCTGCACTTCGATGGCCACCGCCGGATAGGCGCGCTGCAGGTTCGAGCAGGCGACGATCACCCCGTCGATATCGGCGACGGTCTTGCCGGCACGCTCCAGCGCCTGCTTGGCGGCGCCAACGGCCATCTCGCAGAGGATGCCCCACTGCTCGTTATCGCGTTCTGGAATGCGCGGCACCATGCGCTGCGGATCAAGGATGCCGGCCTTGTCGATGACGAAGCGGCTCTTGATGCCCGACGCTTTCTCGATGAAGGCCGTGCTGGATTCGCTCAGCGCCTCGATCTCGCCACGGGCTATGGCCTCGGCATTGTCGGCGTTGAACTGCTGTACGTAGGCATTGAAGGATGCCACCAGCTCGTCGTTGGAAATGCTGTTGGCCGGGGTATACAGGCCGGTACCACTGATCACGACGTTATGCACGGTCATTCCTCTTCTCGGCCGCTGGCGGCCTCAGGCAGTAGGCCGGCGACAGGCGCGCAGGCCGGAAATCGGGGGAGATGCGGGCGAAGCTCTGACGACGGTTTCGCTCCGAGTCACGGAGTGTGCCACAGGGCAAAGCCATTCGTCCTCAGCCCGTGAGAGTGTCTGAACGGCCACAACATGACCGTTTATAGCCAACTGGTCTAACATGCACGTTGACCCGTGATCCAGGAGCCTGCATGAACCTCTCTTTACTGAGCCGCTACGCCTTCTTCGCCCTCTGCGTACTGTTCACGCTGGCTAGCCTGCCCTTTCTGCATCACGAATGGTTGTGGCCGTTCACGCTGCTCACCGGCGTGCTCAGCCTGATCGGTATCGGTGATCTGCTGCAAACCCGCCATGCCGTACGGCGCAACTACCCGATCCTCGGCAATATCCGTTATCTGGTCGAGGGCATCCGCCCGGAGATCCGCCAGTACCTGCTCGAAGGCGATGCCGAACAGCTGCCCTTCTCCCGCGCGCAGCGCTCGCTGGTCTATGCTCGCGCCAAGAATGAAGGCGCCGACAAACCCTTCGGTACCCTGAGCGACGTTTACCAGAACGGCTTCGAGTTCATCAGCCACTCGATGCGCCCGGCGCCGCTCACCGATCCGTGCAGCTTTCGCGTGGAGATCGGCGGGCCACAGTGCAGCCAGCCGTACTCGGCCTCGCTGTTCAATATCTCGGCGATGAGCTTCGGCTCGCTCAGCGCCAATGCCATTCGTGCGCTGAACGAGGGCGCCAAGCTCGGCGAGTTCTACCACGACACCGGCGAAGGCAGCATCAGCCCCTACCACCGCGAGCACGGTGGCGATCTGGTCTGGGAGCTGGGCAGCGGCTACTTCGGCTGCCGTACCTCGGACGGTCGCTTCGACCCCGAGCGTTTCACCGCGCAGGCCACCAGCCCGCAAGTGAAGATGATCGAAATCAAGCTCAGCCAGGGCGCCAAGCCGGGTCACGGCGGCATCCTGCCCAAGCACAAGATCACCGAGGAAATCGCCAGCACCCGTGGCGTGCCGATGGGCGAGGATTGCGTCTCGCCGTCACGCCACAGCGCCTTCTCAACGCCGACCGAGCTGCTGCAGTTCATCGCTCAACTGCGCGAGCTGTCCGGTGGCAAGCCGGTCGGCTTCAAGTTCTGCCTGGGTCATCCGTGGGAGTTCATGGGCATCGTCAAGGCCATGCTGCAGACCGGCATCCTCCCGGACTTCATCGTCGTCGACGGTAAGGAAGGCGGCACCGGCGCGGCGCCGCTGGAGTTCACCGATCACCTCGGCGTACCGCTGCGCGAGGGTCTGCTGTTCGTGCACAACACCCTGGTCGGCAGCAATCTGCGCGACAAGATCAAGCTCGGCGCCAGCGGCAAGATCGTCAGTGCCTTCGACATCGCCCGCGTACTGGCCATCGGCGCCGACTGGGCCAACTCGGCGCGCGGCTTCATGTTCGCCATCGGCTGCATCCAGTCGCAGTCGTGCCACACCAACAAGTGCCCGACCGGCGTGGCGACGCAAGACCCGCTGCGCCAGCGCGCCCTGGTGGTCGAGGACAAGGCGCAGCGCGTCTACAACTTCCACCGCAACACGCTCAAGGCGCTGGCCGAAATGCTCGCCGCCGCCGGCCTCGACCATCCTTCGCAGATCGACGCCAAGCACCTGGTGCAGCGCCTGTCGGCGACCGAGATCAAGCTGTTCGCCCAGCAGCACGTCTTCCTCCAGCCGGGTGAATTGCTCAGTGGCCAGATCGGCGGCGAGTTCTATCAACGCATGTGGCAGATGGCGCGCGCCGACAGCTTCGAGCCGGCTTCGGCCTGAACCTGGGCAGCGCCGGCTCACCGACCTTCGCCTGGCATCTTGAGCGGCGCACGAAAGCGTGACACCTTCGCCCGTGCGCCTGGCAGTAGAGGAGTCGCCATGCTTACCCCACGCTGCACGACATCATCGCTCGGCCGGTCATCGCACCCCGCATGAGTACATCGTCCCTTTGTCGCCTGGGCGCTCTGCTGGCCTGTCTGTTCAGTTCGCTGACCCAGGCCGAGCAGCCGGCGCTGCGTTTCGCCGTCACCGAAAGCACCGCCATGCCGATGATGCAGATCGAGCATGGCGAAGCGGTGGGCGGCATTCTCTACGACCTGCAAGCGCGCCTGGCGCAGAAAGTCGGGCGCGAAGCCAGGATGCTGGTGCGGCCCCGCCTGCGTGTGCAGAGCATGATGATGCACGGCGAGATCGACGTGCGTTGCAACGTCAGCCCAGCCTGGCTGATCAGCGGGCATCACCAGTACATCTGGAGCCTGCCGTTCATGTTCCAGCGCGACGTGCTGGTGACCCGTGCCGACGTACAGCATCGCGAGCCCAAGGCCGGCGAGCGGATCGGTACCGTGCTCGGCTTCGGCTACGCCGCGCTGGAGGGGCGCTTTCTCAGCGGCGACCTGCTGCGCGAAGACGTGCGCACCCAGGCTCAGGTGCTGGAGAAGCTCGCCGCCCGGCGCTATGACTTCGCCGTCGCCAACCAGCTGACCCTGGACTGGTTCAACCGCCACCTCGCCCCGGACAAGCGCCTGGTGCGAGTCGCCGAGATTGGTAGAGACCCATTGGCCTGCATCGTCCGCGACGAAGCGGACGTACCGACCCAAGCCCTGCTCCGGGCCATGGTGCAGATGAAAGAGGATGGCGAGCTCGACGCCATCCTCGCACGCTATCGCTAAACCCTGGGCGCCGCGTACTGCGGCAGCGTAATACAGCCGACATTGCCACCGCCGAGCAGCAGCTCACGCGAGCGCTCGATGCCGATGATGCGATGCTGTGGGAACAGCTCGGCCAGCACCGCCTGGGCCGCGCGGTCGTTGGGGTCGTCGAACAGCGGCATGACGATTGCCGAGTTGCCGGTGTAGAAGTTGATATAGGACGCGCAGATCAGCGTGCCCGCCTGGCGCGCCATACTGCCATCCACCGCATCGAGCCCCTCGGCCTCCTCCGCAGTCCACTCCAGCACACGTGGTTGCGGCAGCTTGTGTACTTCCAGCGCGCGGCCACGGGCATCGCGGGCACTGCGCAGCACGTCGTAGGCCTCCTGGTAAATTTCCCACTGCGGGTCGCTGCGGTCGTCCGTCCACTGCATCACCACCACGCCCGGCCGTACGAAACAGGCCAGGTCGTCGATGTGCCCGTCGGTTTCGTCGAACTTGCAGCCACGTGGCAGCCAGATGATTTGCTCGGCGCCCAGGTAATCGGTCAGGCGCCGGGTGACCTCGGCCTTGCCCAGGTGGCCATTGCGATTGCGGTTGAGCACGCACTGCTCGGTACTCAGCAAGGTGCCCTGGCCATCGCTGCGGATGCTGCCCATCTCGGCGATCAGCGAGGCGCGGTAGCGGTCGCACTCTTCCAGTTCGAGAATCTTCTGCGCGATCTGGTCGTCCTTGTCCCAGGGAAAATACAGCCCGCCATCGAAGCCGCCATAGGCGTTGAACTGAAAATCCACGCCGCGCACTTCACCGGTGGCGTCGTTGACCAGGAAGGCCGGGCCGCTGTCGCGGAACCAGGTGTCGTTGCAGCTCATCTCCACCACCCGTACCTGCGCTGGCAGGCGGCTGCGGGCATTGGCGTACTGCGCAGCCGACGCGCAGACGGTAACCGGCTCGCTGCTGGCGATGGCGCTGACCACGTCCACCCAGACCTGCTGCGCCGGCTTGCCGCCGTTGCGCCACACGTCCGGGCGCTCCGGCCAGCCCAGCCAGCAGCGGCGCTTGGGCTCGAACTCGCCGGGCAGGCGAAAGCCATCGGCCTTGGGGGATGAAGTCAGGGTACGGGCCATCTCGCGGCTCCTCGTCGGTGGCTGGAATCGGCCCAGACACTACCCGCGCGGCACGCTCGCGACCAATGAGGTTTATCGCGGAACCCTTGAATTCAATTCACAGGTCGACCAGCTGATCGGTGAACCACTCGATGAAACCGGCCACCGCCGGCTTGTCCAGGCGCAGCCGTTCGCAGACCAACGCGTACTGCCCCAGCGCCGGCACCTGGGCAGCGAAAGGCCGCACTAGGCGACCGCTGGCCAGATCCTCGCCACTGGTGAGGTTGTCGCCGATGGCCACGCCCTGGCCACGCGCAGCGGCTTCCATGGTCAGGCCGGCATGCCCCAGATAGAGATGCCGCGTGGGGCGGATGTCGCCGGCATGGGTGGTCAGCCAGGCCGTCCAGGTCTTGCCGTCCTGATCGTCGTGCAGCAGGCAGTGGCGCGCGAGGTCACGCGGGTGCTTGAGCGGCGACTGGTTGAACAGGCCAGGGCTGCACACCGGGAAGAATTGCAGGGTCGGCAACGGCCGCACGAAGTAGGCACTGGCATCGTCCGGGCCGGTGCCGTAGGTGATGGCGATGTCGATATCCGCCGCCGGCAGCGAGGCATCGAGCGGCTGCTCGTGCAGGTGCAGGGTGACCTGCGGATGGCGCTCGGCGAAATCGGCCAGGCGCGCCACCAACCACTTCTGCGCCAGCTCGGCGGTCACCGCGATACGCAACTGGGCTTGCGAGCCGGGGTCACGCAGCTCATCGCAGGCCTCGCCGATCAGTTCGAAGGCCTGCTGCAGACGACTTAGCAGCCGCCGCGCCTGGGGCGTTGGGCGCACCTGGCGGCCATCGCGTTCGAACAGGGCGCTGCCCAGCTGCTCTTCCAACTGGCGAATCTGGTGGCTGACGGCGCTGTCGGTAACGCACAGCTCGGCGGCGGCACGGCCGAAATGGGCATGCCGCGCGGCGGCTTCGAAGGTGCGCAGGGCGGTAAGCGAGGGCAGGCGGCGCATGGCGATCCCGGTTCGGTCTAAAACGCGCATGCTCGCCCAGCCTTGGGCGGCCAGCAAGCCTCGACTAACGTCCTGCCTATGGCCGGCTCAGAGTGCTCAGCACTTGCTGCACCCGCTGTTGCAGCGAACCGGTCAGCCAGGTGAATGGCAAGCCGCGTCGCGTCAGTTGCTGCTCGTACCACTGGTTCTGCCGACGACGAAAGGTCTCGTCCTGGCGGGTGCCGTCCTGCACGAAGGGGAAGTCGTCGGCGCACAGGAACAGGTGGTGATAGTGCCGCTCGGCCAACTGCTCCAGCTCGGCCTCGGCGCGACCGAACAGCTCGCGGCAATAGAACAGCGTGGTCAGGGGCGTGGTGTCGCAAACCAGATAGCGCCGGCACTGCCCGGCCAGCTCGCCTTCGCGCGCGACCTGAGTGCGACCGATGCGCAGCAGGTCGTCGTAACCGAGTACGCCGCCCTGCTCTTCCCACAGCTCGCGGCCGTACTCGGCGGCATGCCGCGTGCCCAGCGCCTCGGCGAGTGCCACGGCGAGGCTGCTTTTGCCGGTGGACTCGCCGCCGAGCAAGCCGATGCGCTCGACGAAGTCGGCATACACCGGCGGTGCCAGATACTCGCGCAGGCCATGGATATCGGCACGTAGACGCGTGCCGGACACCGGCACCTGCGTGCGCGCCCGGTCGATCTCGACGTGTTGCACAGGCCGCCCGAAGCACCGGCTCAGGTGCGCCGCGAAGCCCTCGCCATAGGCCTCGCTGGTGAATACCGCATCGACAGGCTGCCCCAATACCGCCAGGCAAAAATCGGCCACGAACTGGCGCTGCACGGCATCGGGCTCGGATTCATCGGGCAGATCAGGCAAGCGCATGCCTCGTTCGCGCTGCAGGGCAATCCACTCGGGCGTCACCACCCAACTGCGCAGCTCGGGAAAACGCATCCGTAGCCAGTTCGCCCGTCGCTCGGGCTCGCAGTCGGCACGCTCCGGGCATGACCAACTGAGCAGCACGAGCTGCTCGCACTGGGCCTGTGCCTGGCGGATCAGCCATTCATGCCCCAGATGCAGCGGGGCGAACTTGCCCACCACCAGGCCAATCGCAAAGCGTTTGCTCATTTCAGGCCGTCTGCAGATTCAGTTCTCGGCGCCAGCGGTACAGCCCGTACCAGGCATTGCACCAGAACAGCAGGTAGATGAAGGCCGTCAGGTACAGCTCGCGTGAGGCGAACAGTGGCACCGAGAGCGTATTCACCAGCAGCCAGCCGTGCCAGGTTTCCAGCTTGCGGCGCATCAGCAGCAGTTGCGCCAGCACACTGAAGGTCAGCACCAGGGAGTCGATGAAGGGCGCGTAGGCGTCGGTGAAATGATGCAACAAGGCGCCATAGGCCAACGCCACCAGCACGGCCAGAGCGCTCGCAGAGAGCCACTCCACGCCGGACAAACGGCTGATCGGCATGGGCTCGCCACCGCGTCCGCGTGCCCAGCTCCACCAGCCGATCAGGCTGGTGACCACGAAGAACCCTTGCAAGGTGACATCGGCATACAGCTGCACGCTGAAGAACAACCCGCCAAACAACACGCACCCGACCAGCCCGACCGCCCAGGTATGCACCGAATTACGCGCTGCCAGCAGCACCGAAGCCAGGTAGAAGAGGTTGGCGAGAATCTCCAGCGACGACGGCATGCACGCATCCTTATGGACATGGAATCAGCCGCGCAGCCTAGCACGTGACGCAGGCCACAACCGTGCATGCATCACCTGAACACAATAGGTGTTCCATGGTCTGATAAGCGCCCCTGACATTCCAAAGGACTGGATAGCCCCATGCCCCTGCTCGCCCTTCTCGTCATCGCTTGCCAAGTCACCTGTGGCCTTCACGTGGTTCGCTCCGGCCAGGAGCGCTACTGGCTCTACCTGATCATCGCCCTGCCCGGTCTGGGCTGCCTGATCTACTTCCTCGGCATCATGCTCCCCGATCTGCTCGGCAGCCGACGCGGGCGCCAGACCATCAACCGCCTGCACGACAGCCTCGACCCGCAGCGCCATTTGCGCGCCCTGCGCGACGAACTGGAGATTCGCGACACGCGCGAAACGCGCGTCAACCTGGCCGACGAGTTGCTGCGCCTGGGTCAGGCCGAAGAAGCCGCGACGCACTACCAGCTCGCTCTACGCGGACTCGACAGCGATGCGCCGGACATCCTCCTCGGCCTGGCCAAGGCGCGCTTCGCGACGGAGGACTACGCCGGCTGCCAGCAAACGCTCGACCGTTTGATCGCCAGGAATCCGGACTTTCGCTCGGCCGAAGGTCACCTGCTCTATGCCCGCGCCCTCGAAGCCCAGGGCAATGACCTCAAGGCCGAAGAGGAATACCAGGCGCTCAGCCGCTACTACGCTGGGCCAGAAGCGAACTACCGCTACGCCCTGCTGCTCAAGCGACTGGGCCGCCAGCGCGAAGCCGTCGAACTGCTGCAACAGATCCAGACCTATGCCCGCCGCTCGGCGCGCCACTACCGCACCCTGCACAAGGAGTGGCTGGATCTGAGCCAGAAAGCACTGCTCGAATTGCAGCGCGGCTGAATGGGCGCCCTTTTTTTGGCATCGTTCACAAAACGGCAAAGCCATGCCTCGGTGCGCAAGACTTTGCACATAGGTCATTGGTTAGCATCGGACGCTATCGGAGAACCATGCTGGCATTCGCCGGCTGCAGCAGGGATGCAACAAAATGAGCGGCTACGTTCCCAATAACCGCAACGAACGCCCGGCTCCCAAGCCCGAACCCTACAACAGCGAGTTCCACCGCCAGGCCCCGCGCCCGCTCGAAGGTGTGAGCGTGCAAAGATCCAATTGCCTGGTCGGGCTGCGTTTCGTCTGGGACAACGGTGAATGTCTCGGTGCCAACCTGCCCTACAGCCTTATGCCTGCCAGCGGCAATGCCTTGCGCGGTAGCCTGGATACCCGCGGCAGCCTGACCCAGACCATCCCCAGTGGTGAATACGAGGCGCAGTTGCTCCTCGACACGAATGTCGACGCCGATGTGTCCCGTGCTCGCACTGAACTCCAGGGCGTGCTGGATGAAATCCTTGCCGCAGAACGCGCTGAAGCGGCGAGGCTGCAAGCCATTCAGGATCAACGCAGCGCCGCCTCCAACTACCTGCATCGCAAGCTGGCCATGGGCAAGGGCTTCTTTCTCGGCGCCTGGGGGCTGCTGAAAACGGCCAAGGAATACAGCGATCTGGTCAACCCCTTCACCGTGTTCAGCAATACCCTGCGTAGTGCCTGGAAGGCTCAAGTCAGCAATGGGGAAAGCTGGCTGCTCACCTTCAGCCG
Organism: Pseudomonas sp. FG29; assembly: GCF_057809355.1. NCBI lineage: Bacteria > Pseudomonadati > Pseudomonadota > Gammaproteobacteria > Pseudomonadales > Pseudomonadaceae > Pseudomonas > Pseudomonas sp. FG29. Next base: position 25,032 of record NZ_JBMDJU010000026.1, on the reverse strand, counting down.
CCAGTTCAACGCCGAACAACACCGCGAACTGGTCGAGGCACTGGGCTTCGACCCTAGCAGCATCACCCGCGAACAGTTGGCCGAAGCCTACGAGCTGGCCTGCTTCATCTACGAAGACGGCCCCAGCAAGGCCATGCTAGGCCGTTTCGCCGTCGACTACGCCAAGGCGCAGAACGTCGAGGAGGTCGCCGAGTTCAGCGGTGGTGCTCTATTCGAAATCGTACTTGCAGCTCTGCTGATCGCCTTCACCGGCGGTATCGGCCTGGCCGCACGCGGTGCTGCGTCGGTAAGCTACACCAGCAAGCTGGCCCGCCTGGGCAACGCACTGAAGCGCCTGAGCGCAGCGTTGAAGCGCGCAAGAATCAGACTTGGCGGCAGAGCGAAAGGGAGCGGGACTGGGGCACGGACGGTAGAAGTGGAACGACCGAAGGACGCCCCTATCTCGACCTTGACTCCACCTGCTGTAGCTTCACGAAAGCCCATTGTGATAGAGAACGACATACTGGGTAAGCAACGAACGGGAAGTGCTAAAAAAACGGATCCCATGCATAGCTTCAACGATTTAATCGATAACTATGCTGGCGACGCCCAAACATTTGAGATACCAACCAAAGGCCCTGGCGGCATCACTATCAGAACTTCTAGGCTTTACCAAATTGAAGGCAGCCTGAATGGCAAAGATGGCATATTCGAATGGATAGTTGATCAAAATCGCGTTACTCATAGACGCTTCATTCCCGGAGGGAAAATAACAGGTTTTCCCAACCAACCTCCAAGACCTAATAGCTAGTTATGAACAATCTATTTTCCGAACTCATTAAGCGCGACCTGCTTGACTGGCCAACATTGATAATTGGCTTGGATAAGGGCTGGGTAACCAAGAGCGAAATATCCGATTATGCGTTCAAGCTTCTATCCGAAGGCCAAGAAGATACGGATATATCCTTGTTGGCTGGCAGCGAATCGCTGACTGACGATGAGGTAAACGTTCTATTGATAACCCTCTGCAAGAAAGAGGGTGCCGACATCGCAATGGAGCAGACGGATACTCTTGAAAAATGGCGCTTAGCAAGCCTTGCAGCACTACAGCACTCATCGCTACCTGTGCAAGACAAGCTTGAACGCTTGCAAGAACTCTATGCAGAGTTCGGTTATCCAAACGACATGGCTTCGTGCAGTATTTATGCGCAAGACAATATTGACCCTCTTGAAGCATTGCAGGGTGTCGTTAGCAGTCTGGAGCAGCGCTTCGCTAAAGGGAGCCATTGATTCTTCCTCCCGAAAGCCGGAAAGTATCAAGACAACCCAAGGTAAGAACAAAACACGTGAGTAGTTACCAGCCGTTCAGCTTTATTGATTTCAAAAAAGACAATAAAGATCCAGCTATTTCTGGCATCGATTACGTGCACGCGGTATACGCCACCACACCACTACACTTCGACTTTCTTGTTCATTACGCACAACTCTTTTCACCCGAGATGACGGTGGTGGACGGGCGGGTATTCATCCGTGAGCTGTACGACGAGAACCGCCATCACGAACTCTTAGAAAGTACAGAGGATGCGGATCATGCCCAATATTGGATGAACCTGCTGGAAATCACAGGTCTGTTTGATGACTTGACGACAGAGCAGGCTATCGCCCTGGCTCGGATAATGTCGCAATCCTGGAACAATAAGCTACTCACGGAATATGGCAGCTCATACGGAGAAGCCCACTACACCTACGACGCCGATAGCGATGAGGTCTTCGTCACCATTGCCAGACAACCCTTGTAGAAGCGGAAGTGCGATGAATGGATCGATCATCTTTTTCATCGAGAAACGAATCCCAGAAGCGGATCTTCTCGCTCTGTTCAACGAGAAGCTATTGGCAGGGGTAGAGTCTCTGGAATATCCCAATGAAGTGGCTGCCGTTTTCCTTCAGCATCTCGATTACAACGTCGACTTCCAACAGAGCGCAATGCTTAGCTGGGCAGCCCAAGGGGTGGCCATCGATGACATTGGTCTTGCCCAGAGCCTTGCTGCCAGATTCTCCACGAAGATTATTCTTGAGTCCCAGAATATGAGTCTGCCCGATGGTTATGACTGGTGCCTGGTGACGGAAGAATGCCAGCTTTATGCCGTTGCTGTGGCGGAGTTGGATGATGGACTCGCTCTGCGCCCAGACATACCAAGCGTTCCGCTCAACAGCTAACGGTGCACTAGACCCGCGACACCTCTTCCCACGCCACCCGCTCCCCGGTCCACACATGGAGTTCGCGCCTCTGCGCTCCCGACCATAGCCAACCGTTACGCGCACCGACCAAGGTGCTGACCGCGTGTTGGCGGCCGAAACGGTTGTGCCGGGCGAGCAGCAGAGCAATATCGCGCATGACCGCCAATAGGTTGCTGTTGGACTGGAACAATGGCGTCAGCAAGCGGCTGGCCTGACGGTAGTAACGCAGGTGATCACGGCGCATATCGCCGTAATGAGCGAAGCGCGCATCCCAATCGAGAGACTGCGGCTCGGCGGCATCGCCGAGGGCATCGGCCAGCGCTGCCGCATCGACCAGGGCCATATTGGCGCCCTGCCCCAGTTGCGGGCTCATGGCGTGGGCGCAGTCGCCGATGGCCAGGACGCGGCCCTCGTGCCAGCGCTGCATGCGTACGTCGGCATAGGCAGCCAGCGTCAGTTGCGCCGGGTCGCGCAGTTGCTGCAGATAAGGCTCGGCAGCCTCGCCGGCGAGCGCTCTTACGCGCGCCTTCCAGGCCTCGAGTCCCGCTTCGCGGCAAGCGTCATGCTCACTCAGCGGCAGACTCCAGAACAGGCTGGTCAGGGCAGTATCACGGGCCTGGTGGGTGCTGCCGGTGGGCATCAGGCCGAACATTTCACGGCAGCCGCGATACCACTGGCGCAAATCGCGAGACTCACCGCCAGGCGGGGTCGGCAACATGCTCCACAGCGCACCCCAGGGGTAAGGCCGCGCCCATTGCCTGACCTGCATCTGCGCGCGCAGGGTCGAACGTGTGCCGTCGGCCAGAATCAGCGCGGCGAAGTCACCAATAGGCTGTTCATCGCCACTAGGGTCTTCGCGCCACAGGCAGATATGCGTGGGCGCCTGCTGAAAACGCGTCACCGCAACGCCGGTTTCTACCCGCACCCCAGCGCGTTGCGCCGCCTGCAACAGGGCGGTCATGAGTACGCCACGGTGAATGCCCAGACCAAAGCTGCCTGGCTGCCAGTGGTGATAACGGGTGTCGAGGATGACGCGGCCCTGGCAACTGGTGCCGTACAGACGGCTGACCGGTGCCCCCAAGGCCGTGCATTCGGCCAGCAGGCCAAGACGCTGCAGCACCGCCAGGCCGGATGGCTGCAGAAGAATCCCGGCGCCGACGGGCTGCAACTGCTCGACGCGTTCCAGCACACGAACGTTGTAGCCCTGGCGGGAGAGGAAAATGGCGCCGGCCAGCCCTGCAGTCCCTGCGCCCACGATTGCTATCGGTAATCCCTGCATCGTCCTACTCCTTTTCGATGCCGGGGATTCTATGCGAGGCGCGGGGCAGCATGCAGCAGGTATCAACGCTTGCCGGATTCATCCAGCAGGATATCGAAGCCGCCCTTGTTCTGGCTGACGATGCGCAGTTGCTGGGTCTCCCCGGCCTTGATCGGCACGACGACCTCGCGCAGCAGGCGCCCCATGCCACAGAGGGTGTCATCCATGCGATCCGGGGTGATGCCGACGATGCGCGTCCCCGGCGGCACCTCAAAGCGCGCCTCCTCGCCCACGCCAATGCGCGCAGCGACCTTGCGATCCACCTCGATAGCCACATAGCAGCCGCCGCCCATCAAGCCGAAATCACGGGTGACCACGATATGCGCGCCCCCTGTCTCGGCTGTCTGGAAGGCCAGCAAGCGATCCTCCGGCACCGGACGCACGTGCTCGGGATCGGCGCGAAACGAGGAACAACCCGCCAGCAACAACAGCGGTACAGCGAGAAGGAACGAACGCATGCAGCCCTCCGTGGGCATATCGGGTGTGCCCTGAGTATTAGCGCGAGTAATGCGTTGAGCAAGCGTCATCGATAGCAATGATGCCAACTAGCAGGCGCTTCGATTTCTGCCAGGCGCCAGGCGGTGGTTTCATCACTCCTGTCCCCCGCCGCACCACCTCAACCGCGGCTCAACCGATTGGAGCAACACAGATGAAAATCGCAACCCTGGTTTCCGCCGTCATTTCCAGCCTGGCACCCATGGCCTTCGCCGATGACACCGGCAAGGTCGGCCACGGCATCCCCGTGGAGAACTACCACTACGGCATGCAGCTGGATGTCGCCAGCGTGCTCGAACGCACCGACAACTCCGGCAAGAGTGGCGTGGTACCGAGCATCATGGTGTACCGCGACAGCCAGGGTGAGCTGCACAAAGTGCGTTTCCTCGAATGGGGCGGCAAGGCCAGCCAGAACGGCTGAGCCGAATGCAGCGGGCGCCCTGATGGGCGCCCGCTACGTTCAACCTTGCAGTCGTTTGCTCAGGCGCGCCTGAAGCTTCTCCAGCTCGGCGGGATCGGCCTTGTTGGCGGCGTGGATGCCGAGCCCCTCACCCTCGAAACGCGGAATCACATGCATATGGATATGGAACACCGTCTGCCCGGCTGGCGCCCCGTTGAACTGCGCCACCTGCACACCCGCTGGTTGCAGTTCGTCGACCAACGCCTGGGCGACCTTCTGCACCGTGGCCATGACCTTGGCCAGATTGTCCGTATCGATCTCGAGAATATTGCGTGCTGCTGCGCGCTTGGGGATCACCAGGCTATGGCCGTAGGACTGCGGAAACAGGTCGAGGAACGCCAGCACGTCCTCGTCCTCATAGATCTTGAAGCAGGGCAGTTCGCCACGAATGATCTTGGCGAAGATGTTGTCGGAATCGTATTGGCCGTTCAGGCTCATGAAGGCGCTCCCTCTGCGTGGTTCGAGGCAGGCAACATACCCCGGCCCAGCCCTTCATGGAAACCGGCACGACAGCTCGTTTCGTTCGCTCACCGAAAGACCACCGAGGAAATTCAATGACCGATCTCACCCGCTACCCCATCACCCACAAATGGCCGGCAACCGATCCCGAGCGCCTGCAGCTCTATTCACTGCCGACACCCAATGGGGTCAAGGTTTCGATCATGCTCGAGGAAACCGGCCTGGCCTACGAGCCGCATCTGGTCAGCTTCGAGCGCAACGAGCAGTTCAGCCCGGAATTTCTCTCGCTGACGCCGAACAACAAGATTCCCGCCATCCTTGACCCGAATGGGCCGGGCGGCCAGCCGCTGGCACTGTTCGAGTCCGGCGCCATCCTCGTTTACCTGGCGGAGAAGACCGGCCAGTTGCTCGCCGAAGATCCGGCGCAGCGCTACGAAACCCTGCAGTGGCTGATGTGGCAGATGGGCGGGGTCGGGCCGATGTTCGGCCAACTCGGCTTCTTCCATAAATTCGCCGGCGCCGAATACGAGGACAAGCGCCCGCGTGACCGCTACGTCGCCGAATCGGCGCGCCTGCTCGGCGTGCTCGACCAACGCCTACAGGGCCGCGACTGGATCATGGGCGACTACAGCATCGCCGACATCGCCGTGCTGCCCTGGGTGCGTTGCCTGGTGGACTTCTACAAGGCGGACGAATTGGTGCAGTTCGAGCGTTTCGGTAACGTGCGCCGTGTACTTGATGCCTTCCTCGCTCGCCCGGCGGTACAGCGTGGTCTGAACATTCCAGCGCGCGACTGAGCCTGCGCCCCCGTGCAGCCCTACGCATGACCTCGGCCTCGCCCGGCATGCCGATGAAAGGCCCGAGATAGAGCTGCTGCCAATACCCCAGTGAGGCGCTAGGAGAATATAATCCGGCGCCCCGCTCGCCCCAACCCAAGGTTATTCATGAGTCATCCCGCTTCCAGCGCCGCGCCGAGTCTGTCGCCTGGCGCGATCCTGCTCATTCAACTCGCCCTCGCCCTCGGCGGCTTCGCCATCGGCACCGGCGAGTTCGCCATCATGGGCCTGATGCCCAACGTCGCCGCCGACCTTGGCGTCAGCGAGCCGCAGGTCGGCCATGTGATCAGCGCCTACGCCCTCGGCGTGGTGGTCGGTGCACCGGTGCTGGCCCTGCTTGGCGCGCGCCTGCCACGGCGCATCCTGCTTCTGCTGCTGATGGGCTGCTTCGCCCTCGGTAACTTCGCCAGCGCCCTGGCGCCCAGCTACGAGCCGCTGCTGATCTTCCGCTTCATCGCCGGTTTGCCGCACGGCGCTTATTTCGGCATTGCCATGCTGGTGGCGGCGTCCATGGCGCCGCCGCACAAGCGTGCCAAGGCGGTCAGCCGGGTGCTGGCCGGCCTCACCGTGGCCATCCTGATCGGCAACCCGCTGGCCACCTGGCTCGGCCAGTTCATGAGTTGGCGCTACGCCTTCGCCCTGGTCGGTGTCATCGCCATCACCACCATCGCCATGGTGGCGATCTTCCTGCCGGCCGACCCCAACGAGGAGCGCAGCAGCCCCTCGGGCGAGCTGCGCGCCTTCAACCGCGCACCGATCTGGCTGGCCCTGGGCATCGGCTCGATTGGTTTTGCCGGGATGTTCTGCGTGTTCAGCTATATGGCGCCGACCCTGCTGCACGTCACCCAGGTCGGCCCCGGCTGGATCCCGCTGGCCATGGGCGTGTTCGGCGCCGGCTGCATCGTCGGCAACAGCGCCGGCGGCTGGCTGTTCGACCGCCTGCGCCTGCGTGCGGTGGCCTGGATCTTGGCCTGGAGCACACTGGTGCTGCTGGTCTTCCCCTTCGCCGCGCACAGCCTGTGGACGATCCTCCCGGCGATCTTCGCCCTCGGCACCATGATCGCCCTCGGCCCGGCGCTGCAGACCCATCTGATGGACGTCGCCACTGGCGCGCAAACCCTGGCGGCCGCCTCCAACCACGCTGCGTTCAACGTCGCCAACGCGCTTGGCCCCTGGCTCGGCGGCCTGGCGATCAGCGCTGGCATGGGCTGGACGGTGACCGGCTTTATCGGCGCGGCCACTGCAATCTGCGGCCTGGCGCTGTTCGCCTGGGCCTGGAGCGTACAGAAGAAAAACGGGCACATTTGAGGGATGCGAGACGGTGCGCGTGCAGGTATCTTCTGCCTCCCGAACCACCGTCATGAATCCCATCGATGATCGCCCGACTGCTGCGCTGCGCCCTGCTCGCTACTGCCCTGCTCACCTCCATCGACGCCCTGGCCAAGGTGGAGGTCGAAGCTCACGATGGCCTGCTGGCAGCCAAGGTGTCCGAGGAGATCGTGCCGGGCGATTACGAGGCACTGCTCAAGGCGCTGCGAGCCCACCCAGGCAAGTTCACGCGCAAGATCATGCTGCTCGACAGCATCGGCGGCAGTGTTCCCGAAGCCATGCGCATGGGGCGTCTGCTGCGTGAAACCGGCTTCGAGGCACTGGTGCCGTCCAACGGCCTGTGCCAAGGCAGCTGCATCTATCTGCTGGCAGCCGGCAGCACGCGCACGGTGAAAGGCGCCGTGGCGCTGCGTCGCCCGCCCTTCGCCAATGGCGACTCGGCATTGGCTCAGGCAGCCAGCACCCGCCTCGCGCTCAGCCCGGCCAACTACTTTCGCGAGATGGGCGTCGACGTCAGCTTGGCCGAGGCCATCTACCGCGTGCCGGAAGGCCGCCTGCAGTTGCTGAGCCGGGACGACCTGGCGCGTTATCGCTTGAAGTGAGGCGGCACTCTTGCCCGGCACCAGACAACGCGATATTGTCCGCCCCAGCATGGCAATGAGCCATCAGTGAAACGGAATTCGAGCATGCGCAGCGACGCGTAAAGGCAACCGCCTGACCTTCATGCAACGTCTCCTCCGTGACCTGATCACTCGCTACGGCTGGCAATCCAGACCAGTCTTTGCGCCGTGCCTGTTCACCACCCCCTCGACACTCGGAGTCATCATGCTGAAGAAACTGGCCCTGGCCGCCTTTGCCTCGTCGCTGCTCGTCGGCTGCGCCTCGGTTCCCATGGAAGACAAGGAAGCCTCGACCGAAGCCAAGCGCTTTGCATCCCCCGCAGCGGGCAATGCAGGCCTGTACATCTACCGCAACATGGGCGCCGGCAGTGCCCTGAAGAAAGACATCTGGGTCGACGATAAATGCATCGGCGAATCCGCACCGAAGATCTTCTTCTACGAGCAGGTCAAAGGCGACATGGAGCACAAGATCTCCACCGAATCCGAGTTCTCGCCCAACGATCTGCTGGTCAAGACCGAAAGCGGCAAGAACTACTTCATCAAGCAGTACATCAAGATGGGCGTATTCGTCGGAGGCGCCAACCTGGAACTGGTCGACGAGAAGGAAGGCAAAGAAGACATTGCGAAGCTGGAACTGGCGCGCAAAGGCACTTGCTCCAAATAAGCCGGAGCGCCAAGGCTGAGCCCCGACATCGAAAGATGCCGGGGCTTTTTCATTAGAAGAGGAAAGTCAGCGCCAGGTTGAACAGCATGGCGGCGACGAAGCCGATAGGCGCGGCGCGCAGCAGCAGTTGCGAGAACAGCGAGGCACGGGCCTTATCTTCCGTGCAGGAGCCCAGCAGCAGGCTGCCACCGGAGGAGAACGGCGAAATCGAGGTGGCTTGAGCACCCACCACGATGGCGACGAAGATGATCATCGGGTCGATCGACATCGAACTCGCCAGCGGCAACACCATCGGGAACAGCGCCGGCGTCACCACACCCAGGGTACTGGCGAAGATCGACATCAGTGCCGCGACCACACCGAAGGCCACCGGGATCATCACGGGCGGGATGTTGCCGCTGATCCAGGACGCCAGGGCATCGATGGTGCCGGCTTTGATCGCGACGGTAATCAGCATGCCGACCCCGCAGATCATGATCAACGTGGCCCAGGGCACGGAGGCAATGGCCTTGCGCTCGTCACCCAGCTTGAGCAGCAGCGCGATCACAGAGAACACACTGGCGATCAGGCCGATATCCACCTTGGCGTTGATGAATTTGACCGTGGCGTTATCCGGGAAGGCCAGCAGCGCCAGCGGTGCGGCCAGCACCAGCAGCATCATCAGCACGGTCAGCAGCAGAGTGAGTTTCTGCTCGCGGTTGAAGGCTTCCGGCAGGTCAGCGTTGAGTACCGCATTCTTCAGATTGCGGCCATGGCCACCTAGGAAGACGAACGCGGAAATCACCAGCACCGGAATGATCGCCGTGCTGGCGAAGATCGCCAGGGCATTGACGAAGGCTTCGCTCTCGGGCATCCCGGCGCTGGTCATCAGGCCACGGAAAATGATGCCGCTCTGGCTGGAGACGAAGTTGGCCCCGGCCAGTGCGCCGTAGTTCACTGCCATGCCGCCGAGGATCAGGCTCATGCCGGTACGCTGGCACAGCAGCAGGGTCAGCGGCGCCATGAAGGCCAGCACGGTGTAGTAACCGGCGCCCATGCCGGCGATCACACTGGCGGTGAAAAAGATCGCGTAGGGCAGCAGATGCGGCACACCCCGGCAGCGATACAGCAGATGGCCGGCGAGTTTCTCCAGGGTGCCGTTGACGGTGGCGAAGCTGTAGAACAGGCAGACCGAGAAGATCACGAAGAAGATCTTCAACGGCCACATGCCGATGATGTCACCCGGGCTCAGACCCATGCCGAAACAGCCCAGCAGGTAGGCGAAGGCGATGGCGAACAGACCGATGTTGATCTTGGTGGTGTAGCCCAAGGCAACCGCAAGAACGATCGCGCTGACGACGAGCAAGCTCATCATGATGGTTTGACTCCTTTTGTTGTTCTGATGTGAGCGACGGCCTCGCTTACGCGAAACCGAACAGGGTTGCGGGGTTGTCCACCAGAACGCGGCGGCGCTCCTCGGGGTTGGGCAGCAGGGCCTCGAGCAGCGCGAACTGCTGATCGTAGCCGGTCTGCGACTCGAACTGGGTATTGGGCCAATCGCTGCCCCAAACGAACCGCCCTACCCCGCCACAGGCCTCGCGCAGGCGCGCTTCGATGGCTTGGGCGCGGGCCAGATCGGACTGGCTGCGGTAGGCGGCGGACAGCTTGATCCACACCGGCGCCTGGCCGAGCAGATCGAAGAAGGCCGCATGCTGCGGGTCGTCCAGTTGCATGCTGGCAGCCGGCAGACCGAAGTGATCGATCACCACCGTCACTCCGGATTCGAGAATCGTCGGCACGATCAGCGCCAGGTCGTCGAAGCCGCGCTGGATCTCCACCTGCCAACCGCGCCGGGCCAGGCGCCGAAACAGGCCGTTCCAGGCGGGGCTGGCGTAATCCTCCAACGCCTTGCCGATCAGGTTCAGGCGCACGCCCACCACACCGGCAGCCGCCAACTCGTCCAGTTCGCCGTCGCTCACCTGCGCATCGACCACCGCCACGCCGCGCAGGCGCTGCGGGAAGCGACGCAGCGCCTCGATCATGTAGTGGTTGTCGGTGCCGAGAAAGCTCGGCTGGATCAGCACGCCGTGAGATAGGCCGCAACCGTCCAGATGAGCCAGGTACTGCTCCACCGTGGCGTCGTAGTCAGGGCTGTAGCGGCGGCCAGGCACCATCGGCAAGTCCTGCCGGAAGATGTGCGCATGGGTGTCGATGCCGGTGATAGCGGCATAAGGCAGGGACGTCACGAAGCGGTACCTCTGTCGAGTATTGTTCGAACCAGCCTGGAAAGCTGATCGACTCGCCAGGACATATAGTCATATATATGAATAGATGATATCTAACGACAGACACCGACTGCTGTCAACGCACGGCTCGGTGGTAAAGTGACGGCCGGTCGAAATCGGGATTGATGCGCTATGAGCCCCACCCCTCTGGGACAGGACGAGCGCCTGCCGCTGTATCAGCGGCTGCGCGATGAAATGCTGGCGAAAATTGCGGCAGGCGAATGGCTGCCAGGTGAGGCCATTCCCACCGAAGCGGAGCTGACGCGCCAGTACGGCGTTGCCGTCGGCACCGTACGCAAGGCGGTGGAGACCCTGGTCGCGGAAGGCCTGCTGCTACGTGCACAGGGCCGTGGTACCTTCGTGCGCCGGCCCAATTTCGATGGCTCGCTGTTTCGCTTCTTTCGTCAGGTCAGCGCCAGCGGCCAGCCACAGATTCCGCAGAGCCGCATTCTGGTCAGCCGTCTCGAACCTGCCACGGAAACCGCACGCGTAGCCCTGCAACTGCAGCCCGGCGAGCACTGCCTGTATCTGGAGCGGCTGCGGCTGATCGAAGGACGACCGATGTTTCACGAGCGCATCTGGCTACCGGCCTCGCGCTTCAGCGCCCTGCAGAGCATTGCGCCCGGTGACTTCCCGCCGCTGCTCTATCCCTTCTACGAACAGCAATGCGGCCAGCGCATCGCCTCGGCGCAGGAAACCCTGACTGTCGCCAGCGCCGATGAAACGCTGGCTGCGACCCTTGGCGTGGCCCTCGGCAGCCCGGTGGTGGTGATCGCCCGTACCGCGCTGGGCTACGACCGCACGCCACTGGAGTACCGGATGTCGCGCGCCGCTGCGGAGAACTTCCGTTATCAGGTGGAAATCAGCTAGCCAACGCATCGCCCAGACGCAAAACGCCCGGGCAAGCCCGGGCGTTCTGTGCTGCGAGATGTGGCTAGGGTTTGTACGAAAAGTCGTCGAGCGAAGGTCAGGCGATACCGATGGCGGCCCCGCAAAAACGGATGAGGAACGGACTGGGCTCGCACTCGAGTTTACGAGCTGTAAATGAGCATTCGACCGGGCTGGCGTTCCAGCCCGTTTTTAACGAAGCATCACCGAGCGCAGGCACTTTTCTTACAGAGCCTAGAACAGCCCCAGCCCCCAGGCCGCACCAAACAACACCAGCGAGAAGCCCCACATCCACCACAGCGAGTAGCGGATATGGCGGCCCAGATCCAGCCCGGCCAGGCCCAACGCCAGCCACAATGCAGGCGAGAACGGGCTGATGAAGGTGCCGATGATGTTGCCGATGGTCAGCGCATAGACCACGCTGGCCGGCTCCACGCCCTGGCCACTGACCACTTCCAGCGTCACCGGCAGCAGGCCGAAGTAATAGGCATCGGTGCTCAGCATCAGCTCCATCGGCAGGCCGAACAGGCCGAGCACGATATGCATCTGCCCCACCAGCGATGCCGGCAGCACGCCGGCCAGATCCTTGGCGATGGAGGTGAGCATGCCAGTGCCGGTAAAGATGCCGAGCATCGAGCCAGCCGCCAGGATGATCATGCCCATGCTCAGCGCCGCCGGCGCATGCGCCGAAATACGCTGCATCTGCACCTTGCCGCCCGGATAGTTGAGCAGCAGCACCAGGCACAGGCCGATCATGAAGATGTAGCCCGCCGGCAATACGCCCGAGAACAACGACACCAGCACCGCCAGGAACAGCGCAGCGTTGGCCCACAACAGGCGCGGACGCGCCAGCTCACGTTCCTCTGCGCTCAGCTCGTGCAGGTCGCTGCTGGTTTCCACCAGCACACCCTCATCACCCGTCCTGCCCGCAGCGATGCGACGCTGCTCCCGCCAGCCGAGCAGCGCGGCCAAGGCGATCAGCAGCACCACACCGATGCCTTGAATGGTGATCAGCGGTCGCCACAGTTCGGTGACCTCGATACCGGTCACCGCCGACGCCCGGCCCAGCGGCCCGGCCCAAGGCAGCATGTTGAAGATACCGGCGCCGAGGGCCAGCAACAGCAGCATCAGATAGGGGCTCATGCGCAGCTGCTTGTACAGCGGCAACAGCGCGGGAACGGTGAGCAGGAAGGTGGTGGCGCCGGCACCGTCGAGGTGCGCAAGCATGCCAATTATGGCGGTCGCCACGGTCACCGCGATCACGTTGCCGCGCGTCAGCCGTACCATGCCGCCGATCAGCGGGCGGAACAGCCCGGTGTCCTGCAGCACGCCGAAAAAGGTGATGGCAAACACGAACATGGTGGCAATCGCCGTCACCCGGCCAATGCCATCGGTGAAGAAACCGGAAATCGCCTCCGGGCCAAAGCCCGCGGCCAAAGCGCCCAAGAGCGGCACCACGATCAACGGCAGAACAGGCGACATGCGCCCGACGAGCAACAGCACAACCAGGCAGCAGATGGTCAACAGACCGATCAGGGTCAACAAACCGCTTTCTCCTCTTTTTCTTGTGGGGCGCAACGAGCGCGTCCGGAAGCTAAGAGGCGAACCTTTCAAAAACCTTTAAGCGGCGGATATGAGCCATGGCAAATGTCAGGGGATATGTCGACGGCAGATGTGGCCCATGTTCGGCGCAAGACGCAGCGCGAGAAAGCCACGTCAACCCAAGCGATAGCGAGAGTGCTCGAACCTCTGCCAGTGCAATTCATGCTCTACTGTCGCGCCCCCTCGTGACAATCGATGCCATGACCGACCTCGATCTCTGCGCAGCCCAATACTGCTCCGTCGCCGGAGACCTCAATGCCAACATCGATCACCACCTACAGGTCATGCGACTCGCCGCTGAACAGGGCATCACGTTTATGCTGTTCCCCGAGCTGTCGCTGACCGGCTACGAGCCGTCACTGGCACAGGCACTGGTGCAAACGCCGGACGCAGCCAGGCTGCAGCCACTGCGCAAGCTGGCCAAGCAGTTGCGCATGACCACTCAGGTCGGCTTGCCACTACGGGGGGATGCGCGCGATAGCATTCTGATCGGCGCCCTGATTTTCGGCGCCGATGGCACGCAGACGATCTACACCAAGCAGCACCTGCATGCGGGGGAAGAACGCGTATTCAGCCCGGGCGCTGGCGGTGCACCGCTGCTTATCGGTGACGAACGCATCGCCCTGTCGATCTGCGCGGACTTCACCCACGCCAGCCATGCCAGGGCTGCTGCCAAGAGCGGCGCGGGCATTTACGCGACCAGCGTGCTGATCAGCGAAAACGGCTACCCACACGACAGCGAATTGCTGCAAGGCTATGCCGCTGAACTGTCTCTCGGGGTGTTGATGGCCAACCACGGAGGCCCTTCCGGTGGCTGGGCCTGTGCGGGCCGCAGTGCATTCTGGGCGCCCGGCGGACAACTGGTTGTGAGCGCAGCCGGCACGGGCGATTGTCTGGTCATCGCGCGCCGCCGCCAGGGTATCTGGCAAGGTCAGACCATGGTGTTGTCGCTAGGCGACTGATCAAGCCGCTTTGAACGTCTTCACCCGCTCCAACCAATCCGGATCCAGGCGAGCCAGCTCAACGTCCAGCTCCCGCTGCTCCATCGCCTCACGGTGGGCATTGATTTCGCCCACCATCTGGCTCAGCTCGCTGGAGTTGCCGTCGAGCTGGTGCATCTGGGTCACCCCCAGGTGATAGAAGCGCAGCAGCTTCATCGCGCTTTCATCGCCCTGCTCCACGCCCGCCTTGACGTGATGCATGACGTTGGTGATGCGCATCAGGCTGCGCTTGAGGCGCCAGCCATAGACGGCAGGCGCCATGAACGGTCGCGACCAGAGTTGCTGGCGTACCAGGGCGATGCTCAACCCGAGGCCCGCAGCCACACCCAGCAGATTCCACTTGAAGTTGTCGCCACCAGGCGTGCCGAACAGCTGCGTGCTCAGCGTGGCGCAGAGCATGGCCAGCGCCAGGAAGATGACCGCGATCAGTACCGTGCTGCGACGGGTCTGCTGGCGGTAATAGGCCGGATCGATGGCTTGAATCTCGAACATGGAGGCTACTCTCGGAACGGACAGCGGGGGCGCCACCATGCACCATCACGGCACGGCGGTCGAGCCCGAGCACCAGTCCGATTGCCGCAGATCAAGCCTTCCGCCGGGCTCAACCACTCTGCTTCAGCCACTCACTGGGGCTCGCCCCCACCTTGCGGCGAAACGCGCGCGCCAGGGCCGACGGGCTTTCGTAGCCGACCTCATCGGCGATCAACGCCATGGGCCGACCTTCACGCAGGCGCTTCTGCGCCAGGCTGACACGCCAACCCACCAGATAATCGGCCGGCGTAGCGCCCACCACCTGGTGAAAATGCGCAGCAAAACTGGCCCGTGACATGCCCGCCAACGCCGCCAGCTCGGCCACCGACCAGCCATGCTGCGGTTTCTCGTGCAGTTGATTGAGGGCGCGCGCCAGACGCGGTTCGGCCAGACCGGCCATCATCCCCGAGGCCAGCTCGCGGCTGTTCATCAGATGGCGCAACAGCTGGATCACCATCAGCTCGAACAGGCGGTTGAGCACCAGCTCACGCCCGCAATCCTCCCCTGCCGCCTCGGCGAACAGCCAGTCCAGGCAGCCGCTCAGGCTCGGCAACTCGCGCAAGGGTTTGACGATGGCACCCGGCAGTGACCGCGACAGCGGATTGTCGATGCCTCCGTCGAAAGCCAGGGTGGCGCAGACCAGCTCGGCACCATCGGCCTCGCTGGCGGTCATCTCATGCAGACGCGGTCTGGCCACCAGCATCAGGCTCGGTTCTTCCAGGCGCAGCTCGCAGCCATTGCCCTCGCGAAAGCGCATGCGCCCGGCACGCAGCAGGTGAATGTAGCCGTGCGGCTCATGCTCGCCATGGCTGCTGGTGCCGCAAAAACCACCGCGGTGGAAGGTGCTGGCGTGCAGGTTGAAGTGGTGCAGCAGGCTGGACAGGCGATCCATGGTCATTTCGCACTCTTGGACGATCTGTCGCATAACATCGACGATCTGAATCCGAAAAGCCAGATGGATTCCCTAATCTGGCTCCAGGCTTGAACGACAAGCTCCCCACCCAAGACTGGAGAATCACCATGACCCGCATCGCCGCACTGCCCTTCGAACAAACCGCTGCCAGCGCCCAGGCGCAACTGGAAGGCATCCGCAAGGGCCTCGGTTTCATCCCTAACACCTTCGCTACCCTGGCCAATGCCCCGGCCGCGCTGAGCGGCTACCTGGCACTGTCCCAGGCGCTCGGCAAGGGCACGCTGAATGCCAAGGCGCGCGAAGTGATCGCATTGGCCAGCTCGCAGGTCAACGGCTGCGAATACTGCCTGGCCGCACACACCCTGTTCGCCGGCAAGGCCGGTTTGAGCGAGGCGGACATTCGCAGCGCCCGCGATGGCGAGTTCAATGCCGTGGCGCGTCTGACCCGGCAGATCATCGACAGCAGCGGCCGCATCAGCGATGCGCAGTTGCAGGCTGCACGCGAGGCCGGGCTGAGTGACGCCGCCATCGTCGAAGTGGTAGCCAACGTCGCTCTGATGACGCTGACCAACTACCTCAACAACCTGGCTGAAACCGTTGTCGACTTTCCGCCCGTAGCCGTCTGACGAGACAGGAGGTGCACCATGCAAGCCGTCACTCTTTACACAACCGGCCACTGCCCCTACTGCGTAAACGCCAAGGCGCTGCTGTCCCGCAAGGGCGTGGCCTACGAGGAAATCGACGTGGGCAGTTCGCCACAGCGTCTGGCGGAAATGCTACAGCGCAGCAACCGCCGTAGCGTGCCGCAGATCTTCATCGGCGCGCAGCATGTCGGTGGCTTCGATGATCTCGCCGCGCTGGAGCGTGGCGGCAAGCTGGATGCGCTGCTGCAAGCCTGAGCCCGAATGCGCCGCACGCCTTCGCTTGCGGCGTATGGCTTATCGATCATCGCGCCACGCGCCTGGATCATTTGCGCGTTCATGACCGATCCGCTGCACGGGTCACCTGCTCGAGCACCGAACTCGACAAGCCCCAGCCCATGCACCAGATTTAAGCGAAGTCGCCCCTCATGCTCTGGGCCGGTGCTGCCGATATAGCAAAGGCGGCGCCAAACCGGCATGCTGCGCGCCGCTTATGCCCTCGAACCGGAGCCTTTCCATGAGCCTCGATGCCCTGTCCCTGAAGTCCCGCCTGATCATCGCGGTGGCCATCCCCTGCATTGCCCTGTTGCTGGTAGCGCTGACCAGCCTGAGCAGCATGTCCAGCATGCACCGGGATACGGAGGTGCTCTACCTCAATACCGCCGCGCCGATGCGCGCCATGGCTGAAGCCGCCTCGCGCATCCCGCGCATGCGCGTGGGCATCGACATGATGCTGCTGCAGGACACCCCGTTGCGCGACGAGCGCGGCGTCAAATCCCGTGTGCAGGACGCCCGCAACGAAGATATCCCCGGCATGCGCGAAGCGATGCGCCAGGCCGTGGCCGCCCAGGTCAATCCGGAGCGCAAGGCGCAGGCGCAGCAACTGCTCGATCAGTTCGAGACCATGGTCAGCAACGAGCTGAATCCGATGCTCGCCGCCTTCGACGCGGGCGACATGGCCAAGGCGCAACAGATCTATCGCGACCAGTACGCCAAGACCTACGGCGTGATGCGTCAGGGCGCCAACGACCTGCTCGATGCACTGCTCAAGCAAGCCGAGCAACAGAACGAACACAGCAGCAAAAGCTATGAAGAAGGCCTGACCCGCCAGATCGGTATCATCGCCACCGGCCTGCTGGTGTCGATCATCATTTCCTGGCTGATCGTCATCCAGTTGCGCCGCCGCGTCGCCGTGCTGCAGAACAGCCTCGGCCAGGCGGCCGACAACCTGGCACTGGACACCCGCATCGACCTGCCCGGCCAGGACGAACTGGCTGAAATCGCCCGCAGCTTCAACCAGTTCATCGACAAGGTGCACGGCGCCATGCGCCAGCTCGCCGACAACTCGCGCCAGCTATCCGGTATGGCCCGCGACGTGGCCGAGCGCGCGCGTCTGACCCAGAGCAACTGCACGGCGCAGAGCGACCGCACGGTGCAGGTGGCCACTGCGATCAACGAACTGGGCTCGACCGTCAACGAGATCGCCCGTAATGCCGAGAATGCCGCCGATGTGGCACGCGAAGCGACCCAGCATGCCCGTGACGGCGGCGCGGTGGTCAGCCAGGCGCAGCAGCAGGTCGATGCGCTCAACGGTGAGCTGGAGCAGGCCGCCAGGGTCATCGGCGCGCTGGCGGCACAGACCGACGCCATCAGCACCACGCTCAACACCATTCGCAGCATTTCCGAACAGACCAACCTGCTCGCCCTCAACGCCGCCATCGAGGCCGCGCGTGCCGGTGAACAGGGCCGTGGCTTTGCCGTGGTAGCCGATGAGGTGCGCACCCTGGCGAGCCGTTCCGGCGCGTCCACCGAGGAAATCCAGCAGGTCATCGACCGCCTGCAGAACGAATCACGCTCGGCCGTCGAAGCCATGGCCAAGGGGCAGCGGCAGAGCGCGCTGGTGGTGGAGTATGCGAGCAAGGCATCGGTGGCCCTGGAGCAGATCAACAGCCATATCGGCCAGATCAGCGATCAGAACATCCAGGTCGCCACTGCCACCGAGGAACAGTCCAGCGTGGTCGAGGACATCAACCGCAATATCGTCGACATCAACGAGCTGACCGTCGGCACCACCCATATCGCCGATCAGCTCAACCAGGCCAGCAGCGACCTGCAGGCGCTGTCGACCCAACTGGACGGGCTGGTAGGCCGTTTCCGCCTGTAAGGCTCAGCGCAGATCGTCGTCGATACGCTGCAGCAGGTAGTCGTAGAAGGGGTTGGACGTCGCCCGCTGCAGGCTGTCCAGCCCCACCACCAGCACGCCGTGCTCACCGCGCGGCGCCAGCGTACCCAGCGCCACGCCATAGTCCTCGCCCGGTGCAGGATCACTGCCATAGAGCGGATCGCTGGGCGGGAACGGCAAGGCCACGTGCGACAGCGAAAACAGCTGACTCGGGTAGTCCACCCCCAGCGATACGCGCTGCATCTGCTGGCTGCCTGCGGCGATGCGCCTGGCCTCCACCGCACGCCCCTGCTCCGGCGCCACGCCAACCACGGTCAGATCAAAGTCACGTGCGGCCGGTGGCAGCAATTGCTCCAGCAACCCGCTCATATCCGTGCGCAGCAGCGAACTGGCCGCCTGCGAGCGATTGATATCGAACACCACCAACTCGCTGCCGTTGGCCGGCAAGCGTTCGAACAGCTGGTGCACCACCGCTGGCGTGCTCACGGTGTTGTCGGCCAGTGATTGCAGGGCCAGCACCGGCGGCAGTCGTGACAGACGGCCATCGGCCTCGGCGGCGTCGAAGGCACTCTGCACCTCGCGGGTCAGCTCATAGGTCTGCCGCGCCGCGTGCACTGGGAAGGAGTTGTACTTGAACGGGTTGAATTCCGGCAGGATGCTTTTCCAGGCCGACTTGGCGAAGGCTGGCAGCAACGCCGGCATGGCCGCCAGTCCGGCATAGCGGGCAAACCCCGTGACCCCGACCATCGGCGAAATCAGTACCAGCCGTTGTGGCATGGCCAGGCGCTCGTCCTCCAGCGCCGCCAGGCTGTAGCGCAGCGCCAACGCCCCGCCATTGGAATAACCGACCAGATACAAAGGCCCGTCCGGCACCTGGCGCCGCGCTTCGCGTACAGCCAGGCGCGTGGTGGCCAGCCATTGCTCCCAGTGCGCAGCCGTCAGTGCCGCCGGCACCGTGCCATGGCCGGGCATGCGCGGCACCACGGCGAGCAGACCCTGCTCGCTGAGGTGCTGGGCGATATGGCGCAGGCTGTAGGGTGAGTCGGTCAGGCCGTGCAGCAACACCACCACCCCGCGTGCCGGGCCCTGCGGCGGCAGGATGAAGGAGCGGTTCCAGTCACGCGACAGATTGCCGGGGTAGACCGGGCTATCACTGGCGTAACGGCTGTAGCGCGCCGAACCGGAAGCCGTGACCGGCTCGATCAGCTCACGCTGCAGGCGCTCGAACAGGGCCGCCTCGGCAGCCACGTAGGTCTGCCAGTCGCTCGCGTCCAGCTCGTCTGCTTCCAGCTCCTGCGGCACCAGGCGGTGCCAGGGTTCCAGTTCGGGCAACGACGATAGCCCGGCGATACGAATGCCGAGCAAGGCCACCACGATCAACAACAGCACCACCAGCGTCCAGGCCATCACGTTGCGCATGCGCGGTAAACGCATCCAGCGCCTCCCTTGAAAATCTCTGGCCGGGAAAAATCCGTCCCGGCGACCGGCGGGCGCCTCTAAAAACGTAGGCGAGGCAGCCAGCGCAAGGCAAAAACAGGCGAAAAAGCGCAGTTTACGAGTTGTAAATGAGCATTTTGAGCCTGTTTTTAACGCAGCGATGGCAACGCAGGTAGTTTTTAGAGGTGCCCTGACTCGGGGACTGTAGTGCAAAGCCGCCCACAACCACCACCGGGTTGCTCAATACATATGGATTTTCGTATATTCGCAAACCCGCATATAGGGACTTACCCAATGTCCGAGCACCTCTCCCCGCCCGCGCTGTTCAAATCCCTCGCCGACGAAACCCGCGCCCGCGCCGTACTGCTGATCGCCGATCAGGGCGAGCTGTGCGTCTGCGAGCTGGTCTGCGCACTGGGCGACAGCCAGCCGAAGATCTCCCGCCACCTGGCACAACTGCGCAACAGCGGCCTGCTACAGGATCGCCGCCAGGGCCAATGGGTGTATTACCGCCTGGCGTCCGATCTGCCGCAGTGGGTGCGCGACGTGCTGGCCGCCACCCTGGCCGCCAACCGCACCTGGCTGGAACAGGACGCCAGCCGCCTCGCCAATATGGGCGACCGCCCTGCCCGCCTCGCCACCTGCTGCTGAGAACATCGCATGCTGATCGCCGTCGCCATCTTTCTGTTCACCCTGATTCTGGTCATCTGGCAGCCGCGAGGCCTGGGCGTCGGCTGGAGCGCCTCGCTCGGCGCCGTGCTGGCCCTGGCCGCCGGCGTGGTCAGCTTCGCCGACATCCCCACTGTGTGGGACATCGTGTGGAACGCCACGGCGACCTTTATCGCGGTGATCATCATCAGCCTGCTGCTCGATGAAGCCGGCTTCTTCGAGTGGGCGGCGCTGCACGTGGCGCGCTGGGCGAATGGCAGCGGCGCGCGTCTGTTCGCCTTCAGCATCCTGCTTGGCGCGGCGGTGTCGGCGCTGTTCGCCAATGACGGCGCGGCGCTGATCCTCACCCCCATCGTGATTTCCATGCTGCTGGCGCTGCGTTTCTCGCCGGCCTCGACCCTGGCCTTCGTCATGGCTGCCGGCTTCATCGCCGATACCGCCAGCCTGCCGCTGGTGGTGTCGAACCTGGTCAACATCGTCTCGGCCGACTACTTCGGCATCGGCTTCGGCGCCTACGCCGCGGTGATGGTGCCGGTGAACCTGGTCAGCGTCGCCGCCACCCTCCTGGTGCTGTGGCTGTTCTTCCGCCGCGACATTCCGGCGCGCTACGAGGTGGCGGCGCTGCAGGCGCCGAGCCAGGCGATCCGCGACCTCAGCACCTTCAAGGTCGGCTGGGCGGTGCTGCTGGCGCTGCTGGTCGGGCTGTTCGCCCTGGAGCCGCTGGGCATCCCGATCAGCGCGGTGGCGGCGGCCTGCGCCGCGTTGCTGTTCGCGGTCGCCGCGCGTGGCAAGCGCATCGCCACCGGCAAGGTGCTGCGCGAGGCGCCCTGGCAGGTAGTGATCTTCTCCCTCGGCATGTATCTGGTGGTCTACGGCCTGAGCAATGCCGGCCTGACCGCCGAACTGACGCGCCTGCTCGACACCTTCGCCGGCTATGGCATCTGGGGCGCGGCGCTGGGCACCGGCCTGCTCAGCGCGCTGCTGTCGTCCTTGATGAACAACATGCCCAGCGTGCTGATCGGCGCGCTGGCCATCGACGCCAGCCAGGCCAGCGGCGCGGTGCGCGAGGCGATGATCTACGCCAACGTGATCGGCTGCGACCTGGGGCCGAAGATCACCCCCATCGGCAGCCTGGCCACCCTGCTCTGGCTGCATGTACTGGCGCGCAAGGGCATCCGCGTGACCTGGGGTTACTACTTCAAGGTCGGCATCGTGCTCACCCTGCCGGTGCTGCTGCTCACCCTTTCGGCACTGGCCCTGCGCCTGAGCCTCTGACCTGGAGCCATCCGATGAAAGTCCTGTTCATGTGCACGGCCAACAGCTGCCGCAGCATCCTTTCCGAAGCCCTGTTCAACAACCTGGCGCCCAGCGAGCACCAGGCGGTGAGCTCCGGCAGCTTCCCGCGCGGCGAGGTACTGCCGCGTACGCTGGTAACGCTGCGCGACGCCGGCATCGCCACCGAGGGCCTGAGCAGCAAGGGTAACGATGCCTTCGAGGGTTGCCCGCCGGATATCGTCATCACCGTCTGCGACAAGGCGGCTGGCGAAGCCTGCCCGGTGTACTTCGGCCCGGCGCTGAAAGCCCACTGGGGCCTGGAAGATCCGTCCCACGTGGAAGGTGACGAGGCCAGCATCAACGCTGCCTTTCACGCCACCCTGGCGCATATCGAACGGCGCTGCCGCGCCTTCCTCGCCCTGCCGCTGGCGGACATGAGCCGCGACGAGCTGCAGCAGGCGCTCAACCGTATCGGCCAGGAGTGAGGACACCCGCATGAACGACAACCTGCCCAATCTCGATCTCGACCTGCTGCCGGCCCAATCCAGCGACTCGGCCCCGGCACCGCGCATCCTGCTGCTGTACGGCTCCACCCGGCCGCGCTCGTTCAGCCGCCTGCTGGTACAGGAAGCGGCGCGCCTGCTGCAGCACCTGGGCTGCGAGACGCGCATCTTCGATCCGTCCGGCCTGCCCCTGCCGGACGACGCTCCGGTCGAGCATCCCAAGGTGCAGGAGCTGCTGGAACTGATGCAGTGGTCGGAAGGCCAGGTGTGGTGCTCGCCGGAACGCCATGGTGCTCTGTCGGCAGTGTTCAAGGCGCAGATCGACTGGGTGCCGCTGGCCATGGGCGCGGTGCGCCCGACCCAGGGCAAGACCCTGGCGGTGATGCAGGTCTGCGGCGGTTCGCAGTCATTCAACGTGGTCAATCAGTTGCGTGTACTCGGCCGCTGGATGCGCATGTTCACCATCCCCAACCAGTCGTCGGTGCCCAAGGCCTTTCTCGAATTCGGCGATGACGACCGCATGAAGCCGTCGCCCTACTACGACCGTCTGGTCGACGTGATGGAAGAGCTGGTGCGCTTCACCTGGCTGCTGCGCGACCACCCCGAGCTGGTGGATCGCTACTCCGAGCGCAAGGAGTCGGCCGAGGCGCTGTCGCAGCGGGTCAATCAGCGCAGTATCTGAGCAGCGGCTCGCTCAGGTACGTGTTCCAGCGGCGGGCGAGTCGGCCTCACTGACCTGCCCAGCTGAGACCAACCGGGGATGGCTGTCCCCGAACAGCGTCAGCAGGTAGGCCTGCTGCTGCCGGTCGCCACGCTCGCTCAACCACTGCCGACCACCTGGCAGGCAACGCACCAGGCGGTGCAGCAGGTAACGCGGCGGCGCCGTCAGCAGTGGATACCAGGGCAGCACGCCTCTGGGCAGACCCAGCGCGCGGCGCCCCTCGGCGTCGATGAAGGTGCGCGCGATGCTCAGGTGAATTGCCCGATTGAGCCGTCCGCGTAGCCACTGCAGATTCGGATAATGGCGCTGCAGCGGCTCGTCGATCAGCGCCGTGCCAAGCTGATGGCTGCTGGCATCGGCCGGCGCCTGCGCCAGCAGGTTGTGATAGAGCGCTCGGGTGGCGTCGTTCTCATCGATGTGCAGACAGCGCTGATCCACACCCATCAGCCAGGCGATATAACGCCAGAGGTGCAGCACCGCTCCGCGCTCGTCCTTGCTCAACGGCACGCCCAGCAGACGCTGGCCGATCAGGAAGACCACCGAGAACGCCAGGTAGGTGGCATGCATGTCACCCTGGTTGACCGGCAGGCCAAAGTAGCTCGCATCCCACTCCGCCATGCGTGACACCCGCCGGCGCACCAGCGCATGCACCAGCCGCACGTGCAACGTGCCCCGGTAGCCGGCGGCGCCACGCGCCATGCCGCCAGGTCGGGTGCAGTCGACCCACCACTTGCTGGTTTCGGCGATCCGCCGCTGAGTGCCGCTCTCCAGTGCGCCGGTCAGCACCAGCGTGCGGTTGATCGCCGAAGCCTGATAGCCCGCCAGCAACCCCAGGTCACGCAATACGCGCATGCCGGTGAGCCCCGACAGGCAGCAGACCCGCGCGCCCTCGTCGAGCAGCTCGGTATCGAGCCAGGCCGGTGTGGCCTCGACCAGGGCGAAGAAGCGCTGCAGCGGCTGCGGGGCCGCATCGATGGCGGCGATGCCCTGCTCCAGCGCCCGCTGGTAGAGCGGCATGCTCTGCGCCAAACCAGCCTCGCTCATCCAGCCCAGCAGTGCATCCATGGCGACGTCGCCCTGCATCAGTGACTCACCGATGGCCTGCCACTGCGCCGGGCTGGGTTCTGCCGGCCCCTGGATGAAACGCCGAATCGGCGCGGCCACCTTACGGGCGCGCAACAGGTCGGCGCCATGCCGAGCGGGAAGAACCTTGGGCTCTGGGGGCATTTTCATACCTTGGTTGGCTGTGTGCTGAAGAGGTCGCTCTACGCTATTGCGACTAATTGCTCGCAAACAACTCGCGGATGCCCAGCGCATGAGAAAGCAGCCCAAGCAACAACGCGCCAACCAGATGATCGCCCTGCTGCTGGAGGCTACGGCCCAGGAGATTGCCAACCGCGGCCTGGATCGGCTCACCACCAACCACGTGGCGCAACGTGCCGGCGTCAGCATCGGCTCGCTTTATCAGTACTTCGCCAACAAGGAAATGCTCGTCGATGCCCTGCTGATGCAGAAGGCCGAGCTCATGCTCGCCGGCGTGCAACAGCGTCTGGCACCGCTGCTCGGCCAGGACATCGCCACCGTCAGCCGCGCCATCCTGCTCGGCATCTTCGAGCAAGTCGCCGAGGACAAGGCGCAGCGCGAACTGCTGCGCCACTGGCACACCCTCAACGCAGCCCCGGTGTTCCAGACGCTGGAGCGGCAGATGAGCGAATTGTGCAGGCAGTACCTGATGCGCCACATCAACGAATACCGCCTCGATAACCTGCCGACGCTGCTGTTCGTGCTGATCAATGCGGTGCAATACACCACGGCGCGTTACCTGAGCGAGGAACACTCACTGCTTGGTCGGGACGCGGTGATCGAGACGCTGGTGCGGATGGTTGAAGCGCTATGCCAGCAAGGCGCCAGAACGGCGGTAATCGCGGCTGAAGCCGCTCCTACAAGGTTGACGTAGATACTGTTATTTGACGCAAGCGACATGGAGTTCGGGGTCGAACTTTCGCC
>NZ_JBMDJU010000025.1:0-57715 GCF_057809355.1 Pseudomonas sp. FG29 | reverse complement strand
TCGCCTACGACTATCTCGACCTGCAATTGGCCAAGGCTCGTTAGAGGGTTGCCGACGGCAAGGCCTCATGCGCATGGTTTTGGTGGGCTAAAGCCCGCCCTACCCGTTCACTCCTTTGGCCAATGACCGTCTGGCTATGTCGTGATTGAGTGCGCTCCGTCGTTTTTGTTGATTGATCGTTCAATTTAAATAAAATAGGCTGTTCTCTAAGCAAATCGAAGACAGAGGACAGCCCATGCCCCGTTTCGCCGAACAGCAGCTCTACATCGGTGGCCAGTACGTCGCCGCCAGCAGTGGAGAGACCTTCGACAGCATCAACCCCGCCACCGGCGAGGTGCTGGCCAAGGTGCAATGCGCCAGCCAGGCAGACGTTGATCGCGCCGTGGCCAGCGCCGCAGAGGGGCAGAAGGTGTGGGCGGCGATGACCGCCATGCAGCGCTCGCGCATTCTGCGCAAGGCAGTGGATATCCTCCGTGCACGCAACGACGAGCTGGCCGAGCTGGAAACTCTCGATACCGGCAAGCCGCTCTCCGAAACCCGCTATGTCGACATCGTCACCGGTGCCGACGTGCTGGAGTATTACGCCGGCCTGATCCCGGCCATCGAGGGCGAGCAGATTCCGCTGCGTGAAACCTCCTTCGTCTACACCCGTCGCGAACCGCTGGGCGTGGTCGCCGGCATCGGCGCCTGGAACTACCCGATTCAGATCGCCCTGTGGAAATCCGCACCGGCCCTGGCTGCCGGCAACGCGATGATCTTCAAGCCCAGCGAAGTCACCTCGCTGACTGCACTGAAGCTGGCCGAGATCTACACCGAGGCCGGCCTGCCCGCAGGCGTATTCAACGTGGTGACCGGGCTGGGCAGCGCTGTGGGCCAATGGCTCACAGAAAATCCGGGCATCGAGAAGATTTCCTTCACCGGCGGCACCGTCACCGGCAAGAAGGTGATGGCCAGCGCCTCCAGCTCCAGCCTCAAGGAGGTGACCATGGAGCTGGGCGGCAAGTCGCCGCTGATCATCTTCGAAGACGCCGACCTCGACCGCGCCGCCGATATTGCGGTGATGGCCAACTTCTACAGCTCCGGCCAGGTGTGCACCAACGGCACTCGCGTGTTCGTGCCGCGCATGCTGCAGGCGCGTTTCGAGAGCAAGGTGCTGGAGCGGGTCAAGCGCATCCGCCTGGGCGACCCGCTGGCTGACGCCACCAACTTCGGCCCGCTGGTGAGCTTCGCGCACATGGAGCGCGTGCTCGGCTATATCGACAAGGGCCGCAGCGAAGGCGCGCGCCTGCTGATCGGCGGTGCGCGCGTCAGCGACGGCGACTATGCCAAGGGCGCCTATGTCGCCCCCACCGTGTTCACCGACTGCACGGATGCCATGACCATCACCCGCGAGGAAATCTTCGGCCCGGTGATGAGCATCCTCATCTATGACGACGAAGAGGAAGTGATCCGCCGCGCCAACGACACCACCTACGGCCTGGCTGCCGGCGTGGTGACCCGCGACCTCAATCGCGCGCACCGGGTCATCCACCAACTGGAAGCCGGCATCTGCTGGATCAACACCTGGGGCGAATCGCCGGCCGAGATGCCGGTGGGCGGCTACAAGCAGTCCGGCGTTGGCCGCGAGAACGGCCTGGTCACCCTCGGCCACTACACCCGCATCAAGTCGGTGCAGCTGGAAATGGGCGATTACGCCTCGGTGTTCTGAGCCCCCTAGCGCGGGAGCGGCTTTAGCCGCGAAAAACATCGCGGATGAATCCGCTCCCACAAAGAAAGCCGCCCCGTAGCCCGGATGCAATCCGGGGACAGTCACTCGCGTTTTCCCGGATAACAGCCGGGCAACAGGAGGAAGCATGACCCAGGAATACGATTACATCATCATCGGTGCCGGCTCGGCCGGTAACGTGTTGGCCACCCGCCTGACCGAAGACGCAGACGTCAGCGTGCTGCTACTGGAAGCCGGCGGCCCGGACTATCGCCTGGATTTTCGTACCCAGATGCCCGCCGCCCTGGCCTTCCCGCTGCAGGGGCGGCGCTACAACTGGGCCTACGAGACCGATCCCGAACCCTACATGAACAACCGCCGCATGGAATGTGGGCGCGGCAAGGGTCTGGGCGGCTCCTCGCTGATCAACGGCATGTGCTACATCCGCGGCAACGCCATGGACTTCGACAGCTGGGCCAAGGGCAAGGGTCTGGAAGACTGGAGCTACCTCGACTGCCTGCCATATTTCCGCAAGGCGGAAACCCGTGACATCGGCGCCAATGACTACCACGGTGGCGACGGCCCGGTCAGCGTGACCACGCCCAAGGTCGACAACAATCCACTGTTCCATGCCATGGTCGAAGCCGGCGTACAGGCCGGTTATCCGCGTACGGACGACCTCAACGGCTACCAGCAGGAAGGCTTCGGCCCGATGGATCGCACCGTCACCGCGCAGGGTCGACGCTCCAGCACCGCCCGCGGTTATCTGGATCAGGCCCGCGAGCGGTCGAACCTGACCATCGTCACCCACGCCACCACCGACCGTATCCTGTTCGACGGCAAGCGCGCCAGCGGCGTCAGCTACCTGGTCGGCAGCTCGAATGCCACCCTCACGGCCCATGCCCGTCGCGAAGTGCTGCTGTGCGCCGGCGCCATCGCCTCGCCGCAGATCCTGCAGCGCTCCGGCGTCGGCCCAGCCGCCCTGCTGCGCGAATTCGACATCCCCGTGGTGCATGATCTGCCCGGCGTCGGCGAGAACCTGCAGGATCACCTCGAACTCTACCTGCAGTACGCCTGCAAGGAGCCGGTGTCCATCTACCCGGCCACCAAGTGGTGGAACCAGCCGGCCATCGGCGCCAACTGGCTGTTCCTCGGCAAGGGCCTGGGCGCCAGCAACCAGTTCGAAGCGGGCGGCTTCATACGCACCCGCGAGGAGTTCGCCTGGCCCAACATCCAGTACCACTTCCTGCCGGTGGCGATCAATTACAACGGCAGCAAGGGCGTGCAGGAACACGGCTTCCAGGCGCACATGGGCTCGATGCGCTCGCCGAGCCGTGGCCGTATTCGCCTCAAGTCCCGCGACCCGCGCGAACATCCGAGCATCCTGTTCAACTACATGAGCCATGAACAGGATTGGCAGGAATTCCGCGACGGCATCCGCATCACCCGCGAGATCATGGCGCAACCGGCCCTGGACAAGTACCGGGGCCGCGAGATCAGCCCGGGCGCCCATGTGCAGAGCGATGCCGAACTGGACGAATTCATCCGCAACCACGCCGAAACCGCCTATCA
The DNA here is from genome assembly GCF_057809355.1 of Pseudomonas sp. FG29. Classification (NCBI taxonomy): domain Bacteria; kingdom Pseudomonadati; phylum Pseudomonadota; class Gammaproteobacteria; order Pseudomonadales; family Pseudomonadaceae; genus Pseudomonas; species Pseudomonas sp. FG29. Next base: position 54,438 of record NZ_JBMDJU010000025.1, on the reverse strand, counting down.
CCCGTCCTGCTCGTGCAAGATGGGCGCAGACGAGATGGCAGTGGTCGACGGCCAGGGCCGCGTGCATGGCCTGCAGGGTCTGCGCGTGGTGGATGCGTCGATCATGCCGGAGATCATCACCGGCAACCTCAACGCCACCACCATCATGATGGCGGAGAAGATCGCCGACCGGATTCGTGGGCGCCAGCCGCTGCCGCGCAGTACCGCCAGCTACTTCGTGGCCGGTGATCGACCAGTGCGTGGGCAGCCTCAGCGGGCGATATCGGCAGCCTGAGCGCATGACGAGGGTCTCGCGACCCTCGCGGTACCTGTGCCAGTCCTCTCGCGGATAAATCCGCGCCTAGCGAGCGTGCGTCCAGACATACTCATTGCAGGACTGGCGCTGCTTTAGGAGCGAACGGGCAGCGTTGCGCTTCGTTCGCGAATCGCCCAGCTCCTCTGCCAGCCCCCTTCGCGGATGAATCCGCTCCTACCAGTCTGCCCAGCCCCTAAGCAGTGGCAGCCAGATCGTCACTGCGAATTTATTTACGTCGCAACCGTCGAAGGTGAGCACAGCCAGCGATAATGACGCACAGGTCAAAGCCGCCACCCACAGCCGGACGCCTCATGCACACCACGCCACCACCGCTCGACCCACGCACCGCCCGCCTGCTGCCCTGGATCGTCGCCATCGCCTTCTTCATGCAGACGCTGGACGGCACCATCCTCAATACTGCGCTGCCAGCCATGGCCCATGATCTGGGTGAAGATCCGTTGCGCATGCAGTCGGTGGTGATCGCCTACATGCTGACCGTGGCCCTGCTGATTCCGGCCTCGGGCTGGATCGCCGACCGCTTCGGCACGCGGCGCATCTTCTTCGGCGCCATCGCCCTGTTCAGCCTGGGCTCGCTGCTCTGCGCGCTGTCCGAGTCGCTCGCCATGCTGGTCGGCGCGCGAGTGATCCAGGGTCTGGGCGGCGCGCTGATGATGCCGGTAGGGCGCCTGGTGGTACTGCGCGCCTACCCGCGAACCGAGCTGGTGCGGATCATGAGCTTCATCACCCTGCCCGGCCTGCTCGGCCCATTGATCGGCCCGACCCTCGGCGGTTGGCTGGTGGAGGCGGCCAGCTGGCACTGGATCTTCCTCATCAACCTGCCGGTCGGCCTGCTCGGCTGCTGGGCGGCGATGCGCTACATGCCCGATCTGCGCGGTCCGCAGCGCAGCCGTTTCGATACACCGGGTTTCCTCCTGTTCGGCGCCGCCATGCTGCTGATCACCGTGGCCCTGGAAGGCCTCGGCGAGCTGAAGCTGCCGGCCCTGCGCGTGACCCTGCTGCTGGTCGGTGGCCTGGCCTGTCTGGCGGTGTACTGGCTGCGCGCGGCGCGTATCGCCGAGCCGCTGTTCTCGCCCAACCTGTTCGCCACCCGCACCTTCGCCACCGGCATCCTCGGCAACCTCTTCGCCCGCCTGGGCAGCGGCGCCCTGCCCTTTCTCACGCCACTGCTGCTGCAACTGGCGATGGGATACTCCCCGGCGCAGGCCGGCATGAGCATGATTCCTCTGGCGCTCGCCGCCATGGCGATGAAGCCGCTGGCCAAACCGTTGATCGACCGCCTTGGCTATCGCCGCATCCTGACCAGCAATACCCTGCTGCTCGGCGCCCTGATCGCCAGCCTGGCGCTGGTCGATCAAGACACCGCGATGCTGCAACTGGTGGTGCAGTTGAGCCTGATCGGCGCCTGCAACTCGCTGCAGTTCACCGCGATGAACACCGTCACCCTGATCGACCTGGACAATAACGAGGCCAGCAGCGGCAATGGCCTGCTGTCGGTGGTGGTGCAACTGGCCATGAGCCTCGGCGTGGCCGCGGCGGCGGCGCTGCTCAGTGGTTTCAGCGCAGAGCTGAACGAGGTACAGCAGGCGTTTCAGGCGACCTTCATTTGTGTCGGCCTGTTGTCGATGCTGGCGGCAGCGATCTTCCTCCAGCTCGATCCGATGGACGGCCGCAGCAGCCGTCTGGTCGAGGTGCCACCGGAACACTGAGGCGGCCTGCTACACTGCCGCCCCAATCCTTCCAGCCGGACTCTTTTGCCGTGAGCGTCAACGCCTTTTCCAGCCTACCCCTGTCCGCACCGATGCAGGCCAACCTCGCCGCCCTCGGCTACAGCGAGATGACCGCCATCCAGGCTGCCAGCCTGCCGCTGATCATCAAGGGCCGTGACCTGATCGCCCAGGCCAAGACCGGCAGCGGCAAGACCGCCGCCTTCGGCATCGGCCTGCTGCATCCCCTCAATCCGCGCTACTTCGGCTGCCAGGCGCTGGTGCTGTGCCCGACCCGCGAGCTGGCCGACCAGGTCACCAAGGAACTGCGCCGCCTGGCCCGTGCCGCCGACAACATCAAGATACTCACCCTGTGCGGCGGTGTGCCCTTCGGCCCGCAGATCGGCTCGCTGGAACATGGCGCGCATGTCATCGTCGGCACGCCTGGCCGCGTGCAGGAACACCTGCGCAAGGGCACGCTGAAGGTCGACGGTCTCAACACCCTGGTGCTCGACGAAGCCGACCGCATGCTCGACATGGGCTTCTTCGACAGCATCGCCGAAATCATCGAGCAAACCCCGGCACGCCGGCAGACCCTGCTGTTCTCCGCCACCTATCCCAGCGGGATCGAACAGCTCGCTGCACGTTTTCTGCGCAGCCCCGAGCGCGTCGAAGTGGAGGCGCTGCACGATGATGGGCAGATCGAGCAACGTTTCTACGAGATTGCCCCAACACAGCGCCTGGACGCCGTCGCCGCGCTGTTACGGCACTTTCGCAAACAACCGGCGGTGGCCTTCTGCGCCACGCGCCAGCAGTGCACGGAACTGGTCGAGCGTCTGGAGGCCGAGAAGATTTCAGCCGCCGCGCTGCATGGCGATCTGGAACAGCGTGATCGCGATCAGGTACTGGCATTGTTCGCCGGGCGCAGCCTGAGCGTGCTGGTCGCCACCGACGTGGCCGCTCGTGGCCTGGATATTGCTGGGCTGGAACTGGTGATCAACGTCGAACTAGCGCGTGATGCCGAGGTGCACATTCACCGCATCGGTCGCAGTGGCCGTGCAGGCGAGAAGGGCCTTGCCGTGAGCCTGGTGGCACCGTCCGAAGCCGGGCGCGCGCAAGCCATCGAGGCCCTGCAGGGGCAGACAATGGCCTGGTACCCGCTACCGGCCGACAACACCAGCGTCAGCCTGCTGCCACCGATGCACACGCTGTGCATCGGCGCCGGGCGCAAGGACAAACTGCGCCCTGGCGACATCCTCGGCGCACTGACCGGTGATGCGGGCCTGAGCAGCGATCAGGTGGGCAAGATCGCCCTGTTCGAGTTCCAGGCTTACGTCGCCGTGCAACGTGACGTCGCCCGCAAAGCACTGCAACGGTTAACGGAAGGCAAGATCAAGGGCCGCTCGCTGCGCGTGCGCATGATCTAGTCTCTAGCAAGGGCCACAGAGGTCGGAGTCGCTCCATGCGCAATATCCTGGTCATCGAGGACAGCCCTCTGGTGCTGAAGATCCTGGCCCACCTGTTCCGCCAGGAACCGGATCTGGAGCCCGTGTTCTGCGCCTCGCTGGCCGAAGCGGAAGTCATGCTGGAAACCTCGGCCGGGCTGTTCTTCGCCGCCATCGTCGACCTGCACCTGCCGGACGCCCCCGACGGTGAGAGTGTCGATCTGGTGATGCGTCACCGCCTGCCCTGCATCGTCCTCAGCGGCAGCTACAACGAGCAACGCCGCGACGAGCTGCTGATGAAAGGTGTGGTCGACTACGTGCTCAAGGAAAGCCAGCACTCCTACGAGTACGCCTTCCGCCTGCTGCACCGCCTCGATCACAACAGCCATATCAAGATTCTCATCGCCGATGACTCCAACGCGCAGCGGCGTTACATCCGCCACATCATCGAGCCGCATCACTACCAGATACTCGAAGCCAGCGACGGCCGGGAAACCCTGCGTCTGATCGCCGAACAGCCAGACATCGACCTGCTGATCCTCGACCACTCCATGCCCGGTGTCAGCGGCTTCGATCTGGTCAAGCTGCTGCGCCAGAAATTCAAGCTCAACGAGCTGATCATCATCGGCGTATCGGCCGACCCCAAGGGCTCGCTAAGCGCGCAGTTCATCAAGCACGGCGCCGACGACTTCCTGCGCAAACCCTTCTGCCCTGAAGAGTTGAACTGCCGGGTGATGAACACCCTGGAACGCCGCGACCTGCTGCAGGCGCTGAAGAAGGCGGCGGAATACGATGCCCTCACCGGCCTGCGCAATCGCCGCTCCTTCTACGAGCGCGGCATGCGCATGATCCAGCAGGCACAACAGAGCGGCCAGCACCTGAGCGTGGCCATGCTCGACATCGACCATTTCAAGCACATCAACGATGGCTTCGGCCATGCCAGTGGCGACAGTGCGCTGGTGGTATTCGCCAAGGCCTTCGCCAGCGCCTTCCCCGACACCCTGATCGGTCGTCTGGGCGGCGAGGAGTTCGCCCTGCTCAGCCCCCTCGACGCAGCCGACCTCAGCGCCACCATCGACAGCCTGCGCCAGCGCTGTGCCACGCTGTACTACGCCAACGGCGCACCGCCGCTGTCGTTCAGCGCAGGCATTTACCGGGGCGAAGCGGAAGACCTGGAAAGCCTTCTGCACGAGGCCGATCAGCGCCTGTACCAGGCCAAGCAGAGCGGTCGAGCACGCACCGTACTGGCCTGATCAGGGTGCCATGCCGTGGCGGCGCAGGGTCTCCTCGTAGCTGCCATCGGCCTGCATGGCCTGGATCGCCTCGTCGAAGCGACGGGTGATCTCGCGGTGGTGCGGATGGCTCAGACGCACCAGGATATGCAGGCCGTTCTCGCTCAGTGGCTTGGGCAGCAACTCCAGCTCATCACGTAGCGGCGCCAGCTCACGCGCTAGGTGATAGCGCACCACCAGCTCATCCTCCAGCGCCAGTTGCACCCGCCCGGCGTGCAACATGCGCGCGGCGATCTCGAAGCCACTGACGCCCACGCGCCTCAGGTTCTCGTCGTGGTCGAAGGCCGGGTTATAGGCGTAGCCCCGCACGACCGCGATGCGATACGGATACAGATCGGCAAGTTGGTCGAAATCGATGCCCGCGCCCTTGCGCTGCAGGAAGCGGATGCGATTGAACAGGTAGGGCTGCGAAAAGTGACCAAAATAAGTGCGCTCCTGGCTGTACCAGGCGTTGATCAACACATCGTGCTCGCCGCGCTTGAGACCGAGCACGGCCCGCTCCCATGGCACCTCGACGTAACGGGTGCGATAGCCGGCACGAGTCAGTGCCTGCACCACCAGATCGCTGGCCACGCCGTTGTTCGGCAGCGTGTGATCATTGAATGGCGGCCAGGGGTCGGCTACCAGACGCAACAGCTCTGCCGCCCCCAAGGACGGGGATAACAGCAGGAGCAGGAACCACGCACGCACGTTGGGCATTGTTCAGGTCTGATCCATTATCGGCCAGTGTTGGCCTGTAAGTCATAGCAGGGGCCGTGCCATAAGTCATGCTCGGCAATCCGGGCCGACGCTGCCTGATCGGTCTGCGACGGCTTCAGGTAAGATGCGCCCCAGCTTAGCCCGGCAGTCCTGCCGGCATACCGTCTGGGGAAATAACGTGTTGCAAATCGATGTACTGATCATCGGCGCCGGCGCCGCCGGGCTGATGTGCGCCGCCACTGCGGCAGCACGCGGTCGACGCGTCCTGGTGCTCGATCACGCCAACAAGGCCGGCAAGAAGATTCTCATGTCCGGCGGCGGACGCTGCAATTTCACCAACATGTACTGCGAGCCGGGTAACTTCCTCTCGGGCAACCCACACTTCTGCAAGTCGGCGCTGGCGCGCTTCACCCAGTGGGACTTCATCGGCCTGGTGGCCAAGCATGGCGTGCCCTACCACGAGAAAAAACTTGGCCAGCTGTTCTGCGACAACAAGTCCAGCGACATCCTCGAGCTGCTGTTGGCCGAGTGCAGCGAGGCCGGCGCCGAGATTCGCCTGAACACAGCGGTGCAGAACATCACGAAAGTCGAAGGCGGCTTTCACCTGGACAGCGATATCGGCGCGATCCACTGTCAGTCGCTGGTGATCGCCACCGGCGGTTTGTCGATCCCCACCCTCGGCGCGACCGGCTTCGGCTATCAGGTGGCCAGGCAGTTCGGCCACGAGGTACTACCGACACGCGCCGGCCTGGTGCCCTTCACCCTCACCGATCCGCAGCTCAAGACGCTGTGCACGGAGCTGTCCGGCACTTCGGTGGAAGACTGCCGGGTCAGCTGCAATGGCCAGAGCTTCGTCGAGAACATCCTGTTCACCCACCGCGGCCTGTCCGGCCCGGCGATCCTGCAAATCTCGTCCTACTGGCAGCCGGGCGATACCGTGCACATCGACCTGCTGCCACATATCGACCTGCCGCAGTGGCTGGCCACGCAGCAGCACGAACGCGGCAACAGCGAGCTGAAGACGCTGCTCGCCGAGCTGTTCACCAAGAAGATGGCGACGCTGCTGGTCGACGCCTGGTTCAGCAACAAGCCGCTGAAGCAGTACACCCCGGCCGAGCTGAAGGCGATTGCCGAGAAGCTGTCCGACTGGCAATTGGTGCCGGCCGGCACCGAGGGCTACCGCACCGCCGAAGTCACCCTGGGCGGGGTGAATACCGACGAGGTTTCGTCCAAGACCCTGGAATCGCTCAAGGTGCCAGGGCTGTACTTCGTCGGTGAGGTACTGGACGTCACCGGCCACCTGGGCGGCTTCAACTTCCAGTGGGCCTGGGCGTCGGGTTATGCAGCCGCCCAGTACGTCTAGCTAGCTGCCCTGCCCAAACAGCAGGTTGCCTCCTCAGAATGAGGCCCGTTTGATCGGGCCGTGGTCGCGCTCATAAGCCTGGCGGATGCGCGTGAACCAGGCGCCAACAGCGGATTCCTCGGCCCAGGGCTGCACGCCCAGGCACCAGGCCCAGAGCAGCATGCCAGCCACCAGATAATCGCAGGCGCCCGCCTCATCGCCCTCCAGGTACGGCTTGTCGCCGAGCCAGGCTTCCAGCGGTGCCAGCGCCTGGCGCAGTTGCTGCTCGCCGCCCTGCGGATCGGCCATTTCCTCCAACGGCATGCCGAAGACCTGCTCGCGACTGCTGCGGAAGTAGTCGCGATCCTCCTCGGCGCAGGCCTGGTAGGCGCGCAGCAGCAGGATCTTCAGCAGCGGCATGCGCAGCGCATGGAAACTCAGACGCTCGACCAGACGTGCGCGTTCGGCCGCCGCGCCGTCACCCAGCAGCGGCCGCTGCGGATAGCGCGCATCGAGGTAGGCAAAGATGACGACGCTGTCGTGTACCGACTGACCGTCGTCGACCAGCACCGGTACGAGCTTCTGCCCGGAGAACTCGATTGCAGCCTTCTCTCCGAAGCGAATCGGCCGACTGTGGAAATCCAGCCCCTTGTGCGCCAGGGCCAGGCGTACCCGCCAGCAGTAGGGGGAAAACAGCAACTCACGGTCGGCACCGCACAGTTCATACAGCTCTCGCATGGTCTTCTCCTCGATATGCAGAGCGAACGGTTCTTCGTTGGCAAAGAACATATCGCGGACTGATCGTGCAACCCGCGTCGCTATCCCCACCTCGACAGACTGCCTCGAACGATTGAGGTCTTAATACCGGACTGGCAATACGGTTGTCGTTCTATAGGTGCTTGTTCCGAATTGCCGCGTTTTGGCTGATGTTTCTGGTTTCGCCCTCCCGGGCGAGTAACTTTGCGGGCAAAGTAACCAAACCCTTCCGCCCGTTCATCCGGCCCTGGCTGCGCCAGGGTTCGCTCACTCCATCGCCGCTCCAGAGGCCCGCCACGATGGGCCATCCCTGGCCCATCGCGGCTCTCGCGACATCCATGTCGCTCGACCTCTTCCGCGACGACTCCGTTCACCCTCCTGGGCGGGCTCTGCACGCGCCCGAACCTGCGGTAACCCAGAAGTAGCGCGGAGTGCTTGTACATATGTCAGCCTTAGGGCTGACCGGGGTGCCGGCTAATGAAACTATTGGTTTAACTCGACAACCCAATCGCGACTTCATCGCTACTAGAACACGCCGAGCAATCTATGGAATGCCGGTTCGTTCAGGCGCGCAGATGCCCCCCTTCAGGAGGCCGAACGCAGGCATTGCGCAGGGGCGAGCGGCATGGATGCCGCGAGAGGCTTGAAGGGCCATGGATGGCCCTTGCAAGCCGACCCCGGAGCGGTGCCGGAGTGAGGGAAGTCGAGCGCAGCATGACGGGGACGCCTAGTTCCGGATGGCGGGGGTGCGTTTCTTTTGCTTACTTTTCTTTGCGCACTTCAAAGAAAAGTCAGTCGCCCGAGGGGGCGAAACCCGAAATATCTGAAGACCCCCAAAGCGGCGTCCAGAACACCAACGCAAGAAAACAAGATCAAACAAACTTGCCAGTCCGATATCAAGCCTGACAGCCTCGATGGCCTCTATCTTGAGCCTGTTTTAAACGCCGTAATGGCAACGCAGGTAGTTCTTAGAGGCGCCCGACTCGGGTAGTCTGCTCGCATCGCTTCAGACAAGACCTCGTATGCCCCGCCCCAGCCTTCGCCAATCCCTTCGCCGCCTCTGGGCACTGGACAAGTTCAGCAGCGGCCTGCGGGTGTTCATTGCCCTGGCCGGGGCCTTGGCGTTGTGCTGGTGGCAGGACTGGACGCATGGCCTGATCCCGCTGTTCCTCGGCGTGATCGCCTGCGCCCTGACCGAAACCGACGACAGCTGGCAAGGCCGCCTGGGCACCGTGCTGGTGACGCTACTGTGCTTCAGCGCAGCGGCCTATGCGGTGGAAGCGCTCTTCCCCTATCCCTGGCTGTTCGTCATTGCCCTGGCGCTTTCCGCTTTTTCCCTGACCATGCTCGGTTCGCTGGGCGAGCGCTTCGCCACCCTCGGTTCGGGCACGCTGATCCTCGCCGTCTACAGCATGATCGGCGTCGAGCAGCGTGGCGGCGTCGCTGGCCTGTGGCTGGAGCCCTTGCTGCTGGTGGCCGGCGCGGCCTGGTACGGCCTGCTCTCGGTGATCTGGCATGGCCTGTTCGCCCATCAGCCCGTGCAACTGGCGCTGGCCCGGCTGTTCCGCGAGTTGGGCAAGTACCTCAAGCTCAAGGCGGCATTGTTCGAACCGCTGCGCCAGCTCGACGTGGAACCCCGCCGCCTGGCCCTGGCGCAGCAGAACGGCCGGGTGGTGTCGGCACTCAACGCGGCCAAGGAAATCATCCTGCACCGGGTCGGCAATGGCCGTCCCGGCCCCAAGGTCAGCCGTTACCTCAAGCTTTACTTCCTCGCGCAGGACATCCACGAGCGCGCCAGCTCGTCGCACTACCCGTACAACGAACTGGCCGAGGCGTTTTTCCACAGCGACGTGCTGTTTCGTTGCCAGCGCCTGCTGCGCCTGCACGGCGAGGCCTGCGAGCGCCTGGCCGGGGCCATCGAGCTGCGCCAGCCATTCGAGTACCGCGAGCTGTGCAGCCAGGCGCTGGAAGACCTGCACGCCTCGCTCGATCACCTGCACTTGCAAAGCAACCCGGCCTGGCGCCGCCTGCTGCGCTCCCTCGGCGCATTGGCCGGCAACCTGGCCACACTCGATCAGCTCCTGGGTAATGCCAGCAACCCCGACGCCCTGGCCGAGGAACAGGACAGCAGCCTGCTCGACCGCGAGCCTCATTCGCTGCGCGAAGTGGTCGAGCGCATCGGCCAGCAGCTCACCCCGACCTCGCTGCTGTTCCGCCACGCCCTGCGCCTGGCCGTGGCCCTGGCCGCCGGTTACGGCCTGCTGCACCTGATCCATCCGGCGCAAGGCTACTGGATCCTGCTCACCACGCTGTTCGTCTGCCAGCCCAACTACGGCGCCACCCGCATCAAGCTGGTGCAGCGGATCGCCGGCACCGTGCTGGGCCTGGCACTGGGCTGGGTGCTATTCGATCTGTTCCCGGATCCACGTGTGCAGGCGCTGTTCGCCGTGGTCGCCGGGGTGGTCTTCTTCACTACCCGCACCACCCGCTACACCCTGGCCACCGCCGCCATCACCTTGCTGGTGCTGTTCTGCTTCAATCAGATCGGCAACAGCTACAGCCTGTTCATTCCGCGCCTGGTCGATACCCTGCTCGGCAGCCTGATCGCCGGCCTGGCGGTGTTCCTGATCCTGCCGGACTGGCAGGGTCGGCGCCTGGGGCGCATGCTCGCCGGCACCCTGAGCTGCAACAGCGCCTACCTGCGGCAGATCATCGCCCAGTACGCCCAGGGCAAGCGCGACGACCTCGGCTATCGCCTGGCCCGGCGTAATGCACACAACGCCGATGCCGCGCTGTCGACCACGCTCGGCAATATGCTGATGGAGCCGGGGCACTTCCGTAAGGATGCCGACCTGGGCTTCCGCTTCCTGGTGCTGTCGCACACCCTGCTCAGCTACCTCTCGGCACTCGGTGCCCATCGCGGCGAGCGCCTGCCCGAGGCCGAGCAGGCGCGCCTGCTGGAACATGCCGAACGGATTGCGCGCAGCCTCGACGATATCGCCGCCGGCCTGCTCGACAAGCAACCGCTGGCCATCCACAGCGACAGCGAACAGCAATTGGCCGAGGCGCTGGAACAGATCGCCGAGGATGCCGACGAACGCCAGCGTCTGGTACAGACCCAGTTGGCGCTGATCTGCCGACAATTGGCGCCGCTGCGCACCCTCGGCGCTCACCTGCACAAGCAGCAGAACACCACGAAACAGCCAGCAGACTGAAGGGATGATGACGCCACATCATTGACGCTTCCTGATTTTTTTATCACACGGTAGCGGTAGGCGACGGCTTTCTGCCAGTATGAGTAAAACGCCAATAATTCGGGGCCACCCGATGCCTATCCCTCACAGATCCGTCCGCGCCTCACCCGCCTGGCTACTGCTGCTCCTGTGCTTGCTGCTGCCCAGCGTCAGGGCCGCCACGCTGCTGAACGACGCCAGTGCACCGCTGGATCTGTATGACACGGTCGATTTTCTCCTCGATCCGCAAGCCAGCCTGACCCTGGATCAGGTGCGCGCCACCGATGCCCCCTTCAGCTCTGCGCACGCGCGCCGCGACCTGAGTTTTGGCTATGTCTCCGGCGTGGTCTGGTTGCGCCTGAATCTGCAGTCCAACGCCCAGCGCGTACTGCACTGGCGTCTGGAACTGAGCTATGCCTCGCTGGATGAAGTGCGCCTGTACGATGTTGGCGCAGAGGGTGTACGCGAATCGCGCAGCGGTGACACCGTGCCCTATGCCGAGCGCGCCATCGGCCATCGCTATCCGGTGTTCGAAGTCGTTCTGCAACCTGGCGAGCAGCGCACCCTGTACCTGCGCGCAGACTCGCGCGGCAGCATGACCCTCAGTGGCGGGCTGATGTCGGAACACGATTTCGAGCAGCACAGCCAGAACGGCTACCTGGTGCATGCCATCTACTGCGGCGTACTGATTGCTCTGGGCCTGTACAACCTGCTGCTGTTCCTCGCCCTGCGCGAGCGCCCCTTCCTCAACTACGTGCTGTTCATGGTCGCCTTCGCCCTCGCCGTGCTTTCGCTCAACGGCCTCGGCGCGCAGTACCTGTGGCCACAGGCGGCGCCCTGGACCAACCGCATGCTGCCGGTCAGCCTGACCATGGCGGCGCTGCTGTCGACGGTGTTCGCGCGCAGCTTCCTCGACACCGGCAAATGGCTACCGCGCTGGGATCGCGTGCTGCAGGTGCTGTGCTTCGCCACGGGGCTGGCGGTGATCGCCACCCTGCTGCTGCCCGTGCAGCGAGCCTTGCAGACCATGTCCATCACCGGGCTGAGCGTCACCCTGATGCTGCTGCTCACCAGCTTCGTCTGCGTGGGCTACCGCGTGCCCGGCGCCCGCCTGTTCGCACTGGCCTGGATGATGCTGCTCAGCGGCGCAGTGGCCCTGGCGCTGCGTAATTTCGCCCTGATCCCGTCGAACTTCATGACCCTCTATGCCATGCAGATCGGCTCCGGTCTGGAGATGATCCTGCTGTCCTTCGCCCTCGCCGCTCGCTTCAACGCGCACAAGCGCCAACGCGAAGCCGCCCTGCAACTCAGTGAACGCACCCTGGAAAGACGCGTCGCCGAACGTACCGAAGCCCTGGAGCAGGCCAACCGGCGCCTCAGCCAACTGGCCCTGCAGGATCCGCTGACCGGCCTGGCCAACCGCAACGCCCTGCAGCAGCATCTCGACCAGGCACTGAGCCGCAGCCAGCGCGGCAACGAGCTGCTGGCGGTGATGCTGATCGACCTCGACGGCTTCAAGCCGATCAACGACCAGCATGGCCATGCCTTCGGCGACCTGGTGCTGGCGGAAGTGGCGCAGCGCCTGCGCCATTACCTGCGCGAGATGGATCTGCCGGCGCGCCTGGGCGGCGACGAATTCGTCGCCATCTGCGAGCGCCTGCAATCGGCTGAAGATGCTCATCAACTGGCCAAGCGCCTGCTCGAAGGCCTGGATACGCCGATATGCATCGAAGGCCGCACCGTGCGTGTCGGCGCCAGCATCGGCATCGCCCTGAGCCATGGCCGCGACGAGGCGACCAGCCTGATCCGCCGCGCCGATGCCGCCATGTACCAGGCCAAGGCCGAAGGCCGTAATCGCGTGCGCATGGTCAGCGAAGAAGCCTGACGGCCTGGACAGCGCAGCGGCAGCCTGGGATAAACGCGGCTTTCCCGCTTGCGACACCGACCATGGACAAAACCCAGTTGCTGCAGCAGGTGCTGGCCCATCTGCAAGCCGATCTCGATCAGGCCCACCAGGCCGCGCTCAGCGCCCATGAAACGGCCACCCACGAAGAGAACATCGCCGAGAACAAGTACGACACCCTGGGCCTGGAAGCGGCCTACCTGGCCAGCGGCCAGGCACGTCGGGTCGAGGAACTGCGGCAGACGCTGATCACCTGGCGCCAGTTGCGCCCACGGCCGTTCGACCCGGCGCAGGGAGCCGCCCTCGGCGCATTGATCCAACTGGTGGACGCAGAGGACAGGCAACAGTGGCTGCTACTCGGCCCACCGGGCGCCAGCATGAAGCTGCAGACGGGCGACCACCTCATCCAGGTGATTGGCAGCGCCGCGCCGCTCGGCCGCCTGCTGCTGGGCAAGCAGCCGGGTGATGAGATCAGCCTTAACCTGGCGGGCCGTCAGCAGCATTTCGAAGTGGCCGAGGTGCTCTAAGCACTCATCTCGCGCCAGGTCAGATACATGCGCAGATCGAACTCGATCTGCGCATAGCCGGGCAGCATGTAATCGCAGAGCTTGTAGAACGCCTTGTTGTGCTCGGATTCCTTCAGGTGCGCCAGCTCGTGCACCACGATCATCTGCAGGAAGACCGGCGCGGCATCGCGAAACAGCGAGGCCACGCGGATTTCCTTCTTGGCCTTGAGCTTGCCGCCCTGCACCCGCGAAATCGCCGTATGCAGCCCAAGGGCGCGGTGGGTGAGATCGAGACGGTTGTCGTAGAGCACCTTGTCGATGCCCGGCGCGTTCTTCAGGTGCTCCTGCTTGAGCGCCATGACGTAGGCGTACAGCGCCTTGTCGCTCTGCACATCGTGGCGCCCGGGGTAGCGCTGGGCCAGGTAGGGGCCAAGGCGGTCATCGGCGATCAGTTGGCGCACCTGCTGCTGGATGGCCACGGGATAGCCCTGAAGGTATTTCAACGACAGACGCCCACTGCAAAAAAGGAGTTGGCAGTGTAACGCGCCTCACTTGGCCGGCACGACCCGCAACAGCCGCCCATCGGCATTGTCGGTAAGCAGGTAGAGCGCGCCGTCCGGCCCGCTGCGCACATCGCGGATGCGCTCGCCAAGCTCCTCGAACAACACCTCCTCACCGGCCAGCATGCCGTCACGCACGCGGATGCGGCGCACGCTGCGCTCGGCCAGGGTGGCGGCGAACAGATCGCCCTGCCAGTCAGGAAACAGCGCACCGCGATACAGGGCCAGGCTCGACGGCGCCACCGAGGGCGTCCAGTGCAGCAGGGGCGCCACCAGGCCAGGCAACTCGGTGTAGGGGCTGACACGCGCCCCGGTGTAGTCGACGCCGAAAGTTGCCAGCGGCCAGCCGTAGTTCTGCCCGGCCTGGATCAGGTTCAACTCGTCCCCCCCACGCGGGCCATGCTCGTGGCTGTACAGCCGATCATGCTCGGCATCGAAGACGATGCCCTGCACGTTGCGGTGGCCAAGGCTGTAGACCTCCGGCGCAGCGCCTTGCAGGGCCAGCAGCGGATTATCCGGCGGCACGCTGCCGTCGCGGTTGAGGCGCACGATCTTGCCCAGGTGGTTGCCCGGGTTCTGCGCCTGCTCGCGCCAGTCGAAGCCATCGCCCAGGGTCAGCACCAGGGTCTTGTCGGCCAGAAAGGCGATGCGCCCGCCGTAGTGCGCCGCGCCAGCCTTGAGTGGCTGGGCGGTAAATAGCACGTCGACGTCACGCAGTTCATCCCCCACCAGCCGGGCACGGATCAGCCGCGTATTGTTGGCCTCGGCATCGCCATGGGCATAGCTCAGGTACAGCCAGCGGTTCTCCGGGTAATCCGGATCCAGCGCCACCTCCATCAGCCCGGCCTGGGCGGCGATGAACGCCTCTGGCAGCCCGGCGATGGGATCTTCCAGCAGACGACCATCCGCCTCGATCAGGCGCAGGCGTCCGACCCGCTCGGTGACCAGCATGCGCCCGTCCGGCAGGAAAGCCAGCGACCAGGGGTGTTCCAGCCCCTCGGTGAGGGTTTCGATGCGGTAGTCATCGGCATGCGCCGGCAAGCTCGAAAGCAGCACAGCGCCGAGCAATATGCGAAGGGTGTTCAGCATGGTAACGACCTGGTCACGGCGAGTCGGATTGTGGGAGCCGAGCCCGGTAGCGCGCCCGCCGCGCCAGCAGACCGAAGAGCAGCGCGCCGGCGCTGCCACAGGCCATGAACGCCAGGGTACCCGGCAACGTGCGGTCGGCGGCGATCAGCGTCGGCATCGGCGCCAGGGCATTGGCCAGGGTCAATGCCAGCCAGATAGCGCCAGCACCGGCCGCCAGGAAGATTGCCCAGCGCCAGGGTCGCAGACGTCCGGCCAGCCACAGCGCCAGCGGCAGGGCGAAGGCGAAGCCGGCGCCGGCCAGCAGCGCGAAGGTGGGGGTAAACCCCAGCAGATCGAGACCGGTCGTGCCCAGCCTCACTGCAAGCGGCATCGGCGCGCCCAGTGCCTGCAGCGCAGCGAGATTGCTCTGCGTCTGAAAGATCGACGCGAAGGCGCTGGCCAGCAGTACGGCGAGAACGAAGGCGAGCAGCAGGCGCGGCAGGCTGGACATGAAAAACAGTTCCGGAACGGCAGTGCCCGGATTATGGCGTAGGCCGGCATTTACCACGCCCCAGGTGTTTTACAGGGTTTTACCTGACCCTGCGGGCCGCATCGGAATGATTCCCCACTGCAGAAATACGTTTTATTGACGCCAATAAAACGACGAACGGTGCTCACGTATGGCTCGGAATTGCCGTTATAAAGCGCGCCACGGGCGCAGTCGTCGCTCGTGACAGGCAGCCCTGCCACCTTCTAGCTCGCGTGTCACCCGCTGGAACGCCAAGTAAGCCGTTACTGACTCCCGGACGAGATGTGCCCCCGACTGAAGTTTCCGTTTTTCAGGAGCTTTGAGCATGATCGAACTCGCTATGTGGAACCTGAGCATTCCAGTCGGCGTCCCCGCTACCACCATCGAGACCCGCATCCTCGCCGGCGGTTATCAGGATCACTACTTCCAGTCCAAGAACGGTGCGATCTTCTTCTGGTCGCCGGTCAACGGCACTACCACCGAAAGCGCCATATACCCGCGCTGCGAGCTGCGCGAAACCTATGCCGACGGCAGCCTGCGCAATTGGACCTATCCTGGCGCCGACCACTTCCTGCGTGCAGCCCTGAGCGTCAGCCAGGTGCCGTCCACCGGCAAGATCGTCATTGGCCAGATTCACGCCTATAAAAGCTCGATGCCGCTGCTCAAGCTGGAGTACCAGTACAAGACCAAGACGGCCACCGGCAATATCGTCGCCAAGGTGCGCATGACACCGGATGCCGAGATCGACACCGTGACCATCGCCAGTGGCATCGCGCTGAACCAGGCCTTCACCTATGCGATCAATCTGCAGCCAGACGGCACCCTGGCGATCCAGCTCGACAACATCCGCTGGAGCACTCACCTGGATGCGTCCTGGGCGCCGAAACCGCTGTACTTCAAGGCAGGGGTCTACACCCAGGACAACACCGGCTACGAAACCGAAGCCGGCGCAGCCCGCTTCGACCAGTTGAGCATCGAACACCGCGCCCTGCTCAGCGCAGCGCCCTGAGCCCCGAACGCCAGGCATGAAAAAGCCGCGACGCTTGCGCAGTCGCGGCTTTCGGCTGAGCGTTGCGGGCCTTGGCCCGCAGCGGATCAGTTGACCTTGGCGTTCAGCTCGCCGCTGGCGTAACGCTGGTACATGCCTTCCAGGGAGATCGGCTTGATCTTCGAGGCGTTGCCGGCAGTGCCGAAGGCTTCGTAGCGCGCGATGCAGATGTCACGCATGGCGACGATGGTCTTGGCGAAGAACTTGCGCGGGTCGAACTCGCTCGGGTGCTCGGCCATCATGCGGCGGATGGCGCCGGTGGAAGCCAGACGCAGGTCGGTGTCGATGTTGACCTTGCGCACGCCGTGCTTGATGCCCTCGACGATTTCCTCGACCGGCACACCGTAGGTTTCCTTGATGTCACCACCGAATTCGTTGATCACCTTCAGCCATTCCTGCGGAACGGAGGAGGAGCCGTGCATCACCAGGTGGGTGTTGGGGATACGTGCGTGGATTTCCTTGATGCGCTGGATCGACAGCACGTCGCCGGTTGGCGGCTTGGTGAACTTGTAGGCACCGTGGCTGGTGCCGATGGCGATGGCCAGGGCATCGACCTGGGTGGCCTTGACGAAGGCAGCGGCTTCTTCCGGGTCGGTCAGCAGTTGGCTGTGATCGAGCACGCCTTCTGCGCCGACGCCGTCTTCTTCACCGGCCATGCCGGTTTCCAGGCTGCCCAGGCAGCCCAGCTCGCCCTCCACGGACACGCCGCAGGCGTGGGCGAAAGCCACGGTCTGCTGGGTCACGCGGACGTTGTAGTCGTAGTCGGCCGGCGTCTTGCCGTCTTCCTTGAGCGAGCCGTCCATCATCACCGAGCTGAAACCCAGCTGGATGGAGCGCTGGCAGACGTCAGGGCTGGTGCCGTGATCCTGGTGCATGCACACCGGGATGTGCGGGAATTCTTCGATGGCCGCCAGGATCAGGTGACGCAGGAACGGCGCACCGGCGTATTTGCGGGCACCTGCGGAGGCCTGGACGATGACCGGCGAATCGGTCTTGTCGGCGGCTTCCATGATGGCGCGCATCTGCTCGAGGTTGTTGACGTTGAAGGCCGGCACGCCGTAACCGAATTCGGCGGCGTGGTCGAGCATCTGGCGCATGCTGATAAGTGCCATCTTTTGAAGCTCCCGATATGGGTTGTTTAATGTGCAAGCCTGCCGCAGGGGCAGGCGTTGTTCAAGTTTCGTCTAGCCGAGGCTGCGCCAACGGCTCTCCCCGGTTTCGCCGAGGGTGTTACGGAGCCTTGCAACCACGGCCGATCAGGTCATCGGTGGCCGTCCAGTACACCAACCCTTCGTCGCCCTTGGTGTGGAAGGACAGGTTACCGTCGCTGTACAGCGCACCGGAAGCCGCTGGCTCCAGGCTCAGGCGATGCACGATGTCGTCGCCACCCAGACGTACGTCCACCTGCTCGCCCTTGCCGTCGGCCACGCGCCAAAGCACCTCGGCCTGGCTATCGCAGACCCAGCGAGTCCACTGCTCCGGCGCTGTCTGCTGCTGACTGCAGGCAGCCAGCAGCAATGCCGTGGCGGTCAGGCCCGCCAGTCTTGCAATCATTTCGTGTCCTCGTCAGCAACGCTGCTCTACCGGTTCACCCGCAGGCTGACCGCTTTTCTGCTCGATTCGCTGATCGTTCTGCGTGGTGGGCACTTCGATCGGCGCGGGGCTGAGCACCTCGCAAGCCGATTCCCGCCCACCGGCACAACCGGCCAGCACCAGCGTGATACATCCCAACGTCGCCAGCTTGCCCATGACATGACTCCTTGTTCGAGGGTTCAGTTTCAACAGACCACTCGATCACGCCAGGGTTTTATCCAACGGAGCGAACGGCACCCGCTCGCCCCGCCGCGATCACTTGGCGCGCTGCTCCAGCACCTCGACTGCCGGCAGAACCTTGCCCTCGACGAACTCGAGGAAGGCACCGCCACCGGTAGAGATGTAGGAGATCTTCTCGGCCACGCCGTACTTGTCGATGGCCGCCAGGGTGTCACCGCCACCGGCGATGGAGAATGCCGGGCTCTCGGCGATGGCCAGGGCCAGGGCCTTGGTGCCGTTACCGAACTGATCGAACTCGAACACACCGACCGGGCCGTTCCACAGGATGGTCTGCGAGGCCTTGAGCATTTCGGCGAACTGCGCGGCAGTCTGCGGGCCGATGTCGAGGATCATGTCGTCCTCGGCCACGTCAGCGACGGCCTTGACGGTTGCCTCGGCGTCCTCGGCGAAGGCCTTGGCCACCACCACGTCCACCGGCAGCGGCACCGCAACCTTGGCCGCGATGGCCTTGGCGGTGTCGACCAGGTCGGCCTCATACAGCGACTTGCCCACCGGCAGGCCGGCAGCGGCGAGGAAGGTGTTGGCGATGCCGCCACCGACGATCAGCGAGTCGCAGATCTCGGCCAGGGAGTTGAGTACGTCGAGCTTGGTCGACACCTTGGAGCCGGCGACGATGGCCAGCATTGGGCGATTCGGCTTGTCCAGCGCCTGGCCCAGCGCGTCCAGCTCGGCCGCCAGCAGCGGGCCGGCGCAGGCGACCTTGGCGAACTTGGCCACGCCATGGGTCGAACCCTCGGCGCGGTGCGCGGTGCCGAAGGCGTCCATGACGAACACGTCGCACAGCGCGGCGTAGCGCTGGGCCAACTCGTCGGCGTTCTTCTTCTCGCCCTTGTTGAAGCGCACGTTCTCCAGCAGCACCAACTCGCCCGGCGCGACGTCGACACCATCAAGGTAGTCAGCCACCAGCGGCACCTCGCGACCCAGCGCCTTGGACAAGTAGGCAGCCACTGGCGCCAGGCTGTTCTCGGCGGAGAACTCGCCCTCGGTCGGACGGCCCAGGTGCGAGCAGACGATCACCGCCGCGCCTTTCTCCAGCGCCAGCTTGATGGTCGGCAGCGAGGCGAGGATGCGCGCGTCGCTCTTGACCACGCCGTCCTTCACCGGAACGTTGAGGTCTTCGCGGATCAGCACACGCTTACCGGCGAGGTCGAGGTCGGTCATCTTCAAAACGGTCATGGCATCAGTCCTTCACGGAGGCTGGTTGTTTGGAGGAAGTGGAAACAGCGAGCAGGTGTTCAGCCACGTCGAGCATGCGATTGGCGAAGCCCCATTCGTTATCGAACCAGGCCAGCAGGTTGACCAGGCGCGGGCCGGACACGCGGGTCTGGCTGCCGTCGACGATGGCCGAGTGCGGGTCGTGGTTGAAGTCGCAGCTGGCGTGCGGCAGTTCGGTGTAGGCCAGTAGCCCCTTGAGCGGGCCACTGTCTGCCGCCTGGCGCAGCACGCGGTTGATCTCTTCTGCGGAGGTGTCACGGGCGGTCTGCAGGGTGATGTCCAGGCAGGAAACGTTGACCGTCGGCACGCGGATGGCCTTGGCCTGGATACGCCCGGTCAGTTCCGGCAGCAGGCGCTCGATACCGCGAGCCAGGCCGGTGGACACCGGGATCACCGACTGGAAGGCCGAGCGCGTGCGGCGCAGGTCTTCGTGGTGGTAGGCATCGATCACCGGTTGGTCGTTCATCGCCGAGTGGATGGTGGTAATGGAGACGTACTCCAGACCCACCACCTCATCGAGAAGTTTCAACAGCGGCACGCCGCAGTTGGTGGTGCAGGACGCATTCGACACCAGACGCTCGCTGCCCGTCAGGCAATCCTGGTTGACGCCGTAGACGATGGTGGCGTCGATATCCGCCTCGCTGGCCATCGGCTGCGACAGCAGCACGCGCGGCGCACCGGCCGCGATAAAGCGCTCGGCATCGGCCCGCGTGGTGTACTGCCCGGAGCATTCCAGCAGCAGGTCGATATTCAGCGCCGCCCAGTCGATAGCCTCGGGCTCGGACTGACGCAGCACCTTCACGCAGTCACCATTGATGTGCAGACAGTCGCCATCGACTTTCACCTCGCCAGGAAAGCGCCCGTGGGTGGAGTCGAAGCGGGTGAGGTATTCGATGCTGGCCTGATCAGCCAGGTCGTTGAGCGCGACGATTTCCAGAGGCAGCCCATCACCCCGCTCATGCAGTGCGCGCAACACGCA
This sequence comes from Pseudomonas sp. FG29, assembly GCF_057809355.1. Lineage (NCBI taxonomy): Bacteria > Pseudomonadati > Pseudomonadota > Gammaproteobacteria > Pseudomonadales > Pseudomonadaceae > Pseudomonas > Pseudomonas sp. FG29. The sequence goes on along the minus strand of NZ_JBMDJU010000025.1, from coordinate 34,011 downwards.
GCGACCAATACGGCCATAGCCGTTGAGGGCAACGCGATAAGGGCGGTTGGACATGGGTGGTCTCGTATGAACCGTAGGGTGGATCGCACTTCATCGACCCGCCGTCGGCATGACGGCGGGCGAGAAGAGCGTCACCCGCCCTACGGCGTCGCTCTGACTCAGGCGTCGAGCAGTTCTTCGGCGGTGCCGACGACGTTGTCGACGGTGAAGCCGAACTCCTCGAACAGCGCAGCAGCGGGCGCCGACTCACCGAAGGTGGTCATGCCGATGATGCGCCCTTCCAGGCCGACGTACTTGTACCAGAAGTCGGCATGGGCGGCTTCGATGGCGATACGCGCACCGACTTCGACCGGCAGCACGGCCTGCTTGTAGGCGGCGTCCTGCTGATCGAACACGCTGGTGGACGGCATCGACACCACGCGCACCTTACGGCCGGCAGCGGTCAGCTTGTCGTAAGCGGCGACGGCCAGGCCGACTTCCGAGCCGGTGGCGATGAGGATCAGTTCCGGCTCACCGGCGCTGTCCTTGAGCACGTAACCACCACGGGCGACATCCGCCAGTTGCTGAGCGTCGCGCGGCTGGTGCGGCAGGTTCTGACGGCTGAACACCAGGGCGCTGGGGCCGTCGGCGCGCTCGATGGCGTGTTTCCAGGCCACGGCGGATTCCACGGCATCGGCCGGACGCCAGGTGTCGAGGTTCGGCGTACCGCGCAGGCTGGCCAGTTGCTCGATCGGCTGGTGAGTCGGGCCGTCTTCGCCGAGGCCGATGGAGTCGTGGGTGAACACGTACAGCACGCGCTTCTTCATCAGCGCGGACATGCGCACGGCATTGCGCGCGTATTCCATGAAGATCAGGAAGGTCGCGCCGTACGGCACGAAGCCGCCATGCAGAGCCACGCCATTCATGATCGCGCTCATGCCGAACTCGCGCACGCCGTAGAACATGTAGTTGCCCGAAGCATCTTCGGCGGATACGCCCTTGCAGCCTTTCCACAGGGTCAGGTTGGAACCGGCCAGGTCGGCCGAGCCGCCGAGGAACTCCGGCAGCAGCGGGCCGAAGGCATTCAGCGCGTTCTGGCTGGCCTTGCGGCTGGCGATGGTTTCGCCCTTCTCGGCCACTTCGCGCACGTAGGCGGCGGCTTTTTCGGCGAAATCGGCCGGCAGCTCACCGGCGATGCGGCGCTTGAACTCGGCAGCCAGTTCGGGGAACGCAGCGGCGTAAGCGGCGAACTTCTCGTTCCAGGCGGCTTCGGCGGCAGCACCGGCGGCCTTGGCGTCCCACTCGGCGTAAATGTCAGCAGGAATTTCGAACGGGCCATGGTTCCAACCCAGGGCGGCGCGGGTCAGGGCGATCTCGTCGTTACCCAGCGGCGCGCCGTGGCACTCTTCCTTGCCGCCCTTGTTCGGCGAACCGAAACCAATGGTGGTCTTGCAGCAGATCAGGGTCGGCTGATCCACGCTCTTGCGCGCGGTCTCGATGGCCATTTTGATCTCTTCGGCGTCGTGACCGTCGACATTACGGATCACCTGCCAGCCGTAGGCTTCGAAGCGTTTCGGCGTGTCGTCGGTGAACCAGCCTTCGACTTCACCGTCGATGGAAATGCCGTTGTCGTCATAGAAGGCGATCAGCTTGCCCAGGCCGAGGGTGCCGGCCAGCGAGCAGACTTCATGGGAAATGCCTTCCATCATGCAGCCGTCGCCGAGGAACACGTAGGTGTTGTGGTCGACGATGTCGTGGCCTTCACGGTTGAACTGCGCGCCCAGCACCTTCTCGGCGATGGCGAAACCGACGGCGTTGGCGATGCCCTGGCCGAGCGGGCCGGTGGTGGTTTCCACGCCCGGGGTGTAGCCGTACTCCGGGTGGCCCGGCGTCTTGCTGTGCAACTGACGGAAGTTCTTCAGATCGTCGATGGACAGGTCGTAGCCGGTCAGGTGCAGCAGCGAATAGATCAGCATCGAACCATGGCCGTTGGACAGCACGAAGCGGTCACGGTCGGCAAAGTTCGGATTCTGCGGGTTGTGCTTCAGGTAATCGCGCCACAGCACTTCGGCGATGTCCGCCATGCCCATGGGGGCACCGGGGTGGCCGCTGTTGGCTTTCTGCACGGCATCCATGCTGAGGGCACGAATGGCATTGGCTCGCTCACGACGGCTGGGCATCGCTGAAATCTCCTACGGGGGCTGCTTCACGAATGAAGGGGGGCGAAAAAGGCCGCCATTTTCGCCCAGCCGCCCCCTGCGGGGCAATGACAGATAGTCGTAGAAGGCAAATCAGCTGGGACGCTCGCTCAGCACGCTGACGGCCGGACTGCCCGGACCGCCCAGACAGGGCGCCTGGAACAGCTCGCCATTCCAGACGCCAACCAAGGTACGGGTGAGCACCAACGACCACACCGCCGCCAGTTGCACGGCCAGTACCAGGCCAGTCAGACCGAAAATGGCCAGCCCGGTCAGGTGCTGCAGCTCGAAGGTGGCCAGGGTGAAGACCCCCAGAGGGAAGATGAAGCCCCACCAGCCCAGGTTGAACGGCATGTTGTCGCGAATGTAATGGCGCGTGAACAGGGTGGCGATCACCAGCCACCAGAGCCCCGCGCCCCATAGCGCCAGACCACCGACCAGACCGAAGTCCTGAGCCAGTTCGGCAGCACCGGCCAGGGGCGTACCGGCGAAAGCAGCCGGCGCTGCCTGCCCCAGACTCAGCAGGCCCAGGCAGCCCGTGGCCACCGGCCCCAGCGGTAGCCAACTGGTGGCGGCGAAATCGGTATCCGGCAGTTTGTGCAGGGCCAGGCGGAGCAGCACCAGGGTGATCAACGGGAAGACCAGTGACAGCGACAGCCCCCACAGCACGAAGCCGGTGACCACTAGCTGCCGCGCGGCCTCGACGGGCAGATGAGGCGCCAGCGCACCAGCCGCACTGGCGACCACCTCCGGTGCGACTATCGGTAGCAGCCAGACGGCGGTGAGTTTTTCCAGCGCATGATTCTGCCGGGTGAACATCAGGTAGGGCACCAGCAACGCACCGAGCAGTGCCAGCGCCGCATCCAGCCACCACAGCGCGTGGGCCAGGGCATAAACCCCCTCGCCCCAGCGCGGCGCACCGAACAGCAACAGCCCCTTGATCAGCACCGCCAGCCCCATCGGGATCGCGCCAAGGAACATCGACTGCACCGGATGCAGCAGCATCGGCCACAGGGTTTCCCGAAACACGGCCAGGCGAAGCAGGAACAGCAGGCTGAACAGTGCGAACAGCAGCACGCCGAATAGCCACAAGCCTTCGGCCAGCAGCGCCAGCCCGGGCAACTGCCAGGGCAGATGGGCAAGCACCAGCGCCAGCACGCCGGTGCCCATGGTCACGGCGAACCAGTTGGGCGTGAAGTGACGGATGAAAGCCAGCGGCTCGGGCAGGCGACTGAAAGGGCGCGGCATGGTCGGGTGATCCCGTGACATGAAAGACGCGCCCAGCTTAAAAAGTGCCTTGCCATATTAAAAATACATATTCAGCATCTAAAGCATGCCTTTCATCTATACAAGAGCAGCATGAATCTCCATCACCTCAAGGTCTTTCTCGCCGTGGCCGAAGCCGGCAGCATCAGCGCCGGGGCCGAACGCCTGCACATCAGCCAGCCGGCGGTGACGAGGGAAATTCGCGACCTCGAAGCCAGCCTCGACCTGCGCCTGTTCGACCGCCTGCCGCGCGGCGTGCAACTGACCGAAGGCGGCCTGCGCCTGCTCGACTACGCCCAGCGCATCTTCACCCTGGAACGCGCCGCCGAGCGCGACCTGCGCGATTTCGCCCAGGTGGAACAGGGCGAACTGCAGCTGGGCGCCAGTGCCACGCTGGGCTCGTACCTGCTGCCGCCGCTGATCCGCCGCTTCCGCCACGCTCACCCCCACATCTTCGTCAGCGTGGAAGTCAGCAACACCGACGCGGTGACCCGCCTGTTGAATGAAGGACAAATCAGCCTGGGCTTCGTCGAAGGGGCCTTCGACCGTGATGCCTACGAGCATCGCCTACTGGCTCGCGACGCGCTGCTGCCGGTGGTGGCCCCGACGCATCCGCTGGCCCGCCTCGACAGCCTTGGAGCTGAGCAGTTGCTCGCCTATCCGCTATACATGCGCGAACCCGGCTCCGGCGCGCGCAGCAGCATCGAGCAGGCCTACAGCGCCCACGGTCTCGAAGCCAAGGCGCATATGGCCATCGGCAGCACCGAGGCCCTCAAACGCCTGCTCGCCGACGGCCAGGGCATCGCCTGGCTGTCGCAACGCGTCGTCGAGCGCGAACTGGCCAGCGGCGAACTGCACCACCTGCCGGTGTCGGACTTGCAGATCGAGCGCGAGCTGCACGTGCTCTGGCGCCAGGGTGCCAGCCTGAGCCCGGCACCGGCGGCCTTCCTGGCGTTGAGCGAGACGGCAGAGCAAACGCCCCCAGCCTGACGGGCAATAGCCACCTGCCAGACACTCAATCAGCCAAACGTATTACCATCGCAGCATCCGATGAATGGCAGAGGCAAGGCAGCCTGATGACCCTCAACCAGCACCCCGAACAAATCGCCCGTGACAAGATCGACGCCCAGCTCGAAGCAGCGGGCTGGCTCGTACAGCCCGTCAAGAAGATGAAGGTCAGCGCCGCCCTGGGCGTGGCGGTTCGTGAATACCAGACCAGCGTTGGCCCTGCCGACTACATCCTGTTCATCGAGGGCAAGCCGGTTGGCGTCATCGAGGCCAAAGCGGAGACAGCCGGGCACCACATCACCGCCGTCGAAACCCAGACAGAAGGCTATGCAGCAGCCCAACTGAAATGGATCCGGGCCAGCGAGCCATTGCGTTTTCTCTACGAGGCCACGGGCGTCATCACCCGTTTCACTGACGCCCGCGACCCCAAACCACGCTCACGCGAAGTGTTCAGCTTCCATCGCCCGGAAACCCTGCACGAATGGCTCGGACAGAGCGCCACACTACGTGCTCGCCTGCAAGCCATGCCGCCACTCAACCCCGGCAAATTACCGGCCAGCGCCCTGCGCCTGCGCGACTGCCAAGAGGTGGCGATCAACAATCTGGAAGCCTCCTTCAAGGCCGACAAGCCGCGAGCATTGATCCAGATGGCCACCGGTGCCGGGAAGACCTATACCGCCATCACTGCCATTTACCGCTTGCTCCAATACGCAGGCGCCAAGCGCGTACTGTTTCTGGTCGACACCAAGAACCTGGGTGAGCAGGCCGAACAGGAAATGATGAGTTACCTGCCCATCGACGACACCCGCAAGTTCACCGAACTGTTTCCGGTGCAGCGGCTCACCTCCGCGCACATTCCGAAAGGCAGCCTGGTCTACATCAGCACCATCCAACGCATGTACTCCATCCTCAAGGGCGAGGAGCTCGATGAAGCCCTGGAGGAGCGCAACCCGGCAGAACAACTGACGCAGCCGAAAAAGCCAATGCCCGTGGTCTATAACCCAGGCATCGCACCGGAGTTCTTCGACTTCATCTTCATCGACGAATGCCACCGCTCCATCTACAACCTGTGGCAGCAGGTGCTCGACTACTTCGACGCCAGCCTGATCGGCCTTACCGCCACCCCGGACAACCGCACCTACGGCTTCTTCAAGAAGAACGTGGTCAGCCACTATGACCACGCCAAGGCAGTGGCCGATGGAGTCAACGTCGGCAACGAGGTCTACCTGATCGAAACCGTCGTCAGCAAGCAGGGCGGCCAGCTCAAGGCCACCCAGCAGGTGGAACGCCGTGAGCGCCTGACCCGGCGCAAGCGCTGGGAGCAGCAGGACGAAGACGAGGCCTACAGCAACAAGCAGCTCGACCGCGACATCGTCAACCCCGACCAGATCCGCACCGTCATCCAGACCTTCCGTGACAAGCTGCCAGAAATCTTCCCGAACCGCATCGACGCAGACGGCCACTATCAGGTGCCCAAGACGCTGATCTTCGCCAAGACCGACAGCCATGCTGACGACATCATCCAGTGCGTGCGCGAGGAGTTTGGCGAGGGCAACGCCTTCTGCAAGAAAGTCACCTACAAGGTCGCCGAAGGCCGTAAGGACGCCAAGGGCAACATCCTCGAAGCAGGCGAAGACCCTCGCTCGGTGCTCGCCCAGTTCCGCAACGAGTACAACCCGCGCATCGCCGTCACCGTCGACATGATCGCTACCGGCACCGACGTCAAACCGCTGGAATGCCTGCTGTTCATGCGCGACGTGAAGAGCCGCAACTACTTCGAGCAGATGAAGGGGCGCGGCACCCGCACCCTCGACAAGGACGACTTGCAGAAGGTTTCCTCTGCCGCCAAGACCGCCAAGACCCACTACGTCATCGTCGATGCCATCGGCGTCAGCAAATCCTTGAAAACCGAAAGCCAGCCGCTGATCACCAAACCCAGCGTGCCGTTCAAGGATCTCGCCATGGGCGTGATGCTCGGCGCCAGTGACAACGACACCGTCAGCTCGCTGGCTGGGCGCCTGGCACGCCTAGTCAAGCAACTGGAGCCGGCCGAACACAAGAAAGTGGAGGCCCACACCGACGGCAAGCCTCTTAGCCATATCGTCGCGCAACTGTTCAACGCCATCGATGCCGACCTGGTCGAGGCCCGAGCCCTGGAGCTGGCCGGGCAGCCAGCCGGCACCGACCCCGGCGAGGCGCTGCGCGACCAGGCCCAGGCCGAACGGGTCAAGGAAGCTGCCAAAGCGCTGGATGGCGAACTGATCGACCTGCTCGACAGCATCCGCCGCGAGCGCGAGCAGGTACTCGACCACGACACCCTCGACCAGGTGTTGCATGCCGGCTGGCAGGCCGATAGCGCCGATGCCGCGCGCCAGCAGATCGAGGACTTCGCCAACTGGCTGCAAGCACACCGCGACGAGCTGGAAGCCCTGAGCATCTACTTCAGCACCCCACAGCGCCGCCGCGACGTCACCTTCGAGCAACTGCAGGCGGTGCTCGACAGCCTGATCGCTGACCGCCCGCAACTGGCGCCGCTGCACGTCTGGCATGCCTACGCCCGGCTGGAGGACTACAAGGGCAAGCACCCGCTCAGCCAACTCACCGCGCTGGTCGCGCTGATCCGCCACGTCAGCGGGCTGGACGCCACGCTAATGCCCTTCGAGGAAACCGTAGCGCGCAACTTCAAGCAATGGATCTTCAAACGCCACGCCGGCAAGGGCGAGAAGTTTAACGAACAACAGATGCAGTGGCTGCAGATGATCCGCGACCATATCGCCACCTCGGTACATATCGACAGCAAAGCGCTAGACTTCGCGCCCTTCGACCGCGCCGGCGGGCTGGGCGAGTTCTATGAACAGTTCGGCGAGCAGTACGAAGCGGTGCTGGATGAGATCAATGAGGCGTTGGTGGCGTGAAAAGTGAAGTAGCAGAGGGCATAGAGCGTAATGAAAGCGGCGGTTTACCTGCCAATTGGGCGCAGGCCAGACTTCCCGAAATAGCAGCCATCAACCCCACCTCGAACAAGTCTGGGATTGACGATGACCTGCTGGTTTCCTTTGTGCCTATGCCCGCTGTTGAGGCTGAAACAGGTCGAATAGATGTCAACACCCACCGCCAATTTGTGGATGTAAAAAAAGGCTATACCGGATTTCTCGAAGGCGATGTGCTGTTTGCCAAGATCACCCCTTGCATGGAAAACGGCAAGATGGCCGTTGTACCTGCACTAAAAAATGATCTGGGTTTCGGCTCCACCGAATTTCATGTACTGCGCCCAGCGGCAGGTATCAGCTCAAGCTATATCTACTACTTCGCTTCATCCAAAGCCGTCCGTATTGAAGCCGAACGCAATATGACCGGCGCCGTCGGGCAGCGCCGCGTACCGACAGCTTTCTTGAACGAGAAAGAGATCCCCCTTCCTCCTAACGCCGAACAGCAACGCATCGTCAGCAAGCTCGAAGAGCTCTTCTCCGAGCTGGACAAGGGTGTGGAAAACCTACGCACCGCCCAGCAACAACTCAAGGTCTACCGCCAGGCCCTGCTCAAGCATGCCTTCGAGGGCAAGTTGACCGCTGAATGGCGGGCGCAGAATCCGGACAAACTGGAAAGCGCCGAAACGCTGCGGGCGCGTATCCAGCAGGAGCGTGAGGCGCGCTATCAGCAACAGTTGGCGGAGTGGAAGAAAGCCCAAGAGGCTTGGGAAGCGGCCGGCAAGATCGGCAACAAGCCAGCTAAACCCAAGGCGCCCAAAACGCTTACGCCATTGACGGATACGGAGCTAGCTGAGTTACCTAGCCTACCGAAGGGCTGGATCTGGAGCCGGCTTGGAATGCTGATTGATGAACCATGCTATGGAACATCGAAAAAATGCAGTTATGAATATGGGAAAGTTGGTGTTTTACGGATACCGAACATATCATCCGGCCACATCAATTCAGGAGATCTGAAGTTTGCTGATTTTGATGATAGTGAAATAACTACCTACTCACTCCAAGAAGGCGACCTTCTGACCATACGTTCAAACGGAAGCATCTCTCTAGTAGGTCAGTGTGCGCTCATATCTAAAAATGAAGAATCACTCCTATACGCTGGATATTTGATCAGATTGCGCCCCAATAAAAACCTGACGATTCCAGCTTTTTTGCTTGAGGCTCTTGGCAGCCACACGCAGAGAAAACAGATTGAGCAAAAAGCAAAGTCAACCAGTGGCGTCAACAACATCAATTCTGGGGAAATTCAAGCTCTGGCTGTTCCTCTTTGCTCGATTGACGAACAAGAGTTCATTAGCTGTGTACTAAGCGAAAAACTCTCCAACATCGACCAACTCGAAAACACCATCACCACCTCCCTGCAACAAGCCGCAGCCTTGCGCCAGTCCATTCTGAAAAAAGCCTTCGCCGGCCAACTGGTGCCGCAGGATCCCAACGACGAACCAGCCAGCGTGCTGCTGGAGCGCATTCGCGCCGAGCGGGCGGCCCAGCCAAAAACGCGCGGGCGCAAGGCCAAGACCCCGGCATGACCCCGCAGCATCTGGCGCAACTGCTGCGCGAGGGCGAAGGGCTCACGGTCGAGTTCAAACGCGCCCGCGAGGGACTCAACCGCGATCTCTACGAAACCATCTGCGCCTTTCTCAACCAGCGCGGCGGCACGCTGGTACTGGGGGCGGCAGACGACGGCACGGTAACCGGCATCGCCCCTGAGGCGCTGGCGCAGATGCGCAAGGATCTGGCCAACACCCTGCACAACCCGCAGAAGATCAACCCGCCCATGCCTCTGGTGCCCGAGCCGGTGGAACTGGACGGGCAGACCCTGCTGGTGCTCAGCGTGCCGGAAAGCTCCCAGGTGCATAGCTGCAACAACCGCATCTTCAGCCGCAACGAAGACGGCGACTTCGAGATCACCGGCCACGGGCAACTGCTGGCCGAGCTGTATTTGCGCAAGCAGGTGGGTTACAGCGAGAACCGTATCTTCCCGCATATCCGCCTGAGCGACCTGCGCCGCGACCTGATCGAACGGGTACGGCGCAACGTGCGCCTGCAGCGTGCCGGCCACCCTTGGGCCGAGCTGGACGATCTGGAGCTGCTGAAAAGCGCTCGTCTGTACCAGCGCGATTACCAGACCGGCGCCGAAGGCGTGTCGATGGCCGGCGCCCTGCTGTTCGGCCAGGATGACGTGGTGCTGGGCGTGGTGCCGCACCACCGCACCGACGCCATCGTGCGCGTGCATGACCTCGACCGTTACGACGACCGCGACGACATCCGCACCAACCTGCTGGAAAGTTACGACCGGCTGATGGCCTTTGTGAGTCGGCACATTGCCGACCCCTTCCATCTGCAGGGCAACCAGCGCATCAGCCTGCGCGACCTGATTTTTCGCGAGGTGGTCGCCAATCTGCTGATCCACCGCGAGTACCTCAACCCTTTCCCGGCCAAGCTGATCATCCAGCGTGACCGGGTCATCACCGAGAACAGCAACAACCCGCACGGCCTGGGCCTGTTGCGCCCCGATGATTTCGCCCCGTCACCAAAGAACCCGGCCATCGCCCGCGTATTCCGTGAGATGCAGTGGGCCGAGGAACTGGGCTCCGGGGTGCGCAACCTGTTCAAGTTCGCCCGTGCCTTCGGCGGGCAGGATCCGATTCTGCGTGAGGAGGCGATCTTTCGCGTGACGCTGATGCTGCCACCCGGCACGCAGGCCGTCGCGCCAGCAGCGCAGGCAGAGTCAGGGGCAGAGTCGCAGGCAGAGTCAGGGGCAGAGTCGCCGCAACGACGCCTGCTCGTCGCTCTGAGTGCTACACCACTGAGCAAGGTCGAGCTGGCCCGGCAACTGGGCCAGGCAACCGTAAGCGGCGCCCTCAATCGCCTCGTACGCCGCCTGCTCGACGCCGGGCTGATCGAGTACACCCTACCTGCCAAGCCCAACAGCCGTTTGCAACAATACCGCCTGACCGCTGCCGGTCGGGCACATCTGAATCAGCAGGACTGCCCCCCATGAGCACCGATGCCATCGTCTCCAAAGTCTGGAGCTTCTGTACCACCCTGCGCGATGACGGCGTGGGCTACGGCGACTACCTGGAACAGTTGACCTATCTGATCTTCCTGAAGATGGCCGACGAATACGCCAAACCGCCGCACAAGCGCCACATCGGCATCCCCGAGGATTACAACTGGGCCAGCCTGACCAGTCGTCGCGGTGTCGCGCTGGAGTTCCACTACGTCACCCTGCTGCGCGTGCTGGGCAGCATGCCTGGCCTGCTCGGGCAGATTTTCACCAAAGCGCAGAACAAGATTCAGGATCCAGCCAAACTGACCCGACTGATCGCCATGATCGACGAAACGCGCTGGGTGAAACTGGGTGCGGACGTAAAGGGCGACATCTACGAAAACCTGCTGGAAAAGAACGCCGAAGACACCAAGTCCGGTGCGGGCCAGTATTTCACCCCGCGCGCACTGATCCGCGCCATCGTCGAGTGCGTGCGCCCCAAGCCGGGCAAGACCATTGCCGACCCGGCCTGCGGTACGGGCGGTTTCTTTCTCGCAGCCTATGACTTCCTGGCCGCCAACCCGGCCCTTAACCAGGCGGAAAAGACCTTTCTCAAGACCTCGACCTTCCACGGTAACGAGATCGTCGCCAGCACCCGCCGCCTGTGCCTGATGAACATGCTGCTGCACAACATCGGCGAGATCGACGGCCAGAGCACAATCTCCCCCAACGACGCACTGATAGCCGACGATGGCCGGCGCTTCGACTATGTGCTGGCCAACCCGCCGTTCGGTAAGAAAAGCTCGATGAGTTTCACCAACGCCGAAGGCGAGGATGAAACCAACGAGCTGACCTACAACCGCCAGGACTTCTGGGCCACCACCTCGAACAAGCAGCTCAATTTCCTCCAGCACATTCGCAGCATGCTCAACACCAGCGGACAAGCCGCCGTAGTACTGCCGGACAACGTACTGTTCGAGGGTGGCGCGGGCGAGACGGTACGCAAGAGGCTGCTGGAAACCACCGACCTGCATACCATCCTGCGCCTGCCTACCGGCATCTTCTATGCCCAGGGCGTGAAGGCCAATGTGCTGTTCTTCGACAACAAGATGGCCCGCAAGGAGCCCTGGACACGGGAAGTGTGGTTCTACGACTACCGTACCAACATCCACCACACCCTGAAGAAAAAGCCCCTGCGCTTCGACGATCTCAAGGACTTCATCGCCTGCTACAACCCCGAGAATCGTCACCAGCGCCAAGAAACCTGGCACGAAACGAACAACCCAGAGGGCCGCTGGCGCAAGTACAGCCTCGAGCAACTGCAGGCCCGCGACAAGACCAGCCTCGACATCTTCTGGCTCAAGGACAAGTCGCTGGCCGATCTGGAGAACCTGCCGGAACCCGATGACCTGGCTGAGGAGATCATCGAGAATATCGAGGCCGGTCTGAACAGCTTCCGCGAGATTCTCAAGGGCCTCGCCTGACCCCACCTACACCACGAACACCAATATCAATATTTTTTGATATTGCTGTTGCTGTACGAAAAATGACCGACTAGACTGCGCCACCATGACCCTGCGCGCATCCGAGTTGGCATTCGACCCCTGCGACGAGCTCGCCGCCCTGTGCAAGGCCGGCGGCGACCCGCTGCGCCTGAACGTGCTGCGCGTGCTGAGCAACGATTCGTTCGGCGTGCTGGAGCTGGCGCAGATCTTCGCCACCGGCCAGTCGGGCATGAGCCATCATCTCAAGGTACTGGCCCAGGCCGGTTTGGTGGCCACACGCCGCGAAGGCAACGCGATCTTCTATCGCCGCGCCCTGCCTGCTGGCGTGCTGCACGCTGCTCTGCTGGAAGAAATCGATGGTTTGCCGCTGGCCGATGCCCTGCAGGCGCGCATCGCTGCCGTGCATCGCCAGCGCGCCGCCGTCAGCCGCGACTTCTTTGCCCGTATCGCTGACAACTTCCAGGCGCAGCAGGATCTGATCGCCGGCCTGCCGCAGTACCGCGACAGCCTCCTGGCCCTGCTCGATGCACTGAGCTTTGCCCCCGACACCACAGCCCTGGAAATCGGCCCTGGCGATGGCGCTTTCCTGCCCGAGCTGGCCCGGCGCTTTGCCCGCGTCACCGCGCTGGACAATAGCGAGGCGATGCTCGAGCTGGCGCGCCAGCGCTGCGCAGCAGAGGGCTTGAGCAACGTCGAGTTGCACCTGGCCGATGCGCTCGACGAAGCGCAGCCGCGCCAAGCCGACTGCGTGGTGTTGAACATGGTGCTGCACCATTTCGCCACGCCCGCCGAAGCCTTCCGCCAGTTGGCGCGGCACGTTGCGCCGGGCGGCAGCCTGCTGATCAGCGAGCTGTGCAGCCACGACCAGAGTTGGGCGCGCGAAGCCTGCGGCGATCTTTGGCTAGGCTTCGAGCAGGACGATCTGTCGCGCTGGGCCAGCGCCGCCGGGCTGGTTCCCGGCGAAAGTCTCTATATCGGTCTGAAGAACGGTTTTCAGATCCAGTTACGGCACTTCGCCCAACCTGGCGAGCGAAGCGCTCCACGTTACGGCACACAAGGAACCCACCCATGAGCGAATACTCCCTGTTCACCTCCGAGTCCGTGTCCGAAGGGCACCCGGACAAGATCGCCGACCAGATTTCCGATGCCGTGCTCGACGCCATCATCACCCAGGACAAGCACGCCCGCGTGGCCGTGGAAACTCTGGTCAAGACCGGCGTGGCCATCGTCGCCGGTGAAGTGACCACCAGCGCCTGGGTCGACCTCGAGCAGATCGTCCGCGACGTGATCAACGACATCGGCTACACCAGCAGCGACGTCGGCTTCGACGGCGCCACCTGCGGCGTGATCAACATCATTGGCAAGCAGTCGGTGGACATCGCCCAAGGCGTCGACCGCTCCAAGCCGGAAGACCAGGGCGCCGGCGACCAGGGCCTGATGTTCGGTTACGCCAGCAACGAGACCGACGTGCTGATGCCGGCACCGATCCGTTTCTCCCACGCCCTGGTCGAGCGCCAGGCCGAGGCGCGCAAGTCCGGCCTGCTGCCGTGGCTGCGCCCGGATGCCAAATCCCAGGTCACCTGCCGTTACGAGAACGGCAAGGTCGCCGGCATCGACGCCGTGGTGCTGTCCACCCAGCACAACCCGGACGTGTCGCTGAAAGACCTGCGTGAAGCGGTGATGGAGCTGATCATCAAGCACAGCCTGCCGGCCGAACTGCTGCACAAGGACACCCAGTTCCACATCAACCCGACCGGCAACTTCGTCATCGGCGGCCCGGTGGGCGATTGCGGCCTGACCGGGCGCAAGATCATCGTCGACAGCTACGGCGGCATGGCCCGCCACGGTGGCGGCGCCTTCTCCGGCAAGGATCCGTCCAAGGTCGACCGTTCGGCTGCCTACGCCGGCCGCTACGTGGCCAAGAACATCGTCGCCGCCGGCCTGGCCGAGCGCTGCGAGATCCAGGTGTCCTACGCCATCGGCGTGGCCCAACCGACGTCCATCTCGATCAACACCTTCGGCACCCACAAGATCGCCGAAGAGAAGATCATCCAGTTGGTGCGCGAGGTGTTCGACCTGCGTCCGTACGCCATCACCAAGATGCTCGACCTGCTCCACCCGATGTACCGCGACACCGCCGCCTACGGCCACTTCGGCCGCACCCCGGTGCAGAAGACCGTCGGCGACGACAGCTTCACCAGCTTCACCTGGGAGAAGACCGACAAGGTCGAGGCCCTGCGCGCCGCCGCTGGCCTGTAATCAGCGCCCACAAAAAAGCCCCGCCAGCGTGAGCTGTGCGGGGCTTTTTCGTTTTATGCGCCTCAGGAAATCTTCAGGCCACCGCCGATATACATCATCCCCAGGCCAATGACCATGAACAGCAACGGCGCACGCATGGGCGGCTCATAGAGGGCGAAAATCCCCTGCGAGACGGGCGGGAACAGGAAGTTGAGCACGACGCAGATCAGCGACACCTGGATGCCACGCGCCACAGACCAGATCCAGGCTGCCAACGCGAGGAGAAAACCGATCACGTCCATTTACCGTTCCTTGGCTAGAGTAGAAGTTGGGGCGCGAAATATATCAGCCCCCAGGAAAAGCAACAGCACGGAAGGGTTCAAGGAGGAACCATGCGCAACGCTCTGGCACTCACCGCCCTGCTCGGCTCCATGTCGAGCCTGGCCGCACCCTGTCCCGACTGGTCCAGCGCACAAGCCGCGCAGGAGTTGACTGCCCTGCAAGATCAGCTCGCCACCTGGGATGACGCTTACCACAATCAGGGCCGCAGCCTGGTAGCCGACGAGCTCTACGACCAGGCCCGCGCTCGCCTGAGCCAGTGGCAGACATGCTTCGGTCAAGCGCAACAGGCCCCCGGCGACGCCCTGGCAGGCGCGAGTGCCGAGCGACCTCATCCCATCGCCCAGACCGGCCTGCGCAAGCTCGACGAGGCAGGCATCGGTCAGTGGCTCGCCGGTCGTAGCGATATCTGGATTCAACCCAAGGTCGACGGCGTCGCGGTGACCCTGGTCTATCGCCAAGGCCGCCTGCAGCAGGCCATCAGCCGTGGCGATGGACGCAGCGGGCAGGACTGGACAGCCCGCGCGCTTGAGTTGCCGGCCATACCCCAGCAACTGCCCCAGCCGCTGGACGCCATCCTGCAGGGCGAGCTGTACTGGCGCCTGGACAACCACCAGCAGGCCCGCGACGGCAGTGCCGGCGCACGCGGCAAAGTGGCAGGACTGATGGCACGGCAGACGATATCCGTCGAGGAAGCGGCCGGCATTGGCCTGTTCGTCTGGGACTGGCCCGATGGCCCGGCCGATATGCAAGCACGTCTGGCCGGCTTGCAGCGCCTGGGCCTGGAGGACAGCCGCATCTACAGCCGCCCGGTGGAAAACCTGGCGCAAGCAGCTGAATGGCGGCAGCGCTGGTATCGCAGCGCCCTGCCCTTCGCCAGCGATGGCGTGGTGTTGCGCCAGGGACAACGACCTGCGGGCGAACGCTGGCAGGCCGAACCACCGCATTGGGCGGTGGCCTGGAAATACCCGGCCAGCCAGGCGCTGGCTGTGGTGCAGCGGGTGCATTTCAACATTGGTCGCACCGGCCGCATCAACCCGGTGTTGGAACTGCAGCCGGTGCTGCTCGACGACCGGCGCATCAGCCGCGTCGCTGTCGGCTCGCTGCAGCGCTGGCAAGCGCTGGACATTCGCCCCGGCGATCAGGTCGCCATTCGCCTCTCCGGCCTGACCATCCCGCGTCTCGACGAGGTGATCTGGCGCAGCCAGCAACGCGCCGACGTGGAAGTACCGCATGCCGAGGAATACCACGCGCTGAGTTGCTGGCACAGCAGCCCGCCGTGCCAGCAACAATTCCAGGCCCGCCTGGCCTGGCTGAGCGGCAAACAGGGCCTGGCGATGAGCGGTGTCGGCCCCGCTCTCTGGGGTAGCCTGGGCCTGCATGGCCTGCTCGATTGGCTGGAACTGGATGCAGGCCAATTGCAGAGCCTGCCCGGCATCGGCGCACAGCGCGCAGAGCAGTTGCAGCAAGCCTTCCACCAGGCCAGGGACAAACCGCTGCGGCAATGGCTGCGCGCACTCGGCGCGCCACCGGGTTTCGACAGCGGCACACTCGATGATTGGCAGAGCCTCACCGAGCGCGATCTGGACACCTGGCGTCGGCAACCGGGCGTCGGCCAGAAGCGCGCCGAGCAACTGCTGGCATTCTTCAGTCATCCCGAGGTGCAGAGCCTGGCCAGGCAGCTGCAAAAAGCTGGCGTAGCTGCCTTTCAGTCACGCCAAAACGCACCGGCTCCCGATCGGAGCGTTGCCGCCTCGGCCGAACCTCGAGCGCCTGACGGAGTCACTTCGCAATAGGCACTCACGAGGAAGCGACATGATCCGTCAAGCGACCGCGCTCGGCCTGCTGCTCACTGCAACGCTGAACGTCACCCTGCCCCTGGCCGCCGAAGCCGACAAGGACTGCAACGACAAGCGCCGGGTATTGCAGGAAAAAATCGAAACCGCCCAGCGACAGGGCAACACGGCCGAACTGGATGGGCTGCACCGCGCCCTGGGCAACGTGGACGCCTACTGCAACGACGTCTCCCTGCATCGGCAGCGCCTGGCCAGCGTGGAAGAGGCGCGCCAGGAGGTCGAGCAGCGCAAGCTGGATCTGCGCGAAGCCATGGGCCAGGGCGACCCGGAGAAGATCGCCAAGCACCAGGCCAAACTGGCTGAGGCGCGCGCCGAGCTGGAACAGGCCGAGGCCGAAGCCCGCGCTGTTCAGTAAGCGCGAAATGCCTTGTGGCAGGCCTCGCAGCTGTCCTCGACACGCTGCACCGCCGGTTCCAGCGC
This sequence comes from Pseudomonas sp. FG29, assembly GCF_057809355.1. Classification (NCBI taxonomy): domain Bacteria; kingdom Pseudomonadati; phylum Pseudomonadota; class Gammaproteobacteria; order Pseudomonadales; family Pseudomonadaceae; genus Pseudomonas; species Pseudomonas sp. FG29. The sequence goes on along the minus strand of NZ_JBMDJU010000025.1, from coordinate 17,223 downwards.
CGAGCGACTCAGCGGCGGCGCGGTGGTGACCTGCACCAGCGCAGCCGTGGACGCCTCGAGATCGCGCGCCATCTGCTGGAAACGCTCCTGGCGCTGCCAGACCTCGTCGGTCGCCTGGCTGCGCTCGTCGTCCCGCACCTGCGGGAAGTGCTGCCAGGGCTCGCGGGACAGCGTGTCCAGCTTTGCGGCGCCGGCAATGAAGGCCGCTTCGTCGTAAGGAATGCGCGCGCGCAACATGCCGCCCAGATCCTCGCTGACCTTGAGCATCTGCTTGAACAGCGCCTGGCGTTTGCCCAGCGGCGAATTGGGATCGACACCGCCACAGGCGGCCAGCGTCAGGCAGGCACAGGCGACCAACAGGAACTTCTTCATCGTCATCGATACGACTTCCCGGCGAGAAGGGGGCGCCAGTATCACCACTTGCCGCAGCTAGGCCAAGCACGCAAATGTCGCACGAGCGTCCGCAGCCGCACCGCGTCAGCTCGGGTTCAGCTAGCCCGATGACTCAGGCGGCCACTAGGAACAACGCGACGATCAGCCCCATGCCGGCGAACCACAGCAGCGAGCGCAATACCCCCCAGCCGGCCAGGTAGCAGATGAAGTACAGCACCCGGCTGGCGATGAAGGCCATCGCCAACTGATCGAGCAACGCCTGCTCGGCGCCACCGGCCAGATGGGCGATGATCACCGCCGCAGCGAAAGCCGGGGTGACTTCGAAGCCATTGAGCTGAGCGTTGTTGGCCCGCTTGCGCCAGCCTTCCAGCGTACCCAAAAAGGCGCGTGGATCCTGGTTGGCCCGCGGGCCATAGCCAGGGCCGAGAAACTTGGCGGCAGCGGTGCCCAGGTAGGGCAGGAAGATGGCGATCAGTACGCACCAGTAGGCAAGGGTCATGACGGGCTTTCACGGTTGGGAACGGGAAGCCAAGCCTGCGCGAGCATCCCGCCCACGTCCATGACTGCCGCCACCGATGATGCCGGCGCTTCGGCCAAGCCTGCGGCCATCTTTGCCAGCGCGGCTCAGCCGGGGAAACGATCCTTGGCGTAGGTGATCGCCGTCTTGCCGTGAGGCGCCGGCAAGCCGTCCTCGCCGAGGTTGACGAACACCAGCTTGTCGATGGTCAGGATGCTCTTGCGGGTGACCTTGTTGCGCACCTCGCAGCACAGGGTGATGGAGGTACGACCGAACTCGGTGGCGGTGATGCCCAGTTCGATGATGTCGCTCTGCCGCGCCGAACTGACGAAGTTGATCTCGGAGATGAACTTGGTCACCACGCGCTGATTGTCGAGCTGAACGATGGCGTAGATTGCCGCTTCTTCATCGATCCATTTCAACAGGCTGCCACCGAACAGGGTGCCATTGGGGTTGAGGTCTTCGGGCTTGATCCACTTGCGAGTGTGGAAGTTCATGCAACGTCCTCCGTGCCAGATGGGGTGCCCATGATGCGCCGCCAACGCTGCGCTTGTCGCGGCATCGCCGGTTATCGGCTCGATAGCCCGCTGAATGCGACGGAAAACCTTGGGTGCCGCCGTTCGGCTCGCTATAATCCACACGTTTCACGCGACCGGCACCGCTCCGGTCGCTCCCGCCACCCGTCCGAGGGGCGCTGCAGCAACCTGGAAGATTTGTTTCGAATCCCAAGCCCCGCATTCCAGCAATGCTTCGCGGCAGATTCGAACCAGCCTTCCAGGCTGTCAGGCTCGGATGGGGCGTTATCCAAACGCATCAACGGCGCCCATTCGCAGACAACGAATGGAGAGCTTTCATGAGCGCTTTCAACGACTACAAGGTCGCCGATATTTCCCTGGCCGATTGGGGCCGCAAAGAACTGACCATCGCCGAATCCGAGATGCCGGCACTGATGGGCCTGCGCCGCAAGTACGCCGCCAGCCAACCGCTGAAAGGCGCGAAGATCCTCGGCTGCATCCACATGACCATCCAGACCGGCGTGCTGATCGAGACGCTGACCGCCCTGGGCGCCGAAGTGCGCTGGTCGTCCTGCAACATCTTCTCCACCCAGGATCAGGCCGCTGCCGCCATCGCCGCCGCCGGTATCCCGGTATTCGCCTGGAAGGGCGAGACCGAGCAGGAGTACGAGTGGTGCATCGAGCAGACCATCCTCAAGGATGGCCAGCCGTGGGACGCCAACATGGTGCTGGACGACGGCGGTGACCTGACCGAGATTCTGCACAAGAAATACCCGCAGATGCTCGAGCGCATCCACGGCATCACCGAAGAGACCACCACCGGTGTGCACCGCCTGCTCGACATGCTCAAGGCCGGCACCCTGAAAGTCCCGGCGATCAACGTCAACGACGCGGTCACCAAGAGCAAGAACGACAACAAGTACGGCTGCCGTCATAGCCTCAACGACGCCATCAAGCGCGGCACCGACCACCTGCTGTCGGGTAAGCAGGCGCTGGTCATCGGCTACGGCGACGTGGGCAAAGGCTCGGCGCAGTCGCTGCGTCAGGAAGGCATGATCGTCAAAGTCACCGAAGTCGACCCGATCTGCGCCATGCAGGCCTGCATGGACGGCTTCGAACTGGTATCGCCCTACATCGACGGCATCAACGATGGCAGCGAAGCCAGCATCGACAAGGCCCTGCTGGGCAAGATCGACCTGATCGTCACCACCACCGGTAACGTCAACGTCTGCGACGCCAACATGCTCAAGGCTCTGAAGAAGCGCGCCGTGGTGTGCAACATCGGCCACTTCGACAACGAGATCGACACCGCCTTCATGCGCAAGAACTGGGCGTGGGAAGAGGTCAAGCCGCAGGTGCACAAGATCCACCGCACCGGCGCCGGCAGCTTCGATCCGGCCAACGATGACTACCTGATCCTGCTGGCCGAAGGCCGTCTGGTGAACCTGGGCAACGCCACTGGCCACCCGAGCCGCATCATGGACGGCTCGTTCGCCAACCAGGTGCTGGCGCAGATCTTCCTGTTCGAGCAGAAGTTCGCCGACATGCCGACCGACAAAAAGGCCGCGCGCTTGACCGTCGAAGTGCTGCCGAAAAAGCTCGACGAAGAAGTCGCACTGGAAATGGTCAAGGGCTTCGGTGGCGTGGTCACCCAACTGACCAAGCAGCAGGCCGAGTACATCGGCGTGTCCGTGGAAGGCCCGTTCAAGCCGGACACCTATCGCTACTAAGGCCACAAGCTTCAGGCCGCAGGCTGCAGGCGAATCGCTTCGTCTGCAGCCTGTAGCCTGCCGCCCGAAGGAATTTCCCATGTCTCAAGAACGCCGTTACAGCTTCGAGTTCTTCCCCACCAAGACCGAAGCCGGGCATGAAAAACTGATGGAAGTCGCGCGCCAACTGGCGACCTACAACCCAGATTTCTTCTCCTGCACCTATGGCGCAGGCGGTTCGACCCGCGACCGTACACTCAACACCGTGCTGCAACTCGATGGCGAAGTGAAGGTGCCGACCGCACCGCACCTGTCCTGCGTCGGCGATACAAAAGCCGAGCTGAGCGAGTTGCTCAACCTGTACAAGAACGCCGGCATCAAGCGCATCGTCGCCCTGCGCGGCGATCTGCCGTCCGGTATGGGCATGGCCAGCGGCGAGCTGCGCTACGCCAACGAACTGGTCGAGTTCATCCGCAACGAAACCGGTGATCACTTCCATATCGAAGTCGCCGCCTACCCGGAAATGCATCCGCAGGCACGCAACTTCGAAAGCGACGTCGCCAACTTCGTGCGCAAGGCCAAGGCCGGCGCCGACAGCGCCATTACCCAGTACTTCTTCAACGCCGACAGCTACTTCTACTTCGTCGAACGCGTGCGCAAGTTCGGCGTGGATATCCCCGTGGTGCCGGGCATCATGCCGATCACCAACTACAGCAAGCTGGCGCGCTTCTCCGACGCCTGCGGCGCGGAGATCCCGCGCTGGGTGCGCAAGCAGCTGGAAGCCTACGGTGATGACAGCGACAGCATTCGCGCCTTCGGCGAGCAGGTGATCACCGAGATGTGCGAACGCCTGCTGCAAGGCGGCGCGCCGGGCCTGCACTTCTACAGCATGAACCTGGCCGGCCCCAGCCTGGCCATCTGGAACAACCTCGGTCTCAAACGCTGACGGGCAGGGAGCCGCACAGCGGCGCCCACGCTCAAGGACGAGCCCTATGACAATCAAACGCCTGTTCCTCCTCGCCCTGCTGGCTGGCCTGCATGCGCCCGCCGCACTGGCCAGCGCCGATATGACCTGCACACCGAGCTGGAAGCTGATTTCCGAGGACTTCTCGACGTGCAACAACCTGGCTTTTCTCAGCCCTGGCAATGACAGCCGCGTCAACCTGCAACTGCTGCTCGACGATGCCGGCTACCTGCATCTGAACCGTGACCCACAGGCCATCGATGGCTACGAATATGGCTATGGCCGGGTACCGTTCAGCCTCGGCATGCTCGACCCGGGCCGCCAGGAGACGCCAGCGAGCGACGTGGATGGGCAGCCGGCACCTGATCCGGATGTCACCTACCTGAGTGAGGCCCTGCAGCGTCTTGGCATCCCCAGCGAGGCCAGCACTTTCGCCGTTCAGCAGTTCGCCGATGGCGAGGGTAACCGCTGCCGCAGCAACGACCTGCTGGCCGTACGCGGCTTCATCGATGCGCTCGATGCAACGCCGCAACTGGCCGCGAGCGAAGCCCAGGCGCTGGCCCGCTCGCGTCTCAACCTGCTGAGCCTGTGCGGCGAAGGCGACCCGCAGCCACAAGACATCCTGCCGCCGGCGGCGCAGCTGCAGTCAGCCGCCAGCCAGGATTTCGGCCACTACCTGAGTGGCGCAGACGCGTTCTATCGCGGCGACCTCGACGCCGCCCAGCAGAGTTTCAGCTCACTGACAGACAACCAGCAGCCCTGGCTGCGGGAAACCGCGCATTACCTGCTCGGCCGTGTCGCACTGAATCAGGCGCAACTGAACGCGTTCGACGAATACGGCTTCTTCAGCCCGGAGCAGGTCGACAAGACGCACCTGGCAAGCAGCGAGAAAGCCTTCGAGCAGTACCTGCAGAGCTACCCCCAGGGGCTCTACAGCGACTCGGCACGCGGCCTGCTGCGCCGCGTCTACTGGCTTGCGGGCGATACCCGGCGCTTCGCGCAGGCTTTCGCCGAAGCGTTCAGCCAGCGCACCCAGCCGACCGACCTGCACGCCCTGATCGAAGAGCTGGACGGCAAGCTGCTTCCCGGCCTTGCGCCCGAAGCGGTGGAGGATCCCCTGCTGTTGGCCATGGTTGATCTGGTTCGCCTGCGCAATCCAGGCAGCGAACCACCACGGCTCAGCCTGGAAGAGTTGCAGGCTCAGCAACCGCGCTTCGCCAGCCGGCCCGGCCTGCATGCCTACCTAATGGCTGCCTGGCATTTCTATCGCGGCGGCAATGCCGAGCAGGCGCTTGCGGCCTTGCCGGAGGCCAGTAGCGGGCCGATGAACGTCCTCGTCTTCAGCCAGGAAACCCTGCGCGGCCTGGCCATGGAAGCCAAGGGCGATCTGCCAGGTGCCCAGCAGCATTGGCTGGCCCTGCTCGCACGCAGCGAGGATCCACTGCAGCAAGCCCAGTTGCAGTTGGCCCTGGCCCTGAACTACGAACGCAGCGGGCAGTTGGACAAGGTGTTTGCCGCCCACTCACCGATCACCACCGCGCCCATCCGCGAACGCCTGCTGGCCTACGGTGCCCGGGCCGACCTGCTGCGTCAGCGGGCTGACAGCGAACAGGCCGCGCCTGGCGAGCGCGAAACGGCGCTGTACACCCTGCTCTATCGCGACCTGAACGATGGCCTCTACGCCGACTTCCTGCGCGATGTCGCCCGCCTCCCCTACAAGCCGGCACAACCACCACAGCAGTTCGACCCGAATCTGTTCGCCTGGGCAGGCGGCAACGACGCCGGCTATGCCTGCCCGGCGCTAACCAAGGTCGTCGAGCGCCTGGCGGCCAATGCCGAAGACGCACAGGGCCTGCTGTGCCTGGGCGACTTCATCCGCGTCAACGGCCTCGACGGCCACAGCCTCGATCAACCGCCGCGCGCCGGCGAACTGGGCAGCGCGCCCAGCCAGTTCGAGGGCTCGCCCCATTCCCGCCTGGCCGGCTACCAGACGCTGATGAAAGCGCCCCAGGCCAGCCGCGACGACAAAGCCTATGCGCTGTTTCGCGCCATCAACTGCTACGCCCCCAGCGGCTACAACGGTTGTGACGCTCAGGACATCGCCAAGAGCGAGCGCAAGCAGTGGTTCCAGACCCTCAAGCGGCACTATGCGGACACCCCGTGGGCGCAGCAGCTCAAGTACTACTGGTAGGGTTATTGCTGCTGGCAACCTGCCTGCCGGCAGAGGCCGGGCGCGTCGATGCCGCCGACTACCAGGCCTTCTGGCTCTGGGCAGGCGTCAGGCCACAGCCGGTACTGGCGCAGGCCCACACGCTGTACGTGCTGCAAGGGCAGATCGACGGCCCGCGCCGCGCCGGTGATCCGCCCGCGCGCATGCAGGCGCAGAACCCAGCCATGCCCAGGCTGTCGAAAGACATCGAGGTGTGGCTGGTATATCGCGCTCACACATTGGATTGGAACGAGGCCGTCCACGCCCTGCTGCTGAAGCAGTTGCAACGCTGGCAGCGCGCGGGCAACCGAGTTGCAGGCATCCAGATCGACTTCGATGCACAGACCCTGCACTTGGATCGCTACGCGGCTTTTCTCGAGGATTTGCGTCGACGGCTACCAGCGCACTACCGCCTGGGCATCACTGGCCTGCTCGACTGGGCAGGCAACGCCGACCCGGCGGCACTGAACCGGCTCAGCGGCGTGATCGACGAAGTGGTGATGCAGACCTACCAGGGCCGCCACAGCATTACCGACCACGCGCGCTATCTGCCGAGCATCGCGCGGCTGCAGCTGCCGTTCCGCATCGGCCTGATACAAAACGGCCAGTGGCAGGCACCGGATTATCTAGAAAGCAGCCCATGGTTTCGCGGCTATGTGGTATTTCTGCTGAACCCGAGCGAAACCGACAGCCCACTCAACGACCGTCAACGGCGACCCTGAACAACCGATCAAGCAGTCGAAATTCTTCCGCGCCGGCTATCGACGCGACCTTGCCATCAAGGATTCTCCTACATGCTCAAACGCTCCACGATCAACGCCTCCGTCAGCCCCAAGGGCAGCCTGGAAACTCTCTCCCAACGCGAAGTGCAGCAATTGCGCGAAACCGGTTCCGGCAGCGTCTACCGCCTGTTCCGCCAGTGCGCCCTGGCGATCCTCAATACCGGTTCGCACAGCGACAACGCCAAGACCATCCTCGAGGCCTACCCGAATTTCGAGGTGAAGATTCACCAGCAGGATCGCGGCATCCGCCTGGAACTGCTCAACGCACCGGCGGACGCCTTCGTCGATGGCGAGATGATCGCCAGCACTCGCGAGATGCTGTTCAGCGCCCTGCGCGACATCGTCTTCACCCAGAGCGAGCTGGAGAACAAGCGCATCGACCTGGACAGCTCCGAAGGCATCACCGATTACGTCTTCCACCTGCTGCGCAACGCACGCACCCTGCGCAGCGGCGTCGAGCCGAAGATGGTGGTGTGCTGGGGCGGCCACTCGATCAGCACCGAGGAATACAAATACACCAAGAAGGTCGGCCACGAGCTCGGCCTGCGCGGCCTGGACATCTGCACCGGCTGCGGCCCGGGCGTGATGAAGGGGCCGATGAAGGGCGCCACCATCAGCCACGCCAAGCAGCGCAACCTCAAGGGCCGCTACCTGGGGCTGACCGAGCCGGGCATCATCGCCGCCGAGGCGCCAAACCCGATCGTCAACGAGCTGGTGATCCTGCCGGACATCGAGAAGCGCCTGGAGGCCTTCGTCCGCGTCGGCCACGGCATCATCATCTTCCCTGGCGGTGCCGGCACGGCCGAGGAGTTTCTCTACCTGCTGGGCATCCTCACCCACCCGGACAACCAGGATCTGCCCTTCCCGGTCATCCTCACCGGGCCGAAGAGTGCCGCTGCCTACATGGAGCAGTTGCATGCATTCATCGGCGCTGCACTGGGCGAAGCAGCGCAGCAGCGCTACCGCATCATCCTCAACGATCCAGCTGAGGTGGCGCGTGCGATGCACGCCGGCATCCGTGAAGTGGAGCGCTTCCGCCGCGAGCGCAACGACGCCTTCCACTTCAACTGGCTGCTGAAGATCGACGAGGGCTTCCAGCATCCCTTCGAACCGACCCACGAAGCCATGGCCGGACTCAACCTGACCCGCCAGCAGCCGCTGCATGAGCTGGCCGCCAACCTGCGCCGCGCCTTCTCCGGCATCGTCGCCGGCAACGTCAAGGAGAACGGCATTCGCCTGATCGAGGAACACGGCCCCTACGAGATCAAGGGCGAGCCCGGCATCATGCAACCGCTGGATCGACTGCTGCAGGCCTTCGTCGAGCAACACCGCATGAAACTCCCGGGCGGCAGCGCCTACGAACCCTGCTACCGCATCGTCTCCTGATCGCCGGTCGTTCAGCGGACAAACCCGCTGAACGCTTTCACCGGATCGGCAAAGTGGTTAATCTGGCGCGATGCCAGTATTTCAGCGCCAAATTATTGCCACACTTCTATTGTGGGGACTCAGCCTCTGCGCCCAGGCGAAAACCCTTCGCCTGGTCACCGAGGCATGGCCGCCTTACGTCTTCGAGCAGGAAGGCCAGCCTGCGGGGCTGGACTACGAAGTCACCCGCGAGGTGCTCAAGCGCCTGAACATCGATCTGCAGCTGCAGTTCATGCCCTGGAAGCGCTGCCTGCTGGCCATGGATCAAGACCTGGCCGATGGCATTCTCGACATCTTCCGCAAGCCGGAACGCGAAGCGCACATGCAGTTCGTCGACGAGCCACTCAGCGATATCGAGTTCGTGCTGTTCTTCGCCCGCAGTCGTCCGTTCCCGTTTCGTGATCTGGCGGATCTGCACGGTCGGGTGATCGGCACCTCGCCCGGCTACTGGTACCACAACGACGCCTTCCAGACTTCCAGCGCATTCATCCTCGAAGAAGCCCCGACCCATGAAGCCAACTTCGGCAAGCTGGTGCGGCATCGCATCGACCTGGTGGTCAATGACCGACGTACGGGGCTCATGCTGAGCCAGCAGATGGGGTTGGAAACGGAGATCGGCTACAACGCCACGGTACTGGGTCGCGATCGCCTGTTTCTGGCGCTGCGCAAGACACCCGAGCTGCGGCAGATGGCCGGAGCATTCGCCCGAGAGCTGCGTCGCTTCAAGACCGAACCGAGCTACCAGCGCTTGCGGCAACGCTACCTCGAGTCGCTCGAGCACCCCTGAACGCTCAGGCCGTGACCTATCCGACAGGCTGAGGGATGCGCAAGCCGCATGCTCTGTTATACTCGGGCCTTCCCGCCAGGCTTGCGCCCGGATGCTGATTCTCGGAAATCAGCAGTACCGGACGGGATCATGCCCCCCAACGCGTGATTCAAGCCAGGCTCTACACCCCCAGGGCCACGCCCTCACTAGTACAGGATTGCTCATGTCCTTTGCCTCCCTCGGTCTCTCCGAGGCTTTAGTCCGTGCGGTCGAATCCGCCGGCTACACCCAACCCACTCCGGTGCAACAGCGGGCCATTCCCGCCGTGTTGCAAGGTCGCGACCTTATGGTGGCGGCCCAGACGGGTACAGGTAAGACGGGCGGCTTCGCCCTGCCGATCCTCGAGCGCCTGTTCCCGGGCGGCCATCCGGATCGCGAACAACGTCACGGCCCGAAACAACCGCGCGTACTGGTGCTGACACCGACCCGCGAGCTGGCCGCCCAGGTGCACGACAGCTTCAAGATCTACGCCCGTGACCTGAAATTCGTCAGCGCCTGCATCTTCGGCGGTGTCGGCATGAACCCGCAGGTGCAGGCCCTGGCCAAGGGCGTCGACGTGCTCGTCGCCTGCCCCGGTCGCCTGCTCGACCTGGCCAACCAGAAAGCCATCGACCTGTCGCATGTAGAAATTCTCGTGCTCGACGAAGCCGACCGCATGCTCGACATGGGCTTCATCCACGACGTCAAGAAGGTGCTGGCCAAGCTGCCCACCCAGCGCCAGAATCTGCTGTTTTCGGCGACCTTCTCCAAGGACATCACCGACCTGGCCGGCAAGCTGCTGCACAACCCGGAACGCATCGAGGTCACGCCGCCGAACACCACGGTCGAGCGCATCGAACAGCGCGCGTTCCGTCTGGCCGCCAGCCACAAGCGCGCGCTGCTCGCCCACCTGATCACCCAGGGCGCCTGGGAACAGGTGCTGGTGTTCACCCGTACCAAGCACGGTGCCAACCGCCTGGCCGAATACCTCGACAAGCACGGTTTGCCGGCTGCTGCGATCCACGGCAACAAGAGCCAGAACGCACGCACCAAGGCCCTGGCCGACTTCAAGGCGAACAAGGTGCGTATCCTCGTCGCCACCGATATCGCCGCACGCGGCCTGGATATCGATCAACTGCCGCATGTGGTCAACTTCGAGCTGCCCAACGTCGAGGAAGACTACGTGCACCGCATCGGCCGTACCGGTCGTGCCGGCCGCAGCGGTGAGGCCATTTCCCTGGTCGCTCCGGACGAGGAGAAACTGCTCAAGAGCATCGAGCGGATGACCAAGCAGAAGATCCCCGACGGTGATCTGCTGGGCTTCGACGCCAGTGCCGTGGAAGCGGAGCGTCCGGAAGTGCGCGAACCACGCCAGCCGCGTGGCGGGCAACGCGGCCAGAAACCGCAGAAAGCCCAGAACGGCGGCGAAGGCAAAGCCAAGGCCGAACATGACAATGGCGGCCGCAAGGACAAGGGCAAGGACGCAGGCAAGGAGCAGCCAGCCAAACCGCGCCGCGACCGCAAGCGCCGCACGCCCAAGAGCGACGGCGCAACGGCCAGCCCTGCCGCGCCGGCACTGCCGCCGAACCGTGACCCGGAGGAGTTTCTCGACGACGAGATCGACAACTTCGGTAACCGCGTCGACTACGTCAGCCCCAACCAGAACAAGTCGCAGCGTGGCCGTCGTGGCGGCGCCCCAGCGGGTGCAGCCCAAGGTGCTCCGCGCCCGGCCAACAAACCACCGCGCAACAATGGCGGCGCCAAGCCAGCAGGCCAAGGCCAGGGTGGCAAGAACCGTCGCCAGGGCGCAGGCAGCGGCGGACAGGGTCGCAACGGCGGTGGGGCACGTCGCCCCGCTCACGATGGCCGCGTTACCTCGCTGGATCGCGATGAGCTGCCACGCTCTGAAGCAGCCGTGCGCAACCCGCGCGAACGTCAGCCGGTCATCGTGCACAAGAGCTCGCGCCTGGATCGCTTCCCGACGCCGGAACAGCTCGACGAACTGGCCACCAGCAGCCGTCCGCGTGGCGAGAAGCCGGCCCTGCTGACGCGCAACCGCGACGAATAAGCGCGCGTAGCAGCAACGAAAACGCCGCCCCTAGGGGCGGCGTTTTTGTTATTGCCAGAGGCAAGCGGATGCACGGCTGAATAGCCCTCTCCCATATGTGGGAGAGGGTCATCAGCCAGGCCGCAAGCGGCCGCTTTCTTTACTGACGAACACCTTCGATGGAGATGATCAGCTCGACGGTTTCCGAAGCCGGGCCGAGATCCATGGAAATGTCGAAGTCCTTCATCTTGATGGTGGTGGTACCTTCGAAGCCGGCGCGGTAGCCGCCCCACGGATCCTTGCCTTCGCCGATGAACTTGGCGGCGAATACGACCGGCTTGGTCACGCCGTTCAGCGTCAGGTTACCGGTGACGTCAGCGGTGCCTTCACCGGTGGACTTGACCGAGGTGGACTCGAAAGTCGCGGTGTCGTGGGCCGCGACGTTGAGGAAGTCGGCGCTGCGGATGTGCTTGTCACGCTCGGCGTGGTTGGTGTCGACGCTGGCGGTCTTCAGGGTCACGCTGACCTTGCTGGCCTCGGGCTTGGCCGCATCGAAGCTGAACTTGCCGTCGAAATCCTTGAAGGTACCGTACAGCCAGCTGTAGCCCAGGTGGCTGATCTTGAAGTTGACGAAGGCGTGCTGGCCCTTCTTGTCGATCACGTAATCGGCAGCCATGGCCTGAGCGCCGATCAGAGCGGAACCGAGCACCAGCGCGGCGAGAGTTTTCTTCAGCATCTTGAGTCTCCTTGCAGGTCGTATCGAAAGTGGGGCAAGCCGTTTGCCCGAGATGGATTCAACGTCCGAACATGCGCAGCAACGTGCTGTCGCGGTCGATGAAGTGATGTTTGAGCGCCGCCAGGCCGTGGACACCGGCAAAGATCACCAGCCCCCAGGCAAGAATGCGATGAATGTCGCCAGCCACGTCTTCCTGGTCGGGAATGCCGGTGAACGTGGCGGGCACGGTGAACAGGCCGAACACCTCGATGCCACGGCCATCGGCGGTGGAAATCAGGTAACCGGTGATCATCACGCCGAACAGGCCCAGATACAGCAGCCCGTGGCCGAGCTTGGAGGCCAGACGGGTCATGGCACCGTGGCTGGCCAGCGCTGCCGGCGAGGGATTGAGCAGACGCCAGAGCACCCGCAGCAGCATCAGACCGAACAGCAGCAGGCCGATGCTCTTGTGCAGGTCGGGCGCCTCTTGCCGCCACGGATCGTAGTAGCTCAAGCCCACCATCCAGTAACCGAGGGCGAAAAGCCCGAAGACCGCCAGAGCCACCAGCCAGTGCAGCGAAATGCTGACCAGACCATAACGAGCGGGAGAGTTGCGCCACTGCATGCCATGTATCCCTGATAAGGAAGTGGAGAAAGGTTATCGATAAAAGCATCGAATTAAAGGGGAATTTTTCGCTTGGAAATATCGAGAAATACGATAACTAAATGCCTGATTCCAGCGCGACCTCGTTAGTGACAAACGGGATGACAAAGTTGCTCGTCTGCCGCCAGGCGGCTCGGTTAGAGGGATGGGTGGCAATGGGTGAAACCGGGCGAGCATCTGCTAGGCTGTGCGGCCGAGAATTGGGAGAACCGTCATGAGCCTGAACGACCAGTGGATGCAGCGCGACCTCGAGGTGCTGTGGCACCCCTGCACCCAGATGAAGGATCACGAACGCCTGCCACTGATCCCGATTCGACGCGGCCAGGGCGTGTGGCTGGAAGACTTCGACGGCAAGCGCTACCTCGATGCGGTCAGCTCCTGGTGGGTCAATGTCTTCGGTCACGGCAACCCGCGTATCAATGCACGCATCCGTGAGCAACTGGAAAGCCTGGAGCACGTGATGCTCGCCGGCTTCACCCATGAGCCCGTGGTCGAACTGTCCGAACGCCTGGTGCAGATCACCCCGGATGGGCTGAACAAGGTGTTCTACGCCGACAACGGCTCCTCGGGTATCGAAGTGGCGCTGAAGATGAGCTTCCACTACTGGCTCAACAGCGGCCAGGCCGGCAAGAAGCGCTTCATCACCCTGAGCAACAGCTACCACGGTGAAACGGTGGCGGCCATGTCGGTCGGCGACGTGTCGCTGTTCACCGACACCTACAAGGCGCTGCTGCTCGACACCCTCAAGGTGCCCAGCCCGGACTGCTATCTGCGCCCCGAGGGCGTGAGCTGGGAGGAGCATTCGCGCGTCATGTTCGCCCATATGGAGCAGGCGCTGGCAGAACACCACCACGAAGTCGCCGCCGTGATCGTCGAGCCGTTGATCCAGGGAGCGGGCGGCATGCGCATGTACCACCCGATCTACCTCAAGCTGCTGCGCGAGGCCTGCGATCGCTATGGCGTGCACCTGATCCATGACGAAATCGCCGTTGGCTTTGGTCGCACCGGCACGATGTTCGCCTGCGAGCAGGCCGGCATCACCCCGGATTTTCTGGTGCTGTCCAAGGCGCTGACCGGCGGTTACCTGCCGATGGCCGCCGTGCTCACCACCGATCAGGTCTACAGCGCCTTCTACGACGACTACGCCACGCTGCGCGCCTTCCTCCATTCACACACCTATACCGGTAATCCGCTGGCCTGCGCGGCTGCCCTGGCGACCCTGGACATCTTCCGTGATGACGATGTGATCGAACGCAACAAGGCACTGGCTGCGCGCATGGCGAGCGCAACGGCGCACCTGGTCGACCACCCGCATGTCGCCGAAGTACGCCAGACCGGCATGGCCCTGGCCATCGAGATGGTCGCCGACAAGGCCAGCAAGACCGCCTATCCCTGGCAGCAGCGCCGCGGCCTGGCGGTTTACCAGCACGCCCTGTCGCGCGGCGCGCTGCTGCGCCCGCTGGGCAGCGTGGTGTACTTCCTGCCGCCGTACGTGATCACCCCGCAAGAGATCGACTTTCTCGCCGAGGTGGCCAGCGAAGGCATCGACATCGCCACCCGAGAATCGATCAGCGTGGCGGTGGACAACCGCTACCCCGATCATCGCGATCCGGGCTGAAACGGCCACGGGCTTCAGGCCGTACGCTGCAGGCGTTAGACTGCGCGCCTAAAGCCTGCTGCCTGTAGCCTGAAGCCCTATGCGCCTATCCCGTTTCTTCATCGATGCTCCACTCTCCCTCGGCCAACACGAACTACCCGAGGCTCAGGCCCACTACATCGGCCGCGTGCTGCGCCATGCAGTCGGCGACGCCGTGCAATTGTTCGATGGCAGTGGCCAGGAATACCTCGGCGAACTGATCGAGGTGGGTAAGAAGAACGTAAGGGTCGAGTTGCGCGAGGCGTTCACCGGCCTGGCCGAGTCGCCACTGCGCATCCATCTGGGCCAGGGCCTGTCGCGTGGCGAGCGAATGGACTGGGCCATTCAGAAAGCCACCGAGCTGGGTGCCAGCGAGATCACCCCGATCGTTTCCGAGCGCTGCGAGGTGCGTCTGAAGGACGAGCGCGCCGACAAGCGCATGGCCCATTGGCGCCAGGTGGCGATCAGCGCCTGCGAGCAGTGCGGCCGCTCGGTGCTGCCGGTGATTCATCCGCCGCTGGAACTGGCGGCCTGGTTGCAACAGGTCGAGGCCGCTTTGAAGCTGGTGCTGCACCCGGTTGCAGAACCCTGGGCCGGTCACGTTCCGCCGCGTTCACTGGCATTTCTGATCGGTCCGGAAGGCGGCTTGAGCGATGCCGAAGTCGACCAAGCCAAGGGCGCAAACTTCCACGCCGCCCGCCTGGGGCCACGCGTCCTGCGTACGGAGACCGCCCCCGTGGTGGCGCTTAGCATCGCACAGCAGCTGTGGGGCGACTTGTAGGGAGGAAATGTCGCCTCGACGTAACAAAATGTGACCTCAAGAGATTGCAAGCCGGGCAGTCTTTGTCATGCTCTGCGCGCCGCGTGCGCGACCTGCTTTACCAGCAACCTGCGCCCGGCTGAGGCCGGCGCCTGAGCTGCGTCGCCCCTCTTCCAATAACAAATCAACGGGTAACGGCTCCGCCCAAAAGGCGACCGCAAGCCCAGGAGCATTGCATGAACGAACTGGTCTCGACCCTCAACGGTCTGGTCTGGAGCCCGGCGCTGATTTACCTCTGTCTCGGCGTGGGTCTCTACTTCTCTCTGCGCGGTCGCTTTCTCCAGGTCCGTCACTTCAAGGAAATGATTCGCCTGATGTTCGCCGGGCGTACCGACGAACACGGCATCACCTCGTTCCAGGCACTGACCATGACCCTCGCCGGTCGCGTCGGTACCGGCAACATCGCCGGTGTGGCCACCGCCATCACCTTCGGTGGCCCGGGCGCCGTGTTCTGGATGTGGATGGTCGCCTTCCTCGGCGCCAGCTCGGCATTCGTCGAATCCACCCTCGGCCAGGTGTACAAGGAGAAGCTCAACGGTGAATACCGCGGTGGCCCGGCCTTCTACATCGAGCGCGGCCTGGGTCTGAAGTGGTACGCCTGGCTGTTCGCCATCGTCACCGTATTCGCCTGCGGCCTGCTGCTGCCGGGCGTGCAGGCCAACTCCATCGCCTCCAGCGCCAACACCGCCTTCGGTATCGATCCGAACGTCACCGCAGCCGCACTGGCCGTGCTGATCGGCCTGATCATCTTCGGCGGCGTCAAGCGCATCGCCCACTTCACCCAGGTGGTGGTGCCGTTCATGGCGCTGGGCTACATCCTGGTCGCCCTGGTGATCATCCTGCTGAACATCGGCCAACTGCCGGATGTGCTCGCGCTGATCTTCAAGAGTGCCTTCGGTATGGACGCTGGTTTCGGCGCCATTCTCGGTATGGCCATTCAGTGGGGCGTGAAACGCGGCGTCTACTCCAACGAAGCTGGCCAGGGCACCGGCCCGCACGCCTCGTCCGCCGCGGCTGTCAGCCACCCGGCCAAGCAGGGTCTGGTGCAGGGCTTCTCGGTCTATGTCGACACCCTGTTCGTCTGCTCGGCCACCGCCTTCATGCTGCTGATCACTGGTCAGTACAACGTGCAGGCGCCAGACGGTAGCGCGCTGTTCACCGGTATCGCCGGTGTCGCCGCTGGCCCGGGTTACGTGCAGACGGCCATGGAGAATATGATGCCCGGCTTCGGCAATGCCTTCGTCGCCATTGCCCTGTTCTTCTTCGCCTTCACCACCATCCTGGCGTACTACTACATCGCCGAGACCAACATCGCCTACATCAACCGCAAGGTGAACCGCCCCATCCTCACCCTGCTGCTGAAGTTCGGCATCATTGCCGCAACTGTCTACGGTACCGTGCACAGTGCCACCTTCGCCTGGGATCTGGGTGACCTCGGTGTGGGCCTGATGGCTTGGCTGAACATCATCGCCATCATCCTGATGCACAAGGTTGCCTACAAGTGCCTGAAGGACTACGAAGAGCAGCAGGATCAGGGCAAGGATCCGGTGTTCCACCCCGAGAAACTCGGCATCAAGAATGCTGACTACTGGGGCAATCACACCTCGGAAGACAACCTCGCCGCCGAGAAGGCTGAAGAAGCGCAGCAATCGCAGCGCTGATGCGCCTATAGAGTCGCCCGGGCTGAGCCCTGGGTGACACTGGCAGCACCCTAGAAATCCGATGTCGCCATGGCGGCATCGGATTTTTTGTTTCTGGTGTATTGGGTAAGGCGGTTTCCTGCGTCTGGAACTATTGGTTTCACTCGGCAGCAGTAGGGCGGATCGGAGCGCCGCATGGCTGGCTTGATACCGGACTGGCAAGTTTGTGTGTGATCTTTTTGGTATGTGTTGGTGTTCTGGGCGCCGCTACGGCGTGTTCAGATATCCCGGGTTTCGCCCCCTCGGGCGACTTACTTTTCTTTGAGCTGCGCAAAGAAAAGTAAGCAAAAGAAACGCACCCCCGCCATCCGGGTCTCGCTGC
>NZ_JBMDJU010000024.1:0-67991 GCF_057809355.1 Pseudomonas sp. FG29 | reverse complement strand
TGGCGAAGCGGCCACCGGCGTTGTCCAGCAGCTCGTACTGGGTCACGGTGGCGCCTACGTCGCCGTCAACACCCTTGGCGGTGATGCCTACCAGCGTACCGTTGGCGGCGTTCTCATTGACGAAGTTCGGGGCGGAGTTGTCGTCACTGATGACCACGCCGTTGTCGTTGACGTTGCTCAGGTTGATGGTGAACACCTGGGTGTTGCTGCTGCCATCGGAGCTGGTCGCCTTGACGGTGATGTTGTGGCTGGTAGCCGTCTCGTAGTCGAGCTTGCTGCCATCGGCGACGGTGACCACGCCGGTGGTGGCATTGATGGCGAAGCGGCCACCGGCGTTGTCCAGCAGCTCGTACTGGGTCACGGTGGCGCCCACGTCGCCGTCCACGCCCTTGGCGGTGACGCCGACGACGGTGCCGGTGCTGGCGTTCTCCACGACGCGGTTGGCTGCTGCGTCGCTGTCGCTGATCACCACACCGTTGTCGTTGATGTTGGTGACATTGACGGTCACGGTCGCACTGACCGGTGTCTTGCCGTCGGTGGCGCTGACCTGCAACTGGTGATGGGTGGCGGTCTCGTAATCCAGGGACTTGCCGTTGGCCAGGGTGATGACACCCGTGCTCGAGTTGATCGCGAACAGGCCGGCGTCGTTGCCACCGGTGATGCTGTACAGCAGCGGCTCGCCGTCACGATCCTGATCGGTACCGGTGAAACGGTCGCTGAGGTTGGCGATGGTGCTGCCGGAGGCCAGGTTCTCAGCGAAGCTGACGCTGCTGTCGACCAGTCCTGGCGCATCGTCCACGGCCGTAACCTGCAGGGTCATGGTGTTCGGCGTGGTGGAGAAGGCACCGCTCTGATCCTGCACCGAGAAGCTGAAGCTGCTGCTGCCGTTGGCGTTGGCCGCCGGGGTGTAGACCAGCGAGGCGATCTGCGCTGCGGTGATGATCATGCCGATGGTCACCGCCTCGTTGCCCAGGCTCAGGCTGCCGCTGGCCGGCAGGCTGTTGATGCGGATGGCCTTGAGGCTGTCGCCGGCATCGATGTCGTTGAAGGCGAAGTCGGCGCTGGAGAAGCCGCGCGGGGTGTCTTCGTCGGTCGTGACGGTATTGTCGGCGCTGGTCGGCGCGTCGTTGACCGGGTTGACGGTGATGTTGACCTGGGTGTCGGTCACGCCACCTTTACCATCGCGGACGGTAACCACGAAGCTGTCACTGCCGTTGTAGTCGCCGTTGGGCTTGTAGGTGTACTGGCCAGTGGACTGATCGAGTACCAGGCTGCCGTGTGCCGTACCGGTCTTGATCGCATAGGTCAGGCTGTCACCTTCCGCGTCGGTGGCAACGATGCGGCTGGTCAGCGTGCCATCCTCATCGACCGAGGCCTGACTGTTCGGCGCCTCGGGCGCATCGTTGAGGGCATTGACGGTAACGTTGACCACGCTGGTGGTGGTGCCACCCTTGCCATCGTCGATGGTGACGGTGAACGAGTCGCTGCCGTTGAAGTCCTTGGCCGGCTGATAGGTATAGGTACCGTTGGGGCCCATGACCACGCTGCCATGCTGTGGGCCGTCGCCGTTGGCGATGCTGTAGGTGAGGGGATCGTTGTCGACATCACGTGCGGTCACGCGGCCATCGACCGGAGTGTCCTCATTGGTGCTGATGTTGGACGGGCCGCTGACCGGGGCATCATTGACCGGGTTGACCTTGATGGTCACCACGGAGTCGGCATAGCCGAGCTTCGGATCGTAGACGCGGATGGTGAAGGTGTCGGTGCCGTTGAAGTCCTTGTTCGGCGTGTAGGTGTACTCGCCGTTGGTGGTGTTGAGCAGCAGGGAGCCATGGTCGACGCCGGCCTGGATGACGTAGGTCAGCTTGTCGCCATCCACGTCACTGGCGACGATCTTGCCGCTGACGCTCTGATCTTCGTCGGTTTCCTTGCTCTGATCAGTGGTGACCGGGGCATCGTTGATCGGCTTGACAGTGATGGTGACCACGCTGGTGGTGGTGCCGCCTTTGCCATCGTCGATGGTGACGGTGAACGAGTCGCTACCGTTGAAGTCCTTGGCCGGTTGATAGGTATAGGTGCCGTCGGCTTTGAGCGTGACGCTGCCATGCTGCGGGCCGTCGCCGTTGGCGATGCTGTAGGTGAGGGGATCGCTGTCGACATCACGTGCGGTCACGCGGCCGTCTACCGGGGTGTCCTCGTTGGTTTCGATGTTGGACGGACCGCTGACCGGGGCATCATTGACCGGGTTGATCGTCACGTTCACCACGGCGTCGGTGTAGGCGCCTTTGGCGTCGTAAACGCGGATGGTGAAGGAGTCGCTACCGTTGTAGTCCTT
The DNA here is from genome assembly GCF_057809355.1 of Pseudomonas sp. FG29. Lineage (NCBI taxonomy): Bacteria > Pseudomonadati > Pseudomonadota > Gammaproteobacteria > Pseudomonadales > Pseudomonadaceae > Pseudomonas > Pseudomonas sp. FG29. The sequence continues at coordinate 65,656 of NZ_JBMDJU010000024.1, read as the reverse complement.
GTTCGGCGTGTAGGTGTACTCGCCGTTGGTGGTGTTGAGCAGCAGGGAACCGTGGTCGACACCGGACTGGATGACGTAGGTCAGCTTGTCGCCTTCCACATCGCGGGCGACGATCTGGCCGCTGACGCTGTGGTCTTCGTCGGTTTCCTTGGCCTGGTTGGCAGTGATCGGCGCGTCATTGATCGGGAGCACGTCGATGCTGATCAGGCTGGTGGTGACGCCACCCTTACCGTCGCTGATGGTGATGGTAAAGGAGTCCGAGCCGTTGTAGTCCTTGTTCGGTCGGTAGGTATAGGAACCGTCCGTGTAAAGGGTGAGGGTGCCGTTCTGCGGGCCGTTGCCGCTGGCGATGCGGTAGCTGAGGGTGTCGTTGTCGATATCCTGAGCTTCCACCTTGCCGTTGATCGGGGTGTCTTCGTTGGTCGTCAGGCTGGCCGGGTTGGCGGTCGGCGCGTCGTTGACCGGGTCAACGGTGATCCGTACCACGGCATCGACCACGCCGCCGTTGCCATCCTTGACGGTGACGATGAAGGAATCCGGGCCGTTGTAGTTGGCGTTGGGCTTGTAGGTGTACTGACCGGTGGCGCTGTCGAGCACCAGGGTGCCGTTGCTCACGCCCGACTTCAGGGCGTAGGTGAGCGTGTCGCCGTCCGCATCGGTGGCGTTCAACTGGCTGACCAGGGTGCCGTCTTCGTCCACGTTGATGAAGACGTTGTTCAGCACCGGCGCGTCGTTGACCGGGTTCACCGCGAGGTTGATGGCGCCATTCACGGTGGCGGTGCCGTCGTTGACGCTGTAGGTGAAGCTGCCCACGGCATCGCCAGCCTTGTAGTCGGCCGGAGCGTTGTACTTGAGGCCCTGCAACTGCTCACTGGTGAGCGTCTGGTTGTTGCTGATCGGAGTGCCGTCGGCGAGGGTCACCTGGCCAACCACCGGCAGACCGGTGACGGTGATGGTGAGCGCGTCGTTGTCCACGTCGGTGGGCGCCTGGATACCCAGCGCGGTGCCGGTGCTCTTCTCGTTGACGGTCAGCGCATGGCTATCGACCAGCGGCAGGTCATTGACCGCTGTGACACCTACCTTGACGGTGGCGGTGTCGGTTCCGCCGTTGCCATCGCTGACGGTGTAGGTGAAGGAACCGGTGCCGTTGAAGTTGGCCGCCGGGGTGAATACCACCTTGCCGCCCACCAGTTCCACGGTACCGTTGACCGCATTCTGCACGCTGACGATGGTCAGGCTGTCGCCGTCCGCGTCGGTGTCGTTGCCGAGCAGGGTAGCCGGCTCGATGGTCAGCGCAGTGTCTTCGTTGGTGATCAGCGCATCGAGGCTGTGGCTCAGGCTGGTGCCGCCGAGCACGGTGTAGCTGCCGCCCTCAGGGCGCATTTCCACCTTGAGCTGGGCCTGGCCGGCCTGATCCCAGTAGACGATCTGAATCTGGTGTGCGCCGCTGGTCGGCACGTTGAAGGTGGCGAACTCGCGGGTGGTCGGGCCCTGGTTGCCGTTGTACTCGGCAACCACCTTGCCATCGATGACGATGCTGAAACCATCATCGGCGGTGACGCGCAGCTGGTAGTTGCCGGCGTTCAGGTTCACTGCACCGCTGAGTTCGAGGATGGCGTCGGAGCTGTTGGCCGGGTCGGTGTTCAGGGACGTGGCGTCGCTGCCGAGGAATTTCTGCAGGTTGCCATCACCGCCCAGGTCGCTGCTGACACCGTTGCCGTAGTCCAGCGAGGTGGCGGTGAAGGTGGCATCGGCAGCGTGTTTGCCGATGAAGTCCTTGACCATCGCCAGGTTGCTCAGGTTCGGGCTGTCGGCACCTTCGCGGTAGGCGTAGTAGTTGCCTTTGAGACCGGTGAGCACGGGGACGTCATCACGAGCGTCGGGGGCGTCGTTCACCGGGGTGACGCTGAGCGCGACGCTGCCGCTCAGGGTTGCGGTGCCATCGTTGACGCTGTAGGTGAAGTTGCCGACGGCATCGCCGGCCTTGTAGTCGGCCGGGGCGTTGTATTTCAGACCCTGCAGTTGGTCGCTGGTCAGTGTCTGGCCATTGCTGACCAGGCTGCCATCGGCAAGGGTGATCTGACCGACCACCGGCAGACCGGTGACGGTGATGGTCAGCGCATCGCCGTCGACGTCGGTCGGTGCCTGCAGACCCAGCGGCGTGCCGACGCTTTCTTCGGCGACGGTAAGGGAGGTGCTGTCCACCACCGGCAGATCGTTCACCGGGGTGACGCCCAGGGTGACGCTACCGGTCACGCTGGTGGTGCCATCGTTGACGCTGTAGGTGAAGCTACCGACCGCATCGCCAGCGTTGTAGTCGGCCGGAGCGTTGTATTTCAGGCCCTGCAACTGTTCGCTGCTGAGCGTCTGGCCGTCGCTGACCGGGCTGCCATCGGCGAGGGTGATCTGACCGACCTGCGGCAGGCCGGTGACTTTGATGGTCAGCGTATCGCCATCGACATCGCTGGGCGCCTTGAGGCCCAGCGGCGTGCCGACGCTTTCCTCGGCAACGGTCAGGGAGGTGCTGTCGACCACCGGCAGGTCGTTCACCGGCGTGACGTTGATGGCGACACTGCCGACCACCGAGGTGGTGCCGTCGTTGACGCTGTAGGTGAAGTTGCCGACGGTGTCGCCGGCCTTGTAATCGGCCGGTGCGTCGTATTTCAGACCCTGCAGTTGGGCAAGGGTGAGGCTCTGGCCATTGCTGACCGGGCTGCCGTCGGCCAGGGTGACACGACCCACCAGTGGCAGGCCAGTGACGTTGATGGTCAGGCTGTCGCTGCTGTCGACATCGGTCGGAGCGGCGATGTTCAGCGGCGTGCCGGTGCTTTCCTCGGCCGAGGTGATCCGGGTGTCGGTAACCACCGGCGCATCGTTGCGACCTTCGATGGTCAGCGAGGCCGTGGTGCTGACGAGGCCGCCATGACCGTCGCTGATATCGTAGCTGTAGTTGAGGACGACTTTCTCGCCGACTGCCAGGTAGTCGTACTGCGACGGATCGACCTTGAGGCTGTTGCTGGCCGCGTCGAAGGTGACACCGGAGGTGTCGCCGCTGCCCACCAGCTTGAGGTTGCTGACGCTGAGCTGGTCATTGGCATCCTCGTCGCTGGCCTTCTGCAGCAGGTCGATGCTGTAGGCCGAGGCGTCTTCGTTGGTCAGCGAGGTGATGGCACCGCTGACGATCGGCGCATCGTTGCTGCCGGTCAGGGTGATGGTCACATCACGGCTGGTGCTGGCGTTGCTGCTGTCGGTGACGGTGACGCGATAGACCAGGGTCAGCGTCTCGCCCGCTCCCAGGTAATCCAGTGCGCCAGCGGCCACGCTGTAGCTCCAGTGCACCGAGCCGTCGCCGTCGCCCTGCGCGGCATCGCTGATGGCGGCACTGAGATTACCCAGCGCGTCGACATTCTGGCCGTTGCCATCCTTCGCGCTGATCAGTTGAGTGCCCACGGTATGGGTGTTGCTCAGATCCGCGTCGCTGAAGCCGATATCGCCGCTGGCGGTCAGGCTGCCGGCATTCTCACCCTGGGTGCCATCAGCTCGTTCGTTGAGTCCGGCACTCTGCACATCGCTGCTGAGCACTGGCGCATCGTTGCGGCCCTCGATGGTGAGGGTGACCGTGGTGGGAGTGACGCCACCATTGCCGTCGATCACGTCATAGCTGTAGGTGAGCTTCAGCTCCTGGCCGGCGGCCAGGTAGTTGTAGGCGTTGGGGTTCACCTGCAGGCTATTGCCCGAGACGGTAACGCCGGAAGTGTCGCCGCTGCCGACCAGTTGGACGTTGGCCACGGAGAGTACATCGCTGGTGTCGACATCACTGGCATTGGCCAGCAGGTCGACCTGCAGCGCGCTGGCGTCCTCGTTGGTGGTCTGGGTGATGGCGCTGCTGACCACCGGAGCATCGTTGACGCCGTCGATGGTGACGGTGGCGCTGGTGGTCACCAGGCCGCCCTTGCCGTCGCTGACCTTATAGTCGTAGGTCAGCACGACCCGCTCGCCGGCAGCCAGGTAGTTGTACTTGGACGGGTCGACCACCAGGGTGTTGCCCTGCAGGCTGACGCCCGAGGCGTCGTTGCCGCTGCGCTCGCTCAGGTTGACGACGCTGAGGCTGTCCTTGGCGTCGGCGTCGCTGGCGTTGGCCAGCAGGTTGATGACCTGGCCGGCGGCGTCTTCGTCGGTGCTGACGCTGATGGCGCCGGTGACCACCGGCGCATCGTTGACGCCGGTGATGGTCAGGGTCAGGGTGCTGGCGCTGGAAAGCTTGCCATCGGTGACGGTGAAGGGCACCTGAATGACCAGCTCTTCGCCCTGGCCAAGCGACTGGTAGGCGGCGTTGCTGGGGTCGAATGTCCAGCTGCCGTTGGCATTGAGGCTGAAGCCGGCCGGGGCCGGATTGTTCAGGCTGAAGCTCAGGGTGTCGCCATCGACATCGTTGGCGGCGAGCTGGCCACCGATGGCCGGGGCGTCCTCGACGGTCTCGGCGGTGGTGGCCGCAGCTACCGGGGCGTCGTTCACCGGGGTGATGGTCAGGCGGATGCTGTCGGTGTCGCTCAGCGTGCCGTCGCTGGTGCTGATGGTCAGGCTGTCCTGGCCGTTGTAGTTCGCGCTCGGGACGTATTTCAGCCCTTGCAGGGCTGCCGTGATGGCGGCTTGCGTGCCGGACAGGGTGATGCTGCCGGTGCCGTTGCCACTGAAGGTCACGCCGCCTTTCAGCGGGCCGAGGGTCAGTACGCCGTGTTCGACGGAGACAGTGGTGGTCAGGCGGTCGCCATCGATGTCGCTGACGCTGATGCTGTTGCCGTTGAGCAGGCTGAAGGTCTTGCTGCCATCTTCGGCCAGAGTCTGGGCGCCCGGGGTGGTGTTGACCGGGGCGTCGTTGACCGGGGTGACATCGAACTTGAGGGTGGCAGTGCTGGTGAGGCTGCCATCGCTCAGGGTGTAGGTGACGGACGGCACCGCGCCGTTGTAGTTCTTCGCCGGCTCGAAGGTGAAATCACCATTGGCCTTGATGGTCAGCTTGCCAACGCCCAGGTCAAGGGTTTCGCCAGCGCGCACGCTGACCAGCGGGAAGTTGGTGAGGCTGAAGCGGGTCACGCTCAGGGAGTCGCCATCGACATCGCGGTCATTGCTCAGCACGTTGCCGGTGGCGGTGGTGTCTTCGTCCAGGGTGACGTTGTCATTGACGCCGACCGGACGATCGTTGACCGCCGCGATGGTGATGGTGGCTGTGGCCGGCGCTGCCGAGGTGGCGCCATCGTTGTCCACGGCGCTGTATTCGAAGGTGGTGGTGCCGTTCCAGTCCTTGTTCGGTACGAAATACACCGGGCCGTTGACGCTATCACCAGAATTCAGGGCGGTACCGCCGTTGGCGCTGGCGTACAGGGTGCCGTTGGCCGGCAGGGTGCCGATGGTGAAGCTGCTGACGCTGCCGTCGACATCGCTGCCGGACAGGTTGACCTGAATGCGTGCGGCCTGGTCTTCGTTGCCCGAGGCGCTGACGGCATTGGCCACCGGCGCGTCATTGGTGCCGGTGAGGGTGATGGTCAGGGTGCTGTCGGCGCTGGCGCCATGCTCATCGGTGACGCTGACCGGTACTTCGAGTACCAGTTGCTCACCGGCCTTGAGGTAGTCGTACGCGGAATGGTTGGCGTCGAACGTCCAGCTGCCGTCGCTGCCCAGATTCAGGCCGGCGATGTTGGCGGTGGTGCTGAAGCTCAGCACGGCGCCATCGTCGACGTCGTTGGCGGCGATCTGACCCTTGATCTCACCCGCGCCCTCGACGGCCTCGGCCTGGGCAGCGGTAATGGTCGGCTGGTCGTTAACCCCGGTGACGGTCAGGGTCAGGGTGCTGTTGCTGGTGAGCTTGCCGTCGCTGGCGGTGAAGTTGATGGTCAGCGTGGTGGACTGACCTTCGGCCAGGTGCTGATAGGCCGCGTTGCTCGGGTCGAGCGTCCAGGTACCGTTTTCGTTCAGGGTGAAACCGGCGGGCAGGGCACCTTGGGCGGTGAAGGTCAGACTGTCGTCATCGACGTCGCTGGCTGCCAGTTGACCACCGATCTCGGGTGCGTCTTCGCTGGTCGCTGCGGAGGTTGGCGTGGCCACCGGTGCATCGTTCACCGGGGTGATGGTCAGGCTGACGCTATCGCTGTCGCTCAGCTTGCCGTCGCTGCTGTTGATGGTCAGGGTGTCCTGGCCATTGTAGTCCTTGCCCGGTACGTATTTCAGGCCTTGCAGGGCCAGGTTGATGGCCGCCTGGGTGCCGACCAGGGTAATGCTGCCGGTGCCGTTGCCACTGAAGGTCACGCCGCCTTTCAGCGGGCCGAGGGTCAGTACGCCATGCTCGACGGAGAGGGTGGTAGTCAGGCGGTCGCCGTCCACATCACTGACGGCGATGCTGTTGCCATTGAGCAGGCTGAAGGTCTTGCTGCCGTCTTCGGCCAGGGTCTGGGCGCCGGGCGTGGTGTTGACCGGGGCGTCGTTGACCGGAGTGATATCGAAACGCAGGGTGGCCGTGCTGGTGAGGCTACCGTCGCTCAGGGTGTAGGTGACGGATGGTACTGCGCCGTTGTAGTTGCTCTCCGGGACGAAGGTGAAGTCGCCATTGGCCTGGATGGTCAGTTTGCCGACCCCAAGATCCAGGGTTTCACCAGCCTTGACGCTGACGAACGGCAGATTGGTGAGGCTGAACTTGGTGACGCTCAGACTGGTGTTGTCGACATCGGTATCGTCGCTCAGCACGTTGCCGGTGGCGGTGGTGTCTTCGTCCATGGCAATGCGGTCGGCCACGCCAACGGGGCGATCATTGCTGCCATTGATGGTGACGGTGACGCTGGTCTGGGTGCCGTCGGCAGACTCGACGTTGAAGGTTTCGCTGTAAGACTGGCCAACGTTCAGCTCGTTGTAGGCCGAGCTGGCGACGAAGCTCCAGTTGCCGGTCGCGTCGATGCTGAAGCTGCCGTACTGACCGGAAACGTTGTTCTGCGCGACGAAGGTCGCCGGGCTGTCGACGTCACTGATGCTCAGCGTGCCGTTGGCGGTCAGCGGGGCGTTGGTTTCGGTCAGTTGAACACTGGCGCTGCTCAGTACGGCAGCATCGTTGCTGCCGTTGATTGTGATGGTGACACTGCTCTCGGTGCCGTCGGCACTGGCGACCTTGAAGGACTCGCTGTAGGACTGGCCGACGTTCAGCTCATTGAAGGCGGAGTTGGCCACGTACGTCCAGTTGCCGTTCGCATCGATGCTGAAGCTGCCGTAGGTGCCGGCGACGTCGCTCTGCGCGACGAAGGTGGCAGGGCTGTCGACATCGCTGATGCTCAGGGTGCCACCGGTGCTCAGCGGCTCATCGGTCTCGTTTAGTTGAACGTCGGCGCTGCCGAGAATGGCGGCATCGTTCACCCCAGTGACGGTGATGGTCAGGGTGTTGCCACTGGCGGCGCCAAATTCGTCTACGACCACGTAGGGGATGGTCAGCGTAAGCGTCTGGCCCTCGGCCAGCGACTGATAGGCTTCGTGGCTGGCGTCGAACGTCCAGCTGCCGTCGTCCTTCAGGTTGAAGCCGGCCGGTGCCGGGCTGTCCAGACCATAGCTCAGGGTGGCGCCTGCATCGGCATCGCTGCCTGGCAACGTGCCCTTGATGCTGTCGTCCTCGCTGACTTCGGCGACGCTGGCCTCGGCGATGGGGGTGTCGTTGCTACCGGTGAAATTGATGCTGATGACGCGGGTGTCGCTGGCGCCCGAAGGGTCGCGCACCGTCACCGTGAAGTTCTCGCTGGCGTTCTCGCCTTCGGCCAGGGCGTTGACCTTGGCAGCGTCGATGACATAGGTGTAGCTGCCATCGGCGTTGATGGTCAGCTCGCCGTAGGCACCCTTGGCGCTGCCACTCCAGGTCAGTTGGGTGTCGTCGACGTCGCTGGCGGTCAGTTGGCCCTTGATATCGGCGAAGGTATCGGCGGCTTCGCTATCGGTGACCGTGCTCTCGTAGGTACCGCTGGCTACTGGCGCATCGTTGACCCCGGTGACGGTGATGGTCAGGGTGTTGCCACTGGCGGCGCCAAATTCGTCTACGACCACGTACGGGATGGTCAGCGTGAGCGTCTGGCCCTCGGCCAGCGACTGATAGGCTTCGTGGCTGGCGTCGAACGTCCAGCTGCCGTCGTCCTTCAGGTTGAAGCCGGCCGGTGCCGGGCTGTCCAGGCCATAGCTCAGGGTGGCGCCTGCATCGGCATCGCTGCCTGGCAGCGTGCCCTTGATGCTGTCATCTTCGCTGACTTCGGCGACGCTGGCCTCGGCGATGGGGGTGTCGTTGCTACCGGTGAAATTGATGCTGATGACGCGGGTGTCGCTGGCGCCCGAAGGGTCGCGCACCGTCACCGTGAAGTTCTCGCTGGCGTTCTCGCCTTCGGCCAGGGCGTTGACCTTGGCAGCGTCGATGACATAGCTGTAGGTGCCATCGGCGTTGACGGTCAGTTCGCCATAGGCGCCCTTGGCGCTGCCGCTCCAGGTCAGTTGGGTGTCGTCGACGTCGCTGGCGGTGAGTTGGCCTTTGATGTCGGCGAAGGTGTCGGCGGCTTCGCTGTCGGTGACCGTGCTCTCGTAGGTACCGCTGGCTACCGGCGCATCGTTTACCGGGATGATGCCGAGGTTGACGTTCAGTGGCGTGGAGGCACCACGGCCGTCGCTGGCGGTTACCTGGAAGCTGTCGTTGCCGTTGTAGTCCTGCGCCGGGGTATAGGTCCAGGTGCCATTGGCATTGATCACCAGGGTGCCGTTGGTCGGCGCGCGGGTGATGGTCAGGGTGATCAGGTCGCCGTTCACGTCACGGACGTTGAAGACACCGCTGATCGGCGTGTCTTCGTTGGTCTGCAGGTTCAGCGGGCCCTGGGCGCCGCCATTGCCATCGAGAAATTGCGGGGCCTGGTTCTGCAGGGGTTCCTGTGTGTCACCGAGTGCCGGGCCGAAATTACCCAGGCCGCTGGTTTCGAAACCGATGGAGGCTTGCAGCACCTCGGCAGTAGCGTCGAGCACCACGAAACTGTGGCCACCGCTGGCGGCGTTGCTACCACCGGCAGCAGCCGGGCCCGCCGCAGTTGCTTCGAAGGCTTGCGTCGGGTCGAGGCCGGCCTCGATCGCCTGTTGCAGTTGCGCGACGTCATCGCCCGGGCTTTCGACCTGCTGAGCCGTCTCGGCGTTCTGCGCAGCGGCGCGGCTGTCGCCTTCGCTCCATTGGCTCTCACGCCCCAGGTCGAGCATACGGCCGTCGGCCAGTTCGAGGGTGACTGCGCCGTTGGCGCTGGTCAGCACCTGATCACCGCTGAAGAGTCGATCACCCTCTACCAGAACGCGTCGTGCGCCCTCTGCGGAAATGGCGAATACCTGGCCAACAATGCTTTTGACGGTCGCAATGACGCTGCTCATCGTGTGACTCTCCTGGAGGCGGTTCTCAGCGGGCTCACGGGCGTTGCGACGGCCTGGTGAGCGAGGCTGACACTTAACTGGCTATTACGGTGTAAAGGTTATGAAACAGGTTTGACGATTTTTTGACTTTTAAACTTTTGACGCCTGGTTTTGCGTCAGAGTATTGACCTATTGCCTCGCATCCTAAACAATCACCGCGCTGATGTCACATTGATATTTGCTTTTCGTCTGGAGTTTTTCAATGTGACTTGGATCACATCGCGACACCCGGACTAAAAGCACCGTCCGGGTGGCCTCGGATGTTCACTTCTCTTCTTCAGGAAGCTCAGAATTATGCGTCTGCGACTGTTCCACGCTCTGCCGCTTGCCTTGGCCTTCAACCTGCCTGTGCATGCCCAGACCCTCTCCGAAGCCATGCAATATGCGATGGCTGTGCACCCGGAAATCCAGGCTGGTGTGAATGGTCGCCTGGCCGCTGACAAGCAACTCGATGCTGCCCGCGGCGGCTACCTGCCTTCGGTTGACTTGCTGGCCGGATACGGCCGCGAAGGCACCGACAACACCTCCACGCGTGCCGCCGGAAAAGGCGGGTTCGAGACCCTGAATCGCGGTGAATCGAGCCTGCGCCTGACTCAGATGGTGTTCGACGGTTTCGCCACGCAGAGCGAGGTCGGTCGCCAGCAGGCCACCGTCAACTCGCGCGCCTATGCGTTGCTCGGCACCTCCGAACGCACCGCGCTGGACGTCGCACAGGTCTACATCGATGTGCTGCGTCGCCAGGAAATGGTGCGTCTGGCTGAAGACAACCTGCGCAGCCACGAACGTATCTACGATCAGATCACCCTGCGCAGCCAGCGCGGTGTCGGTCGTCTGGCCGACCAGGATCAGGCCGAGGCCCGTCTGGCTCAGGCGCGCAACAACCTGCTCACCGAGCAGACCAACCTGGCCGATGCCCGCACCAACTTCTTCAGTGTCGTGGGTATGGATCCGGCTGAACTGGTCGAGCCGGCCGGTCTGCCAGGCCAGTTGCCGGGCACTCTGCAGGACGCGCGTCAGGCGCTGATGGCCAATAGCCCGATCCTGCGTTCGGCCGAGTCCGACGTGGTGGCGGCCGAGAAACAGTACGAAGCAGCCAAATCGCTGTTCTACCCGCGTTTCGACGCCGAGCTGTCGCGTAATGCCGACAACGACATCGATGGTGTGAATGGCCACTCCAACGAATGGCAGGCCATGCTGCGCATGCGCTACAACCTGTTCGCCGGTGGCAGCAACAAGGCTGATCTGGAGGCCAAGTCTTACCAGGCCAACCAGGCGCTGGATATCCGCAACAACGCCCTGCGTGTGCTCAACGAAGACCTCGGTCTGTCCTGGAATGCCCTGAACAACGCCCGCGAACAGTTGCCGATCGCTCGCAACTACGTCGAGTACAGCACCCGTGTGCGTGAGTCGTACCAGAAGCAGTTCAGCATCGGCGAGCGTACGCTGCTCGATCTGCTCGACAGCGAGAACGAACTGTTCACCGCCTCGCGTCGCCTGAGCGACCTGCGTTACACCGAACTGTTTACTCAGTACCGCATCAAGGCCACCATGGGCGAGTTGCTCAAGAGCCAGGGGGTTGTAGCGCCGATGGCAACCGTGGTTCAGTCCGAGCTCAAGCCTCAGGCAACACTGCCCGGCCTCAACTGATCGACCCGTTTCGCCCGTCGGGAGCCGCCTGGCTCCCGGCGGGCGTTCGAGTTTGTGGCCTGTGCAGCTCCGAAGAATCCCCAATTAGAGAGTCCTGGTGTGGATCCACAAGCCAGTCGCGTCGAAAGCCATTCCGATCCCCGTGGCCAGCATGATGATCCACTGCTGGACTCGCTTCTTTCTCTCTGCGTCCTGCATCGCAAGCCTGCCAACCGGGCCATGCTCACCAGCGGCCTGCCGCTGCCCAAGCAGCGCCTGACCGCCGAGCTGCTGCCGCGAGCGGCCGCGCGTGCCGGCCTGCAGGGGCGCCTGCTGCGCAGAAGCCTCGAGCAGATCCCGAAGATCGCCTTGCCCGCCCTGTTGCTATTAAAGGAAGGGCGCTGTGCGGTGCTGCTGGGCTGGAACGAGAAGGGCCAGGCGCGTCTGCTGCTCAGCGAGAGCGACGGTGGCGAGGTGGTGGTCGCTCGCGATCTGCTCAATGACGATTACAGCGGCCAGGTGTTCTTCGCCCAGCCGCAGCACAAGTACGATCTGGATCAGGGCAGCCTGATCCCGCGTACGAAGTCCTGGTTCCGCGACACCCTCAAGCGCTCGCGCTGGCTGTACATGGATGCCGTCGCCGCCAGCCTGCTGATCAACCTGATCGGCCTCGGCGCGCCGTTGTTCGTGATGAACGTCTACGACCGCGTGGTGCCCAACCAGGCCGCTGCAACCCTCTGGGTGCTGGCCATCGGCATCTGCGGCGCCTACATCTTCGACCTGCTGCTCAAGACCATGCGCGGGTTGTGCCTCGATCTGGCCGGCAAGAAGACCGACCTGATCATCTCCGCCACGCTGTTCGAGCGCATCGTCGGCATGGCCATGAAGCACCGTCCGCAGCGGGTCGGCAGCTTCGCTCAGAACATCCACGAGTTCCAGACGCTGCGCGACTTCCTCGCCTCGCTGACGCTGACCAGTGTCATCGATCTGCCGTTCACCCTGCTGATCCTCCTGGTGATTGGCCTGCTCGGCGGGCATCTGGTCTGGGTGCCGCTGCTGGCCTTCCCGCTGGCCATGGGCATCAGCTGGCTGCTGCAGAAACCGCTGGTGGCGACCATGGATCGCACCATGGCCCTGGCCGCCGAGCGTCAGTCGAGCCTGATCGAGACCCTCGCCGGCCTCGACGCAGTGAAGGTCAACAACGCCGAGAGCGACCGCCAGTACCTCTGGGAGCAGACCATTGGCACCCTCGGGCGCCTGGAACTGCGGGTGAAGATGCTCTCCAGCCTGGCGATGAACCTGACCCTGCTGATCCAGCAACTGGCTGGCGTGGTGATGATCGTCGCCGGCGTCTACCTGATCATGGCCGGCGACCTCAGCATGGGCGGGCTGATCGCCTGCTACATGCTCAACGGCCGCGCACTCGGCCCACTGAGCCAGTTGTCGGGGTTGTTCACCCGTTATCAGCAGGCGCGCCTGACCATGCTCAACGTCGACCAGATGATGGACTTGCCGCAGGAACGGCAAGAGGGCGAGCAGCCGCTGGTGCGTGCCAAGCTGCAGGGCAGCCTGGAACTGCGCCAGGTCAGCTTCACCTACCCGCACCAGCAGACTCCGGCGCTCAGCGAGATCAACCTGATCGTCCGTCCGGGCGAGAGGATCGGCATCATTGGCCGCAGCGGCTCGGGCAAGAGTTCGCTGGCCAAGCTGATCGTCGGCCTGTACCAGGCCGATGCCGGCAGCCTGCTGGTCGATGGCACCGACATCCGCCAGCTGGATGTCAGCGAGCTGCGCCACAACGTCGGTTACGTGCCGCAGGACATCCAACTGTTCAGCGGCAGCCTGCGCGACAACCTGATGGCAGGCGCGCGCTACGTCGAGGATGAGCTGGTGCTGCAGGCGGCGGAGCTGTCTGGCGTGCACGAGTTCGCCCGGCTGCACCCGCAGGGCTATGAGCTGCAGGTTGGCGAGCGCGGGCAGAACCTTTCCGGTGGCCAGCGGCAGAACGTCGCCCTGGCGCGCGCGCTGTTGCTTGACCCACCGATCCTGCTGCTCGACGAACCGACCAGCTCCATGGACAACCCGGGTGAGGAGCGCCTCAAGGAGCGTCTTGCTCCGGTAATCGCCAACAAGACCCTGTTGCTGGTCACGCACCGGGCCTCGATGCTGTCGCTGGTCGACCGCCTGCTGATCGTCGACCGTGGTCGCATCATCGCCGACGGGCCCAAGGCATCGGTCATGGAAGCACTGAAGAAGGGGCAGATCAGTGTCGCTTAACCCATTCTCGACGTTGCGTCAGTACTTCAAGGGCGGTGAGTCGTTGTCCGGCGAGCCCTTGCCCGAGGTGGACAAGGCCCTGGTGGAGGACGCCCCACGGGTGGTGCGCCTGACCATCTGGGTCTTGCTCGGCTTCGTCGCCTTCCTCGGCATCTGGGCGAATTACGCCGAGATCGACGAGGTCACCCGCGGCGAGGGCAAGGCGATACCGTCCTCCAAGTTGCAGAAGGTGCAGAACCTCGAGGGCGGCATCGTATCCGAGCTGTTCGTGCGCGAAGGCCAGGTGGTGGAAATCGGTGCGCCGTTGCTGCGTCTGGATCCTACGCGCTTCGAGTCCAACGTCGGCGAGACCGATGCCGATCGCAACGCCATGCAGTTGCGTGTCGAGCGCCTGAGCGCCGAGGTGGATGATCGCCCGCTGGTTGTCGCCGATGCCCTGCGCGCTGCGGCGCCAGCGCAGGCGGCCAGCGAAGAGGCGCTGTACCTCAGCCGTCGCCAGCAGCTCAATAATGAGGTTGGCGGCCTGGAGCAGCAACTGGTGCAGCGGCGTCAGGAACTGCAGGAGTTCATCTCCAAGCAGGCGCAATTCCGCAACAGTTTGCAGTTGCTGCGTCAGGAGATCGGCATTTCCGAGCCGCTGGTGGCCGAAGGCGCCATCTCCCGCGTCGAGGTGTTGCGCCTGCGCCGCGCCGAGGTGGAAACGCGCGGGCAACTGGATGCCACGACGCTGGCCATTCCGCGCGCGGAATCGGCAATCAAGGAAGTCGAGCAGAAGATCGCCGAAACCCGTTCGCGTTTTCGCAGCGAGGCGCTGGCCCAGCTCAACGAGGCGCGCACCGACCTGAACAAGGCCGAGGCGACCGGCAAGGCGCTGGAAGATCGGGTCAAGCGCACCCTGGTCACTTCGCCGGTGAGGGGCATCGTCAAGCAACTGCTGGTCAACACCATCGGCGGCGTGATCCAGCCCGGCAGCGACTTGGTGGAAATCGTGCCGCTGGACGACACCCTGCTGGTGGAGGCACGCATCCGCCCACAGGACATCGCCTTCCTCCATCCCGGGCAGCGCGCCATGGTCAAGTTCACTGCCTACGACTTCACCATCTATGGTGGGCTGGAGGCCGAGCTGGAGCAGATCGGCGCCGACACCGTCACCGACGAGGACGGCAACAGCTTCTACCTGATCAAGCTGCGCACGCGCAAAAGCCACCTGGGCAGCGACGAAAAACCGCTGCTGATCATCCCCGGCATGGTGGCTTCGGTCGACATCATGACCGGCAAGAAGAGCATCCTCAGCTACTTGCTCAAGCCCATCATCCGCGCCCGCGCCGAGGCTTTGCGCGAGCGTTGATCGAAGGCGTGGCGGGCGCCTTGCCCGCCAGCTCGCTCAGACGAACAACTGTTGAATGACCGAAAAGTCCTGCCTGCCCTTGCCCTGTTTGAGCAGCAGGCGATAGAGCTGCAGCGCCAGGGCGCCCATTGGCGCGCTGTTGCCGTTATGGCTGGCGGTTTCCTGGGCCAGGCCAAGATCCTTGGCCATCAGCTCGGCCATGAAGCCGCCGCTGTAGCCGTTCGAGGCCGGCGCGTGTTCCATCACCCCGGGCCAGGGGTTGTATTTCTCCAGCGTCCAGTTGCCGCCGGAACTCTGCCGCATGATCTCGGCCAGCACCGCCGGATCCAGGCCGTTGGCCACGCCCATGGCCATGGCTTCGGCGGTGGCGATCATCTGCACCGCAAGCACCTGGTTGTTGCACACCTTGGCCACCTGGCCGGCACCTTCCGGCCCGGCATGGAAGATGTTGCGGCCCATGCTGGCGAGGATCGGCTGGGCTCTTTCCAGCGCCTGGGCTTCGCCGCCAACCATGAAGGTCAGGGTGCCGGCCGCCGCGCCGCCGGTGCCGCCGGACACGGGCGCATCGAGCAGGGCGATGCCGCGTTCGCGGGCAGCGGCGTGCACCTTGCGCGCGGACTCCGGGGCGATGGTCGAACACTCGATCACCAGCGTGCCGGCCTTGAGCCGATCGAGCAGGCCGTCGTCGCCCAGGTACAGGCTTTCCACATGGCGGCTGGCCGGCAGCATGCTGATCACCACCTGTGCCTGGTCGATGGCGTCGGCGGCGCTGTCAGCGGCCACCGCGCCTTCGCCTGCCAGGGTGTCGACGGCGCTGCGCAGCAGATCGAAGACTTTCAGCGGGTAGCCCGCTTTGAGCAGGTTGCGGGCCATGGGTAGGCCCATGTGGCCGAGGCCGATAAAGGCGATCTGGGTCATGTTGGTTCTCCTTTCTTGTTGTCAGCGCTTGAACAGCTCGTTGAGCTCGGCGAAGGGCGCCGCCTCCCTGGCGAAGTCGGCATCGCCCTGGCGCAGCGCGCGTGCGGCCTGCAGGAAACCGCCGAAGGCCGCGCGCGCCAGGCTGGAGCCGACGCTGACGCGGCGCACGCCCAGCTCGGCCAGGTCATCCAGTGTCAGTGCGCTGCTGGACAGCCCCAGCAGCACGTTGACCGGGCGCGGTGCCACGGCGCGCACCACGGCGTCGATCTGTGCGCGAGTAGTCAGGCCGGGGGCATAGAGCACCTCGGCGCCGGCTTCGGCATAGGCTTCCAGGCGGCGCAAGGTATCGGTCAGGTCTTCGCGCCCGTGCAGGAAGTTTTCCGCACGGGCGCAGAGGGTGAAAGGGAAGGGCAGGCTGCGCACGGCGGTCACCGAGGCGCGGATACGTTCGACCGCCAGTTCCAGCGGATATATGGGGGCCTGCGGGTTGCCGCTGGCATCCTCGATGGAACCGCCGACCAGCCCGCAGGCAGCGGCCTGCAGCAGGGTATCGGCGCAGCCCTGCGGATCATCGGAAAAACCGTTTTCCAGATCGGCTGCCACCGGAAGTGGCGTGGCCTCGACGATGGCGCGGGCATTGGTCAGGGTGTCTTCGCGACTGATCAGGCCTTCGCCATCGACGCGCCCGAGGCTGAAGGCCAGGCCGGCGCTGGTGGTGGCCAGCGCTT
The DNA here is from genome assembly GCF_057809355.1 of Pseudomonas sp. FG29. Lineage (NCBI taxonomy): Bacteria > Pseudomonadati > Pseudomonadota > Gammaproteobacteria > Pseudomonadales > Pseudomonadaceae > Pseudomonas > Pseudomonas sp. FG29. The sequence continues at coordinate 49,306 of NZ_JBMDJU010000024.1, read as the reverse complement.
CGAAACCGAGCGCCGCGAGGATCTTCGCCGAGCCGGCATCCCAGGGGTTGGGTAGTACCAGCAGCTCGTCACGTTGGTGCAGGGCCTGGAAGGCCAGGGCTTTTTGCTGCTGCGTGTTGGCCATGCCGTTGCTCCTTGATAGGTTTCGTGACTGCAGATCCTCAGGTCGCGGCTAAAGCCCCTCCCACAAAAGCGCGTAGCTCGGATGCAATCCGGGGCGTTTCGTGCAACCCGATTCCCGGATTGCATCCGGGCTACGCATGGGGCGCACGGCCTTCTACAAATCCGCCAATGGATGCTCACCGTCCCAGGCCGGGGCGAAGTGCGCGTCGATCACGGCTGCCGGGATTGCAGCCACGTCCGGCCAATGCCAGTGTGGCGTCTGATCCTTGTCGATCAGGCGTGCGCGTACGCCTTCGGGGAATTCCGAGTGGCGGCAGCAGTTCAGGCTCATGGCGTATTCCATGCGGAACACCTCGGCCAGCGACAGGTGGCGGGCAAGTTTGATCTGCTCCCAGACCAGGTGCGCGGTCAGCGGGCAGCCGTCGGCCAAGGTCTTGGCCGCGCGGGCGAGCGGGGCGTCGTCGTCCTCTTGCAGGGCGCTGAGCGCCTGCACGGCAGCCGGCAGGTCGGCGACATCGAGTAGCGCGTCGATACGCTCGCGGCGTGGCAGCCATTGCGCGCCGGGCAGTTCGCTGCGGGCCTCGCTTTCCAGCGCGCGCAGCAGGCTGTGTAGCTGGGCATCGGGTTGCTCGCGCCAGTTCAGTTGCACCAGGCCGTCGAGCAGGGCGCCTTGCTGGTCGTCGCGCAGGAAACGGTCGGCCAGGTTCAGATCCAGCGCGTCGCGGGCATTGATACCGGCGGCGGTGAGACCGAGGAACAGGCCCAGGCGACCCGGCAGGCGGGCGAGGAACCAACTGCCGCCAACATCCGGGTACAGGCCGATATTGATCTCCGGCATGCCCAGGCGGCTGCTCGGGGTGACGATGCGGATGCCAGCGCCCTGCATCAGACCCATGCCGCCGCCCAGCACGTGACCATGCGCCCAGCAGATGAAGGGTTTGGGGTAGGTGTGAATGCGGTAATCGAGGCGGTATTCGTCGGCGAAGAAGCGCCGCGCCAGCGGCGGCACTTCGCCCGGATGCTCGCGGCACTGATTGACCAGTTGCACCACATCGCCACCGGCGCAGAAGGCCTTGGCGCCGTTGCCACGCAGCACGACGCAGGCGATCTCGGGGTCATCGGCCCAGGCCTGCAGGCGTGCACCGAGCGCCTCGATCATCGGCAGGGAGAGGGCGTTGAGGCTCTTCTCGGCATCCAGGCTGGCGATGCCGATGCGGTAGCCATGCAGGCTGGGGCGTTCTTCGAATTGCAGGTTCATGCGTGTTTCCCGCGTAGGGGGATGGCGCTTTGTCCATCCACCGCGTGTGTTGGGCACCTCTAAAAACTACCTGCGTTGCCATCGCTGCGTTAAAAACAGGCTCAAAATGCTCATTTACAGCTCGTAAACTCCGCTTTTTCGACTGTTTTTGCCTTGCGCTGGCTGCCTCGCCTACGTTTTTAGAGGCGCCCTGTTGTGGTGGACGTGAAAGGCGACGTCCACCCTACGAGCGTGCTTACTTGTTGCGCCACTGCGGATCGCGTTTTTCCAAGAAGGCGTTGACGCCTTCGCGGGTGTCGTCGGCGTCGAACAGGTCGACGAAGCGCTCGCGTTCCTCCGGCAGCCAGGTATTCGGGCCGCGCTGGCGGGCGCCCTGGATCAGCGGCTTGATGGTGCGCACTGCCACCGGGCTCTGCCGCGCCACCTTGGATGCCAGGAGCAGGGCGGTGCCGCGTGCCTCTCCGGTGTCCACCACCTGCTCGACCAGGCCTATACGCAGGGCAGTGTCGGCGTCGATGCGTTCGCCGCAGAGGATCATACGCTTGGCCCAGCCTTCACCCACCAGCCAGGGCAGTGCCTGGGTGCCACCGGCGCAGGGCAACAGGCCTACGGCGGCTTCTGGCAGGGCCATCTGCGCCTGGCGTTCGGCGATGCGCAGGTCGCAGGCCAGGGCGCATTCGAGGCCGCCGCCCATCGCGTAGCCGTTGATCGCGGCGATGGACACGCCACGGAAGTCGCGCAGGGTCTCGAAGGCTTCGCCGAAGCGTCGCGCCATCTCGCGGGCACGGGCCTTGTCGCCATCGGCGAACATGTTCAGGTCAGCACCGGCGGAAAAGAACTTCGGCCCCTGGCCAGTCACCACCAGGGCGTAGACCTCGTCGTCCCGGTTGAGGTGCTCGATCACCTGCTTGAGGCCGATCAGCGAGTCACGGTCCCAGGTATTGGCCGGCGGGTGGTTGATGGTGATCAGCGCGGTGTGACCGTGCTTCTCCACGGTGAGTTTGTGGGTCAGGTCGAAGATGCCGGATTTGTAGGTTTCCAGTGCAGTGCTCATGGTCGTCCTCGATATTCATCATTGCCGTAGGAGCGAGCTCTGCTCGCGAACATCGCTCGCACCTAACTGGGGTTACTACTACAGCAGGCGATCGAGCATGCCGCCCTGCAGGAGCAGGCGGCGGGCGACGATCACCCGCATGATTTCGTTGGTGCCTTCCAGGATCTGGTGCACGCGGGCGTCGCGCACCCAGCGCTCCAGCGGGTAGTCGTTCAGATAGCCATAGCCGCCATGCAGTTGCAGGGCTTCGTTGCAGACGGTGAAGCAGTGGTCGGTGGCGAAACGCTTGGCCATGGCGCAATACAGGCTGGCTTCGCCATGCCCATGGTCGAGCTTGTGTGCGGCCAGGCGCACCATCTGCCGGCTGGCGGTGAGATCGGTGAGCATGTCGGCGAGTTTGAATTGCAGCGCCTGGAACTGGCTGAGCGGCTTGCCGAACTGCTTGCGTTCCTCGACGTAGCGCAGGCTCTGTTCCAGCGCCGCCTGAGCGGCACCGAGCGAGCAACTGGCAATATTCAGACGGCCACCATCGAGGCCCTTCATCGCGTAGACGAAGCCTTCGCCTTCCGGGCCGATACGGTGACTGGCGGGAATGCGCACGCCCTCGAAGGTGATGGTGCGGGTCGGCTGCGCCTTCCAGCCCATCTTGTCCTCGTTGCGCCCGTAGCGCACGCCGGGGGCATCGGCCGGCACCAGGAAGCAGGAGATGCCCTTGGCGCCGTCTTCGCCGCTGCGCGCCATGACGATCAGCACATCGGTGCTGCCGGCACCGGAGATGAAGCACTTGCTGCCGTCGATCACGTACTCGTCGCCATCGCGGCGGGCGCGGGTGCGCAGGTTGGCCGCGTCGGAGCCTGCGTCCGGTTCGGTCAGGCAGTAGGAAGCCAGCGCCTGGCCGCTGATCAGCCCAGGCAGCCAGGCGTCCTTGAGCGCCGGGGCGGCGAAGCTGGCGAGCATCCAGGTGGCCATATTGTGGATGGTCAGGTAAGCGGTGGTGGCGACGCAGCCGGCCGCCAGTTGCTCGAAGATCAGCGCGCTGGACAGCCGTGACAGGCCGAGGCCGCCATCCTCTTCGGCGATGTACAGGGCCAGGTAGCCCTGTTCGGCGGCGCGGCGAATCACCTCGACGGGGAAGTGGTGGTCGCGATCCCAGTCGGCGGCGTGGGGCGCCAGCTCCCGCGTGGCAAAGGCGCGGGCGCTGTCGGTGAGCAGGCGTTGTTCATCACTGAGTTCGAAGTCCATGGCATCTCATTGCAAGGTCAGGGGTTGGCCGCCGGCCTCGCGCTCGGCCTGCCAGTCGGCGAGGCTGGGCAGCGCCGTGCTGGCGTCGAGGCGGTCGACGATTTCGAAGTAGTCTTGCTTGAGCGGATCCTTGAGCACCTCGTCACGTGACTTGACCTTCACTGCGTAGACGGTCTGCAGGTTCTGGTGATCGAAGGTGCGCCATTGCTGCTCGTCTTTCAGCAGGCTGTAGCGGTGGCCTTCCAGCGCCTTGATCAGCGCTTCGCTGTCGAGGCTGTTGGCGCGCTTGGCGGCATCGGCCCATTGCTGGACGATGCTGTAGGCTGAGGCGGCTGAGCTGGAGGGGTACATCTGATAGCGGGTCTTGAAGGCCTCGACGAAGGCTTCACCGCGCGCGGATTTCTCCAGCGCCGGCACGCGCCAGGTCCAGGGCTCGGTACCGATCACGCCCTGCATCAGGCTGGGACCGGCCTGTTCGACGATGCTCTGGGTCAGGTTGGGGGCGATGATCTGCATGCGTTCGGTCAGGCCCATGTCCTTGGCGATGCGCATGGCGCGCACCAGATCCTCGCCGAACAGCACCAGGGCGAGAATGTCGGCCTTGCTGGACGCGGCCTGGGTCAGCGCATCGGTGTAGTCGGCCAGGCGTGCGCCAGGGAAGGGCACGCGTACGCCGGCATGCTGGCCAGGGTCGTTGCTGGCGGTGGCGTTGCGCAGCGAAGCTTCGGTGGTATGGCCCCAGGTGTAGTCAGCGGTGACGTAGAAGTAGCGTTTGTTCGGCAGCGTCTTGCTCAGGTACTGGCCAAGCACCTGGGCGCTCATCCAGGCGTTGTTGCACTCGCGGAACATGTAGCGGTGGCCGTCCTTGCCGGTGGTGTCGTTGGAGTAGGTGAGGGTGCCGAAATACAGCAGGCCGTGTTCCTTGGCGCGCTTGCCAGCGGCGATGGCCACCGCACTGGAAGAGCCGCCAAAGAGCATCGCCGCGCCTTCGGCGGCCAGCTTGTCGACGTTCTTCAACGCTTTGGCCGGGCGCGAGGCAGTGTCCTTGCTGGACAGACGCAAGGGTCTGCCCAGCACACCGCCGGCGGCGTTGATTTCATCGATGGCCAGCAGGGCTCCACGCATCTGCGCCAATCCCTCCTCTTTATACGGGCCGGTGCGCGGGTAGTTGAGCCCGAGGGTGATGGGCTCGGCAGCCTGCGCACAGGCGGTGATCGTGGCCCACAAGGCCAGGATGGCGGACAGTCGGCGCATTGCAGTTCTCCTTGTTTTTGTTCTGCAAGGTACCTTTTACGCCGCTTGTCCGGCCTGGGTGATTGTCTTTTCGTATAACGGCTACGTCGTTCTCATTTCAATTGGATGGTCATGTTCGGCCCGGCCTCCAGCGGTGTGTCGTCGAACCAGCGGCTGGTGACCGTCTTGGTCTCGGTGTAGAAGCGCACCGCCTGTTTGCCGTAGGCGTGCAGGTCGCCGTAGAACGAGCCTTTCCAGCCGGTGAAGGAGAAGAACGGCAGCGGCACCGGAATCGGCACGTTGATGCCGACCTGGCCGACCTCAATCGCATGCTGGAAGTGCCGGGCGGCGCCGCCGGAGCGGGTGAACAGGCTGGTGCCGTTGCCGTAGGGACTGGCGTTGACCAGCGCGATGGCGGCTTCGAGGGTATCGACCTCCATGCACACCAGCACCGGGCCGAAGATTTCCTCGCGGTACAGGCTCATCTCCGTCGTGACGCCACGGAACAGCGTTGGCCCGACCCAGTTACCGTTCGGGTAACCCTCCACCGCGCACTGCGAACCATCGAGCAGGCACTCGGCGCCTTCCGTCTTGCCCTGGTCGATCAGGTGCAGCACGCGCTGACGTGCCTGCGGGCTGATCAACGGGCCGTAGGCCGCGCCGTTGTCCTGCCAGTGGCCGGGGCGCAGGGCGGCCATCTGCTCGGCCAGCTCGCCGATCCACTGTTTCGACTCGCCGACGAACACTGCCACACTGATCGCCATGCAGCGCTGCCCGGCGGCGCCGCAACTGGCGCCGAGCAGGTTGCTGAGCACCTGATCCTTGGGCGCGTCCGGCATGATCACCATATGGTTCTTGGCCCCGGCGAAGGCCTGCACGCGCTTCAGGTGCTGGGTGCCGGTGCGGTAGACATGTTGGCCCACGTTGACCGAGCCGACGAAGGAGATCGCGCGCACGGCCGGATGTACCAGTAGTGCATCGACCTGTTCGCGGCCGCCATGCAGCACTTGCAGCACCCCAGCGGGCGCGCCGGCTTCGATGAACAGCTCGGCCAGGCGATTGGGCGTCAGCGGATCCTGTTCGGACGGTTTGAGGATGAAGGTATTACCGCAGGCGATGGCCAGCGGGAACATCCACAGCGGAATCATCGCCGGGAAGTTGAACGGGGTTATGCCGACGCACACTCCCAGCGGCTGGATCCAGCTGGCGGTGTCGATTTCGCGGGCGACGTTCTCCACTGTCTCGCCCATCATCAGGCTGGCGATGTTGGCCGCGTGTTCGGCCACTTCGATGCCACGCCAGACATCGCCCTTGGCGTCGGCAAAAGTCTTGCCGGTTTCCTGGGCGAGAATCTCCGCCAGCTCGTCGTGATGCTCCTTGAGCAGGTGCTGGTAGCGCAGCATCAGGCGGGCACGCTCCGACACCGGCACTTCGCGCCAGGCGAGGAAGGCCTTCTGCGCACTGGTGACTGCCGCCTCGATTTCCTCGGCAGTGGCCTTGGGCGCCAGGGCAATCACCTCCTGGGTGGCCGGGTCGGTGACTTCGATCAGATCCGTGGCCTGGCTTTGCTGCCATTGGCCGTCGATCAGTTGCGGCAGGGTATGGGGCATCGTGGCCTCCTGTTGTTCTTGTCTGTGCTCCGTTATAGCCCTTGGCGACGTGCTTGTGGATTGACGATCTTGGTCATTGGATGGACGATCTTGGCATTCGATCTGCGAGTGTGAGGTGTGTATGGCGGTGCGTGTGGAAACCTCCAACTGGCCATTGCCGGTTGGCGGGCAGCGCTTCATCACGCCACCGCGCCTGCGTCGCCTGCTGGCACGCCATGCCCTGAGTGCAGGCTGCTATCCATTGGCCATGGGCTTCTACCCGGAGGCTGCCGGGCATCAGATGCGGCGTGAGCGGCCGGAGGATCATCTGCTGATCTATTGCCGATCGGGTGGCGGATGGTTGGAGGTAGGGGATGGACGATTCGAGATAATGGCTGGCGATTTGCTGGTGCTGCCCAGGGACATCGCACATGCCTATGGTGCCGACGCGCACAGCCCCTGGACGATTTACTGGGTGCACTTCGACGGCAGCCTCAGCGAGGACTTCCTGCGTCTGCTGGGTAAGCAGGTGTTGCGCCGCATCGGTGTGCAGCCGCGTCTGCTGGGCGATTTCGAAGCGCTGCTGGCCGTACAGCGCCAGGGTCTCAATGCCGTGCCCTTCATTCATGCCGCGCACCGTCTGCAGGCGATGCTTAGTTCATTGGCGGTGCTGCCGGCGCGGGTCAACCTCAAGTCCGGGCGGGTGCTGGATATCGAGGCCGTGCAGGCGGTGATGCGCGAGCACCTGCACGGCAGCCTCAACCTCGACGACCTGGCCGCGCAGTTCAAACTGTCGCGCTTTCACTTCGCCAAGACCTACCGCGCGCTGACCGGCCATGCGCCGATCCAGGACTTTATCCAGTTGAAGATGGCCCTGGCCTGTCGCCTGTTCGACCGTGGTGATATCGAGGTGCGTCAGGTGGCCGAGCAACTGGGTTACGACGACCCGTATTACTTCTCGCGGCTGTTTCGCAAGATGGTGGGCATGGCGCCCAGTCATTACCGGGCGCTGCACCAGGGGTAGGGTGCGCTAGGTACATGGTTTGCGCCGATGCAAGAGCGCACGCAGGACAGCTTTACCCAGAGGCTTTCAGGCCAGCATGCGCAGCCACAGTTGCTGCTCGTCATGCAGCGTTTCGCTCAGGTTGGCCAATGGTTGTTCAAGACCCAGGCGGCGTTGCGCGGGCAGGGGCTCCGGGAGGTTTGCCGGTTGTGTCTGCAAGGCGCTGGCCAGCAGCACCAGATCGGTCAGGTCGGCTTCGCCATCGTGATCGTGCAGCCATTTGTGACGTTGCCGGGCGCACTCGATCAGCGTGGTTGGCACCTGCCAGCGGGTCAGCACCAGGGCGCCAATATCCCCGGACAGGTAGTCACAGAGGTCATCCAGCGATTGCGCGTCACGCGGAACGTCCGGCCAGTGTTCCAGCTCCGCCAGCAGCGGCAGGCTGCCGATGTCCTGCAGCAGGCCGGCGAGCATGGCATCGTCGAGCGATTGATTGCAGCGTTGCGCCAGTGCGGCGCAGAACGCTGCCCGTTCGCGCGCCTTGCGCCAGCGCTGACGAAACACCTGCTGCAAGGCCTTCTCCTTGCTGATGAACAGATTGCGCGCGGTAAAACCCAGCACCAGCGTGCCGAGCTGGCGGGTACCGATGCGGGCGAGCAGGTCGCGCATCGAGACGCACGGCCTGGTGCCGCGAATCAGCGGGCTTTCGGCGAACTGCATGAGATAGGCGGCCAGAGGCGGGTCGCTGTTGATCACGCGCGCCAGCTGTTCCAGCGAGGTGTGCGGATCCTCCAGCAACCTGCGGATGCGCATGGCCGCTTCCGGCATTTGCGGCACCTTGGCCTGTCCTTTGAGAAAACGGGTGAGCAGGGCGAAGCGAATGGCTTCGGGGGACAGCGACATGATGGCGAGGACTTCCGTGGAACCGCAGCGGCGTACTGAAATGCTAGCAGAGCCTTTGCCGAAAGCGGATGCAGAGCTGTCGCCTTGACTTGCCCGGCACCCTTCTCTAGCGTGCCTGCACTTGTTTTGAGCCAGCAGGAAAACCGCATGACCGACGACCGCATCAAACTCGACGCCAGCTGGAAGGACGCGCTGCGCGAGGAGTTCGATAAGCCCTACATGAAGGAACTGGGTGAGTTCCTGCGGGCAGAGAAAGCGGCCGGCAAGGAGATCTACCCACCGGGCCCGCTGATCTTCAATGCGCTCAACTCCACGCCGCTGGACAAGGTGAAGGTGGTGATCATCGGTCAGGATCCCTACCACGGCCCGGGCCAGGCCCATGGCCTGTGCTTCTCGGTTCAGCCGGGCGTGCAGACGCCGCCGTCGCTGGTCAACATCTACAAGGAACTCAAGCGCGACCTGAACATCGACATCCCCGCGCACGGCTATCTGCAAAGCTGGGCCGACCAGGGCGTGCTGCTGCTCAACACCTCGCTGACGGTGGAGCGCGCCAACGCCGGCTCGCATGCCAAGATGGGCTGGCAGTTCTTCACCGACCGGGTGATCGAGGTGGTCAGCGCGCATCAGGACAAGCTGGTATTCATGCTCTGGGGTAGCCATGCGCAGAGCAAGCAGCGCCTGATCGACCCGACCAAGCACTTGGTGCTGCGCTCGCCGCATCCATCGCCGCTGTCGGCGCATCGCGGCTTCATCGGCAACGGCCACTTCAGCCGCTGCAACCAGTTCCTCAGCCAGAACGGTCTGACGCCCATCGACTGGCAACTGCCGCCGCTCTGATCGTCAATCCGCGCTGGCCACCGACTCGTCGGCCTGGCAGCGCTGCGCTGCGAGGTCATCGTGCAGGGCATTCAGACGGCTGTCGGCACGGGCTATCTGATCGGAGTCGGCCTGGCGGATAAGTGCCACGAACAACTGCACCAACGCCTCGCGGTTGGCTGCATGGCTGGCTCGATAGGCTTCGGTATAGAAGCGCTCGCGCGCCTGCAGCAAGGCTTCCAGGCGCGGCGCGAAGCTGTCGCTGCGCCGCGCGTCCAGCGTCTCGCGCAGCGCCTGTTGCCAGGCCAGGCGATTGTCCAGCCAGACGGCGTTCTGCGCGCCCAGCCGGTTGGCCCAGGCCTCGATGCTTTGCCGTTGTGGCGCATTCAAAGTGCCAAGCCAGGGCTCCAGGCGTTCATTCATGCGTTCTACGCGCAGCCTGATCTGCTCGGCTGGCGGCGGTGTCAGGAAGGTGTCGCGCAGCTCGGCATTCTGCTCGTCCAGTTCGGCGAACAGTTGCTCGACCTGGCGCGGGTTGAGGCCGCGCAGCAGTTCGGTGGTATGGGGTGTGACCTGCACGGCGATCCGTTGCAGGGCCTGTTCGAATTCATCCAGCTGTTCGTTCAGGCGCTGCGGATCCGGATCGTTCAGCAGCGCCTGGTTGTCGCGCAGCCAGATCAGGTAGCGCGGCAGCTCCAGGCTGCAGTGCCAGCTCAGATGCTGCTGCAGGCGTGGTTTGAGCCAGGCGCGCTGCTGGTCGTCGAGCGCCAGGTAGTCATTCAGCTTCCAGGGGATCAGCCAGTCGAGGTTGCGGTAGGCCAGGTCGACCCGGCTGCAGGCAACCAGCAGCACGGGCAGGCCCAGCAGCGTCAGCCAGAACTTGTGCATGGGCGGTATCTCGCAAGGCGGGAGCCCCCGAGCCTACCGCCTTGGCCACGCAGGGCAAGGGGGCGGAAATATCCGCTAAAGAGTTGCCGGATCACTCACGCTGCAGCGCGGCGCAGGACACATCGTAGTTCTGCTTGCAGGCGCTTTCGTACAGGCGCCGTGCCTGATCCGGGTCACGCGGCAGGCCGCCTTCGCCACGGCGATAGAGGTTGCCCAGTACGTGTTGCGCCATCGGATTACCGGCGGCGGCGGACTGGTTGAGATAGCGCAGCATCTCGCTCTGGTTGGCCAGCTCCGGGGCGTCGCGGCCGGTGTAGAGGTAGGCGAGGCTGACGGCTGCCATGGCATGGCCCTTGTCGGCGGCCTGCTTCCACCAGTACTCAGCCTGCTTGAGGTCTTTCACCGGCTGGCCGACGAAGTAACTGCTGCCCAGCTGGAACTGGCTCTCCAGATCGCCGCGCTGCGCTTGCTGGAGCAGCTTCTGCTGCACCTGTTGCTCCTGCGTCATCTCGCTGGCAGGCGCTTGCTCCTTGGGTTTTTCCTCGGGTTTCTGGCTGGCACAGCCGGCCAGCAGCGCCAGGGTGAACAGCGCGAGGGCTGGGTAGCGAAGTGGGTTATTCATTGGGGCTCCGGTTGGCAGATGTGGGGCATTATCAGGCCGTTGAAAAACTACCTCGGCTTTGGCTTCCTGCGTCGCTCTACCTCCTGCATCCATGCAGTCGTACGTTGGCAATACTGCGTTAAAAACGGCCTCGCGTGCGAGCCCAGTCAAAATGCTCATTTACAGCACGTAAAGTCGAGCGCGACTCCGAGCGTTTCTCGGCCGTTTTTGCCTTGTCTTGCCTGCCTCGCCTACGTTTTTCAACGACCTGTTAGGCCTCAGGCATACACCATAGTTCTCTCGAATCCTTCACAGGGGATCGATCACCTGCAATGCTGCCGCCTTCGTTCTACTCAGTGAGGCGTGCATGAAGATCAGCGCGGATTTCGACAGCGGCAATATCCAGGTCATCGACGGCAGCGACGAGCAGCGCGTGCTGCTGGCGATCCGCCCGGATCTGAACAGCTCGCACTTTCAATGGTTTCACTTTCAGGTCGCCGAACTTGCAGTCGGGCAGCGCTATGGATTCGTGCTGACCAACGCCGGACAGTCGGCCTACAACCATGCCTGGACGGGCTACCAGACCGCCGCCAGCTATGACGGCGAACACTGGTTCCGCGTGCCCACGCAGTTCGTCGACGGGCAACTCCGCTTCGAGCTGGTGGCCGAGCAGCCGCAGGTTCGTTTTGCCTATTTCGAACCCTACAGCCGCGCGCGGCATGATCAGTTGATCGCGCGCAGCCTGGCCGCCGGTGCCGAGCCGGTCGCCTGCGGCAAGAGCCTGGAAGGCCGCAATATCGAGTTGCTGCGCATCGGCGGGCGAGCTGCCCAGCCGCGCAAGCTATGGATCATCGCCCAGCAGCACCCCGGCGAGCACATGGCCGAATGGTTCATGGAGGGGCTGATCGAGCGTCTGCTCGATCCTCAGGATGCGCAGATGGCCGAGCTGCTGGCGCAGGCCGATCTGTATCTGGTGCCGAACATGAACCCGGATGGCGCCATTCGTGGCCATCTGCGTACCAACTTCGCTGGGCAGGATCTCAACCGCGCCTGGCAGTCGGCCAGCGCCGAGCGCAGCCCCGAGGTGTTGTTCGTGCTGGAGCAGATGCGGCGGATTGGCGTCGACCTGTTCCTCGACATCCATGGCGACGAGGAGATTCCCCACGTCTTCACCGCCGGTTGCGAAGGCAATCCAGGTTACACGCCGCGCCTGGCCGCGCTGGAAGAGGAATTCCGTACACGTCTGGTGGCAGTCGGCGAGTTCCAGACGCGCTTCGGCTACCCGCGTGCCGAGCCGGGTCAGGCCAACCTGGCGCTGGCCTGCAATGCCGTGGGCCAGGCGTTCGACTGTCTGTCTTTCACCCTGGAGATGCCGTTCAAGGATCATGACGACAGCCCACAGCCACGCACCGGTTGGAACGGGGCGCGCTCCGCTCGCCTGGGCCGCGATGTGTTGACGGTGCTGGCGCAGATGGTGACCCGCCTGCGCTGAGCAGCGCAGGCGGGGGCGGGACGTCTAGAAGATGTAGTCGGTGGTCAGGAAGCTGGAATGCCGCCCCTGGATGATGCCGCTGAACAGCGCCTTGTTGGCCTCCTGGTCACGGGTGGCCACCAGGGTGCGGATGGAGAACACGCGTAGCGCGTCGTACACCGACAGGGTGCCCTCGGCCGAGTTCTTGCGCCCATTGAACGGGTAGCTGTCCGGGCCGCGCTGGCACTGGGCGTTGACGTTGATGCGGCCGACCTGATTGGCGAAGGCGTCGATCAACTGGCCGACCTGCACCGGGTCGTTGCCGAACAGACTGAGCTGCTGGCCGTAGTCGGAGTGCAGTACGTAGTCGATCACTTCCTTGATCTCGTCGTACGGCACCACCGGAATCAGCGGGCCGAACTGCTCTTCGTGGTACAGGCGCATGTCGGCGCTGACCGGGCTGAGCAGGGCCGGGTAGAAGAAGGTCTCGCGCTGGCTGCCGCCGCCTTGGTTGATCACCTGGGCGCCCTTGCTCAGCGTGTCCTGCAGCAGGCCGTTCAGGTAGTCGACCTTGCCCGGCTCGGGCAGCGGCGTCAGGGCCACGCCTGGCTCCCAGGGCATGCCCGGCTTGAGTGCGGCGAGCTTGGCGCTGAAGCGTTCGAGGAAAGGCTGCAGCACGTCGCGGTGGACGAAGAGGATCTTCAGGGCGGTGCAGCGCTGGCCATTGAACGACAGGGCGCCTGTCACGGCTTCTTCCACGGCATTGTCCAGATCCACCTGCGGCAGAACGATGCCCGGGTTCTTCGCGTCCAGGCCGAGCACGGCGCGCAGGCGATGCGGGCGCGGGTGCAGTTTTTTCAGGTCGCTGGCGCCCTTGTTGGTGCCGATGAAGGCGAATACGTCGACCTTGCCACTGGCCATCAGCGCGCTGACGGTGTCGCGGCCCTTGCCGTAGATGACGTTGATCACGCCCGGCGGGAAGCTGTCGCGGAAGGCTTCGAGCAGCGGGCGGATCAGCAGCACGCCGAACTTGGCCGGCTTGAACACCACGGTGTTGCCCATGATCAGCGCCGGGATCAGGGTGGTGAAGGTTTCGTTCAGCGGGTAGTTGTAGGGCCCCATGCACAGCGCCACGCCCAGCGGCGCGCGGCGGATCTGGCCGAGGGTGCCCTGTTCCAGCTCGAAGCGGCTGGAGCGGCGGTCGAGCTTCTTCAGCTCGTCGATGGTGTCGACGATGTAGTCGCAGGTGCGGTCGAATTCCTTCTCGGCGTCCTTCAGGCTCTTGCCGATTTCCCACATCAGCAGGCGCACCACGGCATCGCGCTGTTGGCGCATGCGTGCGAGGAAGTTCTGCACGTGGCGGATACGCTCGGCCACACGCAGGTTGGGCCACAGGCCCTGGCCGTTGTCGTAGGCGCGCACGGCGGCGTCCAGAGCAGCCAGTGCCGCGTCGGCGTCCATCAGCGGGGCGCTGCCGAGCACCACCTGCTCGACGCTGCCGTCGTCCCGGCTCAGGCAGATCGGGCTGCGCACGCTGGCCAGAGGCCCTTCCCAGGTATGCAGTGCGCCATCGAGCAGGTATTCGCGTTGCTCGATCGGCGTGTCCAGGCGGTACTGCTCGGGAATCTGCGCGGCGCTGGGGAAGAGGGTGTCCAAGCGGTTCTCTGTGCTCATGGTTCCAGTCCTTTTTAGAAGTGCCCTACGAGAAAAATGCCAGCGGTGCCAGGCCTGACTGTGCCTGCAACGTCAGGCTCATGCCAACAGTTGCAGCGCCTCGCGGCTGGCCTGGGTGACGCGCTGCCAGTCGCCGCCGCGAATCCAGGCGTCGTCGAGCATCCATGAGCCGCCGACGCACATCACGTTGGGTTGCTGCATGTATTGCTGCAGGTTGCCCGGGTTGAGTCCGCCAGTGGGGCAGAAGCGCACGTTGCCGAACGGGCCGCGAAAGGCCTTGAGCGCGGCGACGCCGCCGGCCAGTTCGGCCGGGAACAGCTTGAAGCGGCGATAGCCCAGGTTGTAGCCGAGCATGATTTCCGAGGCGCTGCTGACGCCTGGAAGCAGGGGAACCGGCGACTCCCGGCCAGCCTCCAACAGTGCCTGGGTGCCGCCGGGGGTGACGATGAACTCGGCGCCAGCGGCCACCGCTTCGATCAGCATCGATTCGTCGAGCACGGTGCCTGCGCCGATGCGCAGATCCGGGCGCAGCTTGCGCAGTTGGGCGATGGCTTCCAGGCCCAGATCCGAGCGCAGGGTGATTTCCAGTGTGTGCAGCCCCCCTGCGGCGAGCGCGTCGGCCAGCGGCAGGATATCGGCTTCGCGTTCGATCTTTATCACCGGCAGGATGCGCGCTGCGGCGCACAGCTCATCGATGCGCGCGGTATGGCTGGCCATGTCGGGTAGCTCCGGGCTGTGGGCCTTGCGGCGTTGCAGGGTGTTCATCGGTTTTATCCTCGCTCAGGCCTTGGCCTCGGTGTTGCACTTAAGATAGCGCTGTCTTTGTTTCTGTCATCACGACGCTGCTGGAGCGTCGCGATGTATGGGTTATTTCAGTTCGTTCAGGGCCTGGGTGAATACGCTGGCGCCTTGCTCGGCGGAGCTGAAGGCATTGCGCATGAAGGCGAACAATTCGCGGCCACAACCCTCACCGCCGCCTGTCGGGGTTTGCATTGGCTGGCGCGCGGCCAGTTCGGCGGCGTCGACCAGCACTTGCAGTTCGCCAAGGCGGCCGTCGACGCGGATCGTATCGCCATCGCGCAGGCGGGCCAGTGGGCCGCCATCGATGGCCTCCGGGTAAACGTGGATGGCCGCCGGTACCTTGCCCGAAGCGCCGGACATGCGTCCGTCGGTGACCAGTGCGACCTTGAAGCCGCGATCCTGCAGCACGCCGAGATAGGGCGTCATCTTGTGCAGTTCGGGCATGCCGTTGCTGCGTGGCCCCTGGAACAGCATCACCGCGACCAGGTCGCGCTCCAGTTCACCGGCCTTGAAGGCGTCGACCAGTTGCTGCTGGTCATGGAAGATTCGCGCCGGCGCTTCCACGACCTGATGTTCGGGGGCGACGGCTGAGACTTTCATCACTCCCTGGCCAAGGTTGCCGCTCATCACGCGCAGGCCGCCCTCGGCGGAGAAGGGCCGGGCGACCGGGCGCAGGATGTTCTCGTCGAGGCTCTGCGCCGTGCCGTCACGCCAGACCAGGCGCTCGCCGTCGATGAAGGGCTCCTGGGTGTAGCGACGCAGGCCGCGACCCATGATGGTGTCCACGTCTTCGTGCAGCAGGCCGGCGTCGAGCAGTTCGCGGACGAGGAAGGCCACGCCGCCAGCGGCCTGGAAGTGGTTGATGTCGGCCTTGCCGTTGGGATAGACGCGCGCCAGGGTTGGCACCACCTCGGAGAGGTCCGCCATGTCCTGCCAGGTCAGTTGGATGCCGGCCGCCTGGGCGATGGCCGGCAGGTGCAGGGTGTGGTTGGTGGAGCCGCCGGTGGCATGCAGGGCCACCACGGCGTTGACCAGTACGCGCTCGTCGACCAAGCGGCCGAGCGGGGTGAAGCTGCCGCCCTGGCGAGTCAGGCGCACCACGCGGCGTGCGGCTTCGTCGGTCAGCCACTGGCGCAGTTCGGCGTCCGGGTTGACGAAGGACGCGCCCGGCAGGTGCAGGCCCATCACTTCCATGAGCATCTGGTTGGTATTGGCGGTGCCGTAGAAGGTGCAGGTGCCCGGGTTGTGGTAAGCCTGCATCTCCGCTTCGAGCAGTTCCTCGCGGCTGGCACGGCCTTCGGCGAAGCGCTGGCGCACGTCGGCCTTTTCCTTGTTGGACAGACCGGAGGTCATCGGCCCGCTGGGCATGAACAGCGCCGGCAGATGGCCAAAGCGCAGGGCACCGATCAGCAGGCCGGGCACGATCTTGTCGCAGATGCCCAGGTAGAGCGCGGCATCGAACATGTTGTGGGACAGGGCGACAGCGGTAGACAGCGCTATCACCTCGCGGCTAGCCAAAGACAGCTCCATGCCGGGCTCGCCCTGGGTGACCCCGTCGCACATGGCCGGTACGCCGCCGGCCACCTGGCCGACCGAGCCGATCGCCTGCAGCGCCTGTTTGATCCGCTGCGGGTAGTCGGCATAGGGCTGGTGCGCCGAAAGCATGTCGTTGTAGGCGGTGACGATGGCCACATTGGCCGAGTCCATCAGGCGCAGACGCTGTTTGTCGCTGCCGCTGCAGGCTGCCACGCCGTGGGCGAAGTTGGCGCACTGCAGCTTACCGCGCTGCGGGCCATCGGCGGCCGCGGCATCGAGCATGGCGAGGTAGCGCGCACGCGTGGCGCGGCTGCGCTCGGTCAGGCGCTCGGTGACCTCAAGGATGCGTGGATGCATGTGGCGGACTCCGAATCAGGTATTCATCTCGACAGGCGCGAAGGGCATTCGCTCACTGTGGTTGGTGGTTGGGCGCAAGGCATCCTTCAGGTGCTCTCGCGCAGCATCAGCTCGAACCCCAGGTCATGCACCTGTTCGGCCGGTGTCTGGCCGGCCATCAGGGTCAGCAGCATTTCGGCCGAGCGCCGGCCGATGGCCTCGCGCGGGGTGCGGATGCTGCTCAGGCGCGGCACGCTGAATGCCGAGGCCTGCAGGTCGTTGAAGCCCAGCACCGACATGCGTTCCGGAATGCGGATGCCCAGGCGCATGGCTTCGAGCAGGGCGCCCTGGGCCAGGTCGTCGTTACCGAAGAAGATGCCGTCCAGATCCGGGTGCTCGGTCACCAGCCGGGCGAACAGTTCACAGCCCAGGCCCACGGTGGATTGCCGGGGTGTCAGCACTTCCAGGGTCGGATCGTAGAGGCCGGCACGTTGCAGCACGCGGCGAAAGCCTTCGCCCCGCAGCAGGGTGCGCTGGTCCAGTTGGGCGCCGACGAAGGCCAGGCGACGGCGACCGCGCGCGATCAGGTGTTCAGCGGCACAGGTGCCAGCCTGAATCTGCGAGAAGCCGACGCAGTGCAGGCCGGCACCGGGGTCGATGTCCATCATGTAAACGCACGGGATGCCGCTGGAATCGAGCAGGCGACGGGCGCTTTCGGTGCGCTCGAAACCGGTCAGCAGCATGCCGCGTGGCTGGTAGGCCAGGTAGTTGCGTATCAGGTCTTCTTCTTCGTCGCGCGAGTAGTGCGAGTTGCCGATCAGCACTTCGAGGCCGCGCGGGCGCATCACGCCGTGGATGGCTTCCAGTGTTTCGACGAACAGCTGGTTGGTCAGCGACGGCACGATCACGGCGATGGTCTGGCTGTGCGAGGAGGCGAGGGCGCGTGCCGCGGGGTTGGCCACGTAGCCCAGCTTGCTGGCAGCCTCGCGCACCTTCTGTACGAGATCTTCGGCGACCGTGGGGATGCCGCGCAGGGCACGCGAAGCGGTGATCGGGCTGACGCCAGCCTGGCGGGCGACTTCATTGAGAGTCGGCCGGCCGGTGGTGCGGGTGCTTTTACCTGTCTTTGCAGTGCTCATCTGGGGCATGTCGCCTGTTGTGTTTCTTGTATTTTGCTGCACTCGACGCCTTGATCGCGAGCCCTGCATGGCAATCAGTGAAATGCCGTGGCGCAGCCTCTGGGGCGCTCGTGGACGCTTTCCGGGGATCGCATCGGCAGACTTGCGGTGCTTGCCAAGCTAGAAACTGCTGTCTAGGATAGCGCTGTCTTTTGAGGCTGGCAAATAAGTGAAGGCCTTTAAACAGCTTTAATGGCGCTATCGTGCGAATTAATGCAGTGATCACGATAAAAATATAATGAATCACGACGCTTTTTCTGTGACTAAAGCAGAGGTAGCGCTACTTCAATGAGGTGCCTATGCATCGCCGTATCAATGCACTGGTCGTCATGGGTGTCGCCGGTTGTGGCAAGAGCAGTGTCGGGCAGGCCATCGCGCGCCGCTGCGATGCACTGTTCATCGAAGGTGACGCATTCCACCCAGCCGCCAACATCGCCAAGATGAGTGCGGGCATTCCCCTGAATGACGACGACCGTGCCGGCTGGCTGGCGCGCCTCGGCGAGGAGTTGCGCCAGGCCACTCGCCAGGGGCAGCGGGCAGTCTTGACCTGCTCGGCCTTGCGTCTCGCTTACCGTCAGCAATTGCGCCAGTCAGTGCCTGGGCTGGGTTTCGTCTATCTCGAGCTGAGCCGGGAGACGGCTGGCCAGCGCGTTGCCAGTCGTCCCGACCATTTCATGCCGGCCAGCCTGATCGACAGTCAGTTCGCTGCGCTGGAACCCCCTCACGTCGAGCCGCTGACGCTGGCGCTCGACGCAACCCTGCCCGTCGATCAGCTCAGCCTTGCGGCAGAGACCTGGTGGAAGTCGGCGGATGTCATCGCGAGGCCTGCCTGACCGACCTCGCTTCCTAGCTGCTGTTCTACGACAAAAATAATGAGGTAGACCATGAACCAACTGGCTTCCACGCCTGATGCCACGGGCTTGCTGCTCACGGCGGCGGCTGCTGTCGCGTTGTTATTGCTGCTGATCATGCGCCTGCGGGTGCATGCCTTTCTGGCCCTGGTGCTGGTCAGCGTCGTCACGGCGCTGGTGACGCAGATCCCCTTCGAGCAGATCGTGCCGACTCTCTTGACCGGCTTCGGCAATACCCTGGCTTCCGTAGCCCTGCTGGTCGGGCTTGGTGCCATGATCGGGCGACTGTTGGAGATGACCGGCGGTGCCCAGGTGCTGGCCGATACCCTGATCGGCGCCTTCGGTGAGAAGCGCGCGCCGCTGGCGCTGGGTGTCACCTCGCTGCTGTTCGGCTTCCCGATCTTCTTCGATGCCGGGCTGGTGGTGATGCTGCCGATCATCTTCAGCGTGGCCAAGCGCTTTGGTGGCTCGACCTTGCTCTACGCCCTGCCGGCAGCGGGGGCGTTCGCCGCCATGCATGCGCTGGTGCCGCCGCATCCCGGTCCGGTGGCGGCGGCCGATCTGCTGGGCGCGAACATCGGTCTGCTGGTGATCGTTGGCGCGATCATTGCGCTGCCGACCTGGTACTTCGGCGCATACCTGTTTGGGCAGTGGGCCGGCAAGCGCTTCGACGTGAAGCTGCCGAGCACCTTTCTCACCGACGCCGAGCGTGATGCGTCGGTGGCGCCGCCAAGCTTCGCTCTGGTGCTGTCGATCCTGTTGCTGCCTTTAGTGCTGATCTTCCTCGATACCGGGTTGAACACGCTCACCGTGACCGGCCATGTCCAGGCGGGCGATACCTGGGTGCAGTTTCTGCGCATGCTCGGCAAGACGCCCGTGGCGCTGCTGATCACCACCTTCCTGGCGCTGCTGCTGTTCAGCGGGCGCTACAGCGGCAAGCATCTGGAGAAAGCCTGCGAAGGGGCGCTCGGGCCGATCTGCTCCATCGTGCTGGTGACCGGCGCGGGTGGCATGTTTGGCAATGTGCTGCGCACCAGTGGAATTGGTGATGCGCTGTCGTCGTTGCTGGCCGATACCGGCTTGCCGGTGATCGTCGCCGCGTTCGTCATCTCTGCGGCACTGCGCGTGGCGCAGGGCTCTGCAACCGTGGCGCTGACCACCGCCGCCGCACTGATGGCACCTACCGTGGCAGCCACACCCGGGCTCAGCCAGTTCGACCTGTGCTTCATCGTGGTCGCCATCGCTGGCGGCGCGACCGTGCTTTCGCACGTCAACGACTCGGGTTTCTGGCTGGTCAGCCGCTTCCTGCAGATGGACGAGAAAACCACCCTCAAGACCTGGACGGTGATGGAGACGCTGCTCGGCGGCATCGCCTTCCTGCTGGCGCTGATCGGCAGCCTGTTACTCTGATTCTGTCGCAGGAACCTGAGGGAGATGCGTTGAATGCCTGGCTGCTGCAGCCAGGCATTTTTATTTGGGCTCTGGCTGTATGAGATTCCAGGCTTTTCGGGCTTCGATTGGCTCTCTGCCTTTGGCCGGTCGAAAAAAAGCCCGTCACGAGGACGGGCCTAAGGTGCCGTAACACATTGGAGTCAATCGAAGCGAAGTGCTCGCTCGGGATTACAGAATCGACAGCGGGTAGTTGATGATCAGGCGGTTCTCGTGGAAGTCCTGGCCGACGTCACGACGGATGTTCGAGTTGCGCCAGCGCACGCTGAGGTTTTTCAGGGTGCCGTCCTGGATGGTGTAGGCCAGCTCGGATTCGCGGGCCCACTCTTCGGCGTTGCTGCGGCTGGTCGTTTCGATGTTGTCGCCGCTGGTATAGCGGTTCATCAGGGTCAGGCCAGGGATGCCGAGGCCGGCGAAGTTGTAGTCGTGACGCAACTGCCAGGAGCGCTCTTCGGGGTTGTCGAAGCTGGCGGTGAAGCCGTCGTTGACCAGGCTGCCGCCGCTGGCGCCATCGATGCGCAGGAACTTGGTGTCACCTGTCAGGCGCTGGTAGGAGGCGGTGAAGGTGTTGTTGCCGGTCTTGGCCGAGAAGCTGGCCTGGTACACCTTGTTGTCGAGGTCACCGGCCTTGGCCGCGCCTTCTTCCTTGCCGGTGAAATAGCCGAGGTTGGCGCCGAGCACCCAGTCACCGACCGGCTGGCTGTGAGTCAGTTGCACGAAGCTCTGCTGGTAGACGTCTTCCAGGCGAGCATGCCAGGCGCCGACCATGGTGGCGTTGCCATTGAAGCGATACTCGGCGCCGCCGAAGTTGAAGTCGTCGCCATCGAAGCCATTGAAGCTCATGTCTTCGCGGCTGGCATCGTTACGCTGGCTGTTCTTCCAGAACTGGCCGCCATACAGGCTCAGGCCGGCAATCTCGTTGGAGGTGATCTGGGCGCCCTGGAAGGTCTGTGGCAGCGAGCGGCCATCGTCGGCGCGCAGGATCGGCAGCACGGCGAACCACTCGCCAACCTTCAGCTCGGTCTTGGAGATCTTCGCCTTGGCGGCGACGGCGGTGCGGCCAAACTGATCCGCCGGCTTGCCATCGTCATGGATCGGCAGCAACTGGCTGTTGGCGACGGTGTCGCTACCGTCCAGTTTGATGCTGTACAGACCCAGCACATCGAGGCCGAAGCCGACGGTGCCTTCGGTGAAGCCGGAGCGGGCATCGAGGATGAAGCTCTGTGTCCAGCCTTCGGCCTGGGACTGGTCGTCACCGTTCAGGCGCGGCCCGGAGTGGTTGATGTAGTTGCGGTTGAAGTAGTAGTTGCGCAGGTTCAGCGAGACCTTGGCATCGTCGACGAAGCCGCCGGCCTGGACGCTCATCGGCATGATCAGTGCCAGGGCAGTGCTGCCCAGCAGGGCCAGAGGTAGGGTAGTGCGTGCAGTCATTGTTGTTGTGCTCCCAGTTTCAGAACGAACCATCCCCTGCCGATGCCAGGAACGGCTCTGCATGGCGGAGAGGTCAGGATGACCCCGGTGGGGGTGACAGGCTGGCGATGCCAGCATTGCCGGCGGCTGAGTTCAGCCTCCGGCGAATCCGTTGAATGGCGTGTAATGGCGCGAGGCTGGGCGCCGAGATGCGATGCGTGAGGTGGGGATGTTCATGCTGTGATCCTGTTCTTTTTGTTATACGTTGTCATACAACTTGATGGATTATCGGCAGCACCTTTTCTTTTTGTCAATCGCCGTTTAGACCAAAGTTCAATGGCGTGTGCCCGAATAATCGCGGTTTTTGCGATGTTTCGCGCGAAGTCAGCGCCGTTGACGGCGTTCGGTGACTTAAAATTTATGATTTTGTTGTGTGATGACTTGCGGGTTTGGCTGAGCGGAGCGAGGCATGCCTGACCCTATGAACAAGGCCACAGTCGAGTTCATCTATCAGGAGGCGCTGTTGCGCGTGGGGCAGGGCTAGGTGCCGTCAGTGCGGAAATCAAGGTGCGGCGGGGCGCCACGCAG
Source organism: Pseudomonas sp. FG29 (assembly GCF_057809355.1). NCBI lineage: Bacteria > Pseudomonadati > Pseudomonadota > Gammaproteobacteria > Pseudomonadales > Pseudomonadaceae > Pseudomonas > Pseudomonas sp. FG29. The sequence goes on along the minus strand of NZ_JBMDJU010000024.1, from coordinate 27,302 downwards.
GCACGTCCCGGTGGTCGTCGGGCCGGGGCTCTTCGAGCCCCTGATCCGTTATGCCGTCAGGCCTGGGGCGTCAGTTGCAGACGCGCGCGATGGCAGCCGCCAGGTATTCCAGCTGATTCGCGTCCAGGCCGGCGACGTTGGCGCGGCCGCTGCCGACCATGTACACGCTGAAGTCCTCGCGCAGGCGTTGCACCTGCAGTGGCGACAGACCGGTATAGGAAAACATGCCGCGTTGTTCGGCAATGTGCGCGAAGCGTTCGCTCAGGCCGTGGGGTGCCAGCGCTTCGACCATGCCACGGCGCAGGCTGGCAACGCGCAGGCGCATGCCGTCCAGTTCATCCAGCCACTGCGCTTTTAGTGCCGCGTCACCGAGGATTTGTGCCACCACGGCAGCGCCATGCGCGGGCGGTGTCGACCACAGGTTGCGCGCGATGGATGCCAGCTGGCTGCGGATATCGAGGAGCTTTTCGGTGTCGCCAGCGCAGACGATCAGCGCGCCCGTGCGTTCGCGGTAGAGGCCGAAGTTCTTCGAGCACGAGCTGGTGATCAGCAGTTCCGGCAGTTCGGCTGCGAACAGGCGCACGGCCCAGGCGTCTTGCTCCAGGCCATCACCGAAGCCCTGGTAGGCAAAGTCGATCAGCGGCAACAGTTCGCGCGCCCTGACCACCTCCAGCACGCGTTTCCAGTCGCGCGGGGTGAGGTCGAAACCCGTGGGGTTGTGGCAGCAGGCGTGCAGCAGTACCACGTCGCCCTTGGGCAGGTGGGTCAGGGCGGCGATCATGGCTTCCACGTCGAGACGGTTATCAGTACCGACATAGGGATAATGACCAACTTTGAGCCCCGCCTCGGCGAACAGCGTCTCATGGATCGGCCAGGTCGGGTCGCTCAGCCAGATACCGCGCCCTGGCAGGCAGTGACGGATGAAATCACCCGCCAGGCGCAGGGCGCCGGTGCCGCCTGGTGTTTGCGTTGCGCCGGCGCGCTGCTCGGCGAGCAGTGCGGAGTCAGCCCCCAGTACCAGTTGGCTGAGCAGCGTGCCAAACGCCATGTCGCCATGGCCGCCGATATAGGTCTTGGTTTGTTCGGCGTCGATCAGGCGCTGCTCGGCCAGCTTCACCGCACGGAGGATCGGCGTCAGGCCGTGGGCGTCCTTGTAGACACCCACGCCCAGATCCAGGCGCGCCGGGTTGCTGTCGAGGCGATAGGCTTCCATCAGGCTGAGGATGGGATCACCCGGTACGCGGGCGACCTGGGCGAAGTGGCTCACTTGCGACCCTCGGCGCTGGCTGCCAGTACATCGGTGCGTGCGGCCATGATGAAGTCGTTGCGGTGCAGGCCGCGCATTTCGTGGCTCCACCAGGTGACGGTGACCTTGCCCCACTCGGTGAGCAGGGCGGGGTGGTGGCCGACCTCCTCGGCGATGGCGCCCACGGCGTTGGTGAAGGCCAGGGCGTGACGGAAGTTCTTGAACAGGTACACGCGCTCCAGCTCCATGTGGTCGCCGCGTACCTCGATGTTCCAGTCGGGGATCTCGCGGATCAGCTCGGCCAGCTCTTCATCGGTTACTTTGGGCGCATCGGCGCGGCAGGCTTCGCATTGGGCTTGGGCAAGGCTCATGGGGGTTCTCCTGGGTAAGAAACTTGGGTGAATCAGGCTGCTGCCTATCAGTTAACCATCGAGTGTAGGAGTCGCGCCCCCAGCGAATCGAGAGGGCGGGGTCGATGATGGCGTAAGGCTGCAATCGTTTCGCGCCGGGGCGGCGCTCCTGCAGGTCGGCGGATTGCACCATCGTGTAGGAGCCGCGCCCTCGCGGCGAATCGAGAGGGCAGCACCATTCGTGCGTAAGGGGACATCACGGTCTACGCCGCTTTCGGCGGAAACTTCGGCGCGTGCAGGCCCAGCGCCATGGCCTGATGCACCAGCGCCATGATGTCTTCTTGGGCCAGCTCGAAAAGCCGCTTGAGTTCGGGCAGGACGAAGTACACCGGCTGTAGGATATCGATGCGGTAGGGCGTGCGCATCGCTTCCAGCGCATCGAAGGCTTGGTGCTCGGGGGGATCGGACAGCGCGTAGAGGGTTTCCTTCGGCGAGGACAGAATGCCGCCACCATAGATACGCCGGCCGGCCGGCGTGTCGAGCAGGCCGAACTCGATGGTCAGCCAATACAGCCGCGCCAGGTAGACACGCTGCTCTTTGCTGGCCTGGAGACCGAGCTTGCCGTAGGTGTGAGTGAATTCGGCGAACCAGGGATTGGTCAGCAACGGGCAGTGGCCGAAGATTTCGTGAAAGATGTCCGGCTCCTGCAGATAGTCCAGCTCCTCGGGCGTACGGATGAAGGTGGCAACAGGAAACTGCTTGCTGGCCAGCAGCTCGAAGAAGGTCTGGAAGGGAATCAGTGCCGGTACTCGTGCCACGCGCCAGCCAGTGGTGGATTCGAGTACACGGTTGATCTCGCCGAGCTGTGGGATGCGCTCCAGAGACAGGTCAAGCTGCTCGATACCGTCCAGGTATTCCTGGCAGGCGCGATTTTGGATCACCTCCAATTGGCGGGTGATCAAGGTATTCCACACCTGATGCTCACAATCCGGGTAATGGATAAAGCCACTCGCGTCCGGTTCGCGGGCCAGGTACTGCGTACTCTTCATCGCGGCCTCCTTCTGAGGCTGTTGTTCTTGTCATGGCCGAGCATGGCGTGGGGGAGGCCCTGCGGCCAGGTCAGGGCAATGCTGGTATGGGCAGCTAAGGCGCTCTTTTCGTAACGTTTTATTTACTTTTTTGGGTGGTTCGCGCCGATCAAGGCGTTTTAAGGTGCAGTGTGTAAATTAATCGTTACGATTTTTGCGTGAGCATCGAAAATAGCCACACCGTTCTGGTCGGTGCCTTGCGTCTGCCTTGGGTTGGCGGTGGTAACGGTGTGCAACGATGCGGAGTATCGAGAGGGCGATAGGGTTCATACCCGGCAAACGATGCGTGCAGATTGATCCGATATCTTTCTCATGTGCTGGATACTCTGCAATTTGCAAGCGCTTGAACTTCATATCTTCGAATAGCGCGCAGCAAGGCTGTCCTCATCGGGTTGCATGAGAAATCTGCGTCGATTGTCTTGTCGTTACTGTTAGATGATGGGGTAAGCGCCAATCAGATTTCAGAATCCGAGGCGAGAGTTAAAAAAGCGGGGTGGTTGTGTATTGCGTGGTTTTGCCGATTGGGATCATTTGTTTTTCATATCTCAGCAATGGCTCATGAGAGTTATGCATTCATATTTTTATATATGAAACCTGTTAAAGACTGGCTCGGGCTCTCAGGAAAGAACGGCGCTTTTTGTAAGTTTATTTTTACGTCATGAAAATTTTACAGCCTGCCTGTGTGGATATATGTGAGTTCTCGAGCTCTTGAAAATGGCTTTGTGATATCGAGTGTGTGTAACAAAATATTTCTGAGATGTCGGGCATCAAGCTGTAAGTAAATTGCTACACCGTCAGACAACATCCGATGGCTGCTGGTCAGGGTGGCAGCAGGTGGGTGAAGAGAGGGGGTGAAAGGTTGTCTTTGCGGGCTGTACCTGTCTGGGTGGTCGTCTAAAACATGGCGTCAGTGACTTGTCGGTCATGATTGCTCTGGGCTATAAAAATTTCCGTTCCTGTTGGGGTGGGGCAGGAGATGAATCCTTTCACGAAGCTTTCATTCTGGATTGTGACGTTTTTTTGACGTATTCGCTGCGTTCATGGATGAGAATAGTCGTGCTTATTGTTTGTGTTTATGGAGTCTAGGGCATGGAAACGAAGGTACTGCAGGCGGCGGGTTTCAATGTTTACACCGAGCTGTATTGGCGGGGCGAAGAGGCCAAGACGGTCTTGCTGATCAATGGTGCTTTATCGACGACAGGATCGTTTGGGCAGACGGTTAAATACTTGCAGCCTTACTTCAACTTGGTTCTTTTCGATCTTCCCTTTGCGGGTAAGTCTCGTGAACACAACACACCTGGATATGTAGTTAGCAAGGAGGATGAAGTCAGGATCATTCTCGATCTGATCGAGCGTTTTCAGGTTAATTGCCTGCTCTCGGTGTCTTGGGGTGGCGTATCGGCCATGTTGGCGCTGGCCGAATCACCGCCCAGTGTCGAGCGCGCGATCATCAGTTCGTTTTCGCCAGTGATCAATGACGCGATGCGCGATTATCTCGACAAGGGTCAGGCCTACCTGGCCACACGCGACAAGAAGAAGATCGGCAGCCTGCTCAATGATACGGTGGGCAAATATTTGCCGAGGTTGTTCAAGTTGTACAACTTCAAGCATTTGATCAGCCTGGCGGAACACGAATACCAGCAGATCGAGTTTCATATCGCTCAGGTTCGTGAACTCAGTGCCAAAAACTATGTGGAGCGCTTTGCCCAGATAAAAATCCCGGTATTGTTCGTCAACGGTGAGCGGGACGATTACACGACGGCAGCGGACGCGCGGCAATTCGCCAACTACGTGGCCAACAGCCATTTCGTCGTGGTGCCGGAGGCGGGACATTTTCTCGATTTGGAAAGCAAGGCGGCCTGGTTGGCTTCGCGAAAGACTGCGCTGTCTTTTTTCGGGGCCGAGGTTGCGGCGCCCAGACACCTGGAACTGTCGCCTTCGCTGGTGTGATTCGCAGAGGGCGCGATAGGGAATGATGGGTGGATTGGAAGCTGTAACGCGCTTGAGGCTGTGCTCTTTTTCGTTGCTCTGCATGTGGGGCGCTCTGCTGGCAGGGTGTTCCGCAGATTCGCCGCCGCAAAAGAATGTGCTGCGGGTGACGGCGCAACGGGTCGAGATGCTGCCCGCCGTGGTGCAAACCGTCTTGACGGGTGACGTTCAGGCCCGCTTCGTCAGTGAACTTGCCTTCCCCAGCGCGGGGAAGGTGACGCTGTTGCCGGTCGATGTCGGCGATAGGGTGGTCGCTGGGCAGCTCTTGGGGCGGCTGGATCCTCTGGAGCTGCGCACCACTCTGGAGACCAGCGAGGCGCAGGTGCAGGCCCTGCAGGCACAGCTCGCACTGGCCCGTGCCGATCATGCGCGGCAGGCACGGCTGTTGCCCAAGGGCTACACCAATCGCAGCGAGTACGAGCGATCCCAGGCCGCCTTGAAAGGCGCTGAGGCCGAGTTGATGACGGCCATGGCGCGGCGTCAGGTCGCCACGGATGCCGTGGCGGATGCCGAACTGCTGGCGGTGGCCGATGCTGTGGTGGTTGCGCGTGCGGTATCGGCTGGCGAGGTGGTGCAGGCTGGTCAGGTGGTGCTGTCGTTGGCGCATGACGATGCACCTGAGGCGGTATTCGACTGGTACGAAGCCCTGCCTGCGGGGCTGCAGATCGGAGCACCGCTCTCCGTGCATGCGTTGGGCGATCCGGCCGGAACGGTCGTCGGTCACCTGCGGGAAATTGCCCCCAGCGTATCCAGCCGCTCGGGCACCGTGCGTCTGCGTGTCAGCCTGCCTGCGCAGGCCAGAGCCTGGCCGCTGGGCTCCGTGGTGTCGGCGAGTCTGGGCGAACCCTTGGGCAGGGTTGTCGCGTTGCCGTGGGCTGCCTTGAGTCGTGACCGGGGCCAGCCAGCGGTCTGGCTGATAGATGCTCAGCAACGCGTCAGCCTGGTTCCGGTGCAGGTTGCGCGCTACGACGCCGGGCAGGTGCTGGTCGCAGCCGGTCTGCAGGAGGGTGATCTGGTCGTGGCTCGCGGCGGGCAACTGCTCTATCCCGGGCAGCGTGTCGAGATCGCCAGCGTGCTCGCTGCGTCTGACCAGGTGTCTGGGCCATGAAGCAGGCGTGCGGTTGCTTGGCGCTTCTGTGTGTCTTGCTGGCGGCCTGCCGTGAGCAGGCGCCTTCGACGCAGGGTGCGCGCCCGGTTCTGTTCCATGAAGTGGTCGCTGCTGCGCGTCCGCTGAGTGCGCGTTTCACTGGCACCGTGCAGCCGCGTCATCACTTGGTCGCAGCCTTCCGTCAGAGTGGCCATCTGCTCAGCAGGCGGGTCGAAGTCGGTGAGCGAGTGCGCAGTGGACAACTGCTGGCGACGCTGGAAAGCAGCGACCAGCGGAGCGAAGTGCGCAGCGCGCAGGGGGAGGTCGCCCGCGCCGAGGTGCTGTGGCGCAATGCCCGTGATGAGCAGGTGCGTTATCAAGGGCTGCACCAACAGGGTGTCGGTAGCGTCGCCAGGCTCGAACAACTGAATAGTGAGGTCGAGGTGCGTGCGGCTACTTTGCGTCAGGCGCGCATCGCCTTGCATCGCGCCGAAGAGCATCTGCAGCAGACCCAGGTCAGGGCTGATTTCGATGGCGTGGTCACGACCTGGCATGCCGAGGTTGGCCAGGTGCTGGCCAGTGGTGCGCCGGTGGTCAGTCTGGCGCGGCTGGACAACCTGGAGGTTTGGTTCGATCTGCCCGCTCAGCGCGTGAACGAGCTGGCTCAGGACAAGGCGCCGCGTATCTGGGTCGCCTCGATGAGCGAGCCGGTCATGGGCAGTTGGGCGCAGGTGCGGCAGATCGATCCGCAACTGGATGCCGGGACTCGCGTGCAACGCGTCAGGCTGGCCGTGGAGCAACTGCCAGCGGGCATTCATCTGGGCTCATTGGTCAGTGTGGAACTGGTTCCGGCGCCCGCCAGTGCTGAACCCTTCGTGCCGGTTTCGGCCGTGTGGGCGCACGCCGGGCAGCAGTACGTCTGGCGGATCGACAGGCAACATTCGCAGGTGCAGGCCATCGAAGTCGAGGTGCTCGAGCGCGACGGTGCGCAGGCGCGTGTACGCAGTGTTCTGCAGCCCGGCGACCGGGTGGTCAGTGCCGGTGTCGCAAGGCTGCAGGAGGGGCAGCGGGTCAGGCTCGAGGAGCGTGGTGGGTCATGAGGGAAGGATTCAATCTGTCCGGCTGGGCGCTGCGTCATCGCACACTGGTCTGGTACGCCATGCTGGTGACGTTGCTCATGGGCAGCTTCGCCTATCTGCAACTGGGGCGCGAGGAGGATCCCGCGTTCGCCATCAAGACCATGGTCATCCAGGCACGCTGGCCCGGCGCGACGCTGGACGAAACCCTGCAACAGGTCACCGATCGCCTGGAGAAGAAGCTCGAGGAAATCGACGCGCTGGATTACGTGCGCAGTTACACCCTGGCCGGTGAAGCCACCCTGTTCGTCTTTCTCAAAAGTGAGACGCCCGCCCATGCGATTCCCGATGCCTGGTACGCGGTGCGCAAGAAAATGCAGGATCTGCGTGGCGAGTTGCCGAGCGGCGTGCAGGGGCCGGCTTTCAATGATGAATTCGGCGATGTCTTCGGCAACATCTATGCCTTGAGCGGGGAAGGGTTTTCTCTGCGTCAGTTGCGCGATTACGCCGAGCAACTGCGCCTGGGCCTCAAGGGTGTACCGGGGTTGGGCAAGGTCGAGCTGCTCGGCAATCAGCCCGAGGTCATCTACCTGGACTTTTCCATTCGCCGCCTGGCGGCTCTGGGTATCGACCTGCGCCAGGTGATCCAGAGCCTGCAGGCGCAGAACGCGGTGACTCCGGCGGGGCTCATCGATGGCGAGCAGGAGCGTATCGCCGTGCAGGCCAGCGGTGCCTTCGCCAGCGAGGCGGATCTCGAAGCCATCAGCCTGCGTTTCGGTGACCGCTTGCTGCGCCTGAGTGATCTGGCCCGTATCGAGCGTGGTTACGCACAACCTCCGTCTTCGCTGTTCCGCTACAACGGCCAGGCGGCCATCGGCCTGGCCGTGGCCATGCAGGCCGGCGGCAATATTCAGGATTTCGGTGCGGCCCTGCAGCAGCGCATCGATGAGCTGATCAGCGATCTGCCGCTCGGGCTGGATGTCCATCTGGTCTCCAGTCAGGCGCAGGTGGTGGACAAGGCCATCGGTACTTTCACCAAGGCGCTGTTTGAGGCCGTGCTGATCGTGCTGGTGGTCAGTTTCATCAGCCTCGGCCTGCGCGCCGGGCTGGTGGTGGCGTGCTCCATCCCGCTGGTGTTGGCCATGGTCTTTCTGTTCATGTCCTACAGCGGCATCACCCTGCAGCGTATTTCCCTGGGGGCGCTGATCATCGCCCTCGGGCTGCTGGTGGATGACGCCATGATCACCGTGGAGATGATGATCAAGCGCATCGAAGCCGGCGATTCGCTGCCGCAGGCCGCCACCCATGCCTACACCTCGACGGCTTTTCCCATGCTCACGGGCACCCTGGTGACGGTCGCCGGTTTCGTGCCTATCGGCCTCAATGCCAGCTCCGCCGGGGAGTACGTGTTCACCATGTTCGCAGTGATCGCGATTGCGCTGCTGCTGTCCTGGCTGGTGGCAGTGGTCTTTGCGCCCCTGCTTGGCGTGTACTTGCTGCGTCGTCCGGAGCGGCCCGAGGTGCATGGCCAGCGTCGTTGGGAGCAATGGTTCTCCGGCTGGCTGGCGTTGGCGTTGCGTCATCGCAACTGGACGGTGGGCCTGACCTTGCTGGCCTTCGTCCTCTCGTTGGCGGCGACGCCGCTGCTACAGCGGCAGTTTTTCCCCGACTCGGATCGACCGGAGATTCTGGTGGACTTTCATCTGCCCCAGCAGGGCTCGATCAATGCCACGCACGCCACGATGGATCGCTTCGAGCAAGCCCTGGCCGATGATCCGGACGTGCTGCGCTGGAGTTCCTACGTCGGCAAGGGCGCCGTGCGTTTCTACCTGCCGCTGGATCAGCAACTGAGCAATCCGTTCTATGGTCAGGTGGTGATCGTCAGCCAGGGCGGCGAGGCGCGTGATCGCTTGCTCGCCCGCTTGCGCGAGCGCTTGCGTCAGGATTTCGTGGGGATCGGTTTCAACGTGCAACCCTTGAACATGGGGCCGCCGGTGGGCTGGCCGATCCAGTACCGGGTCAGTGGCCCGGATATCGAGCAGGTACGGCGTGAGGCCATGCGCCTGGCGGCTGTCATCGACAGCAATCCGAACATCGGTCAGGTGGTGTACGACTGGAACGAGCCGGCCAAGGTGCTGCGCATCGACATCGATCAGGACAAGGCGCGGCAGTTCGGCCTGTCCTCGCAGGACACTGCGCAGATTCTCAACAGCGTGGTGTCCGGGTCGAGTGTCACGCAGATTCGTGACGGCATCCATCTGGTCGACGTGGTGGCTCGGGCGCAGGCCGATGAGCGGCAGTCGCCGGAGCTGCTCGGCAGCTTGCAGATCCCTTCGGCTCGTACAGGTGAATCGATTCCGCTACTGGCATTCGCTAGTATCCGTTACGAGCAGGCGCAGCCACTGGTGTGGCGACGTGACCGCCAGCCGACCATCACCCTGAAAGCGAACATCGTCGGGAAGTTGCAGCCCGATGCGCTGGTAGAACAACTGCGCCCGGCGGTTGAGGACTTTGCCGCGCAGTTGCCAGGGCGCTACAAGGTGACGGTCGGCGGCGCGGTAGAAGCCAGTGCGCGGTCACAGGCGCCGATCCTGCGTGTCGTCCCCTGGATGCTGTTTCTGATGGTGACCTTGCTGATGATCCAGTTGCAGAACGTGAAACAGGTCTTGCTGGTACTGAGCGTGGCGCCGCTGGGGCTGATCGGTGTGGTCGGGGCCTTGCTGATAACGGGCTCGCCCCTGGGTTTTGTCGCCATCCTCGGCGTGCTGGCGCTGATCGGCATCATCGTGCGCAACTCGGTGATTCTGGTCACTCAGGTCGAACTCTTCCGCCAGCAGGGGCTGGCCCTGCAGCAAGCCGTGGTCAGCGCCACCGAACACCGCTGCCGGCCGATTCTGCTGACGGCAGCAGCCTCCGGCCTGGCGATGATTCCCATCGCCCGTGAGGCATTCTGGGGGCCGATGGCCTATGCCATGATCGGTGGCATTGCAGTGGCGACGGTGCTCACCCTGTTCTTCCTGCCGGCGTTGTACCTGCTCTGCCATGCGCAGGCTGCCGAGACGCAGGAGGCGAGTGCGATACAAGAGGTGCTCTGAGCCAAGTAATGCATGAGCGTGCACAAGATGGTCACGGGCGTTGCGCCTTCGGGCGTGACGTCCTCTCACACAAGGATAAAGACCATTGATCGTTGTTGATTTCCAAGTTTCTTCCCGCCCAATGTCGGTGGGGCATCGCCCGGAGGATTGCCATGCGCATTAAGGTTCACTGCCAGAACCGGGTCGGCATCCTGCGCGACATGCTCAACCTGCTGGTCGACTACGGCATCAACGTGGCCCGTGGCGAAGTGGGGGGCGAGCAGGGCAATGCCATCTACCTGCATTGCCCGAACCTGATCAATCTGCAGTTCCAGTCGCTGCGGCCGAAATTCGAAGCCATTCCCGGTGTGTTCGGCGTCAAACGGGTCGGCCTGATGCCCAGCGAGCGCCGTCATCTGGAACTCAATGCCTTGCTCGGTGCGTTGGACTTTCCGGTGCTGTCGATCGACATGGGCGGCTCCATCGTCGCGGCCAACCGCAGCGCCGCGCAGTTGCTCGGCGTGCGTGTGGACGAGGTGCCGGGCATGGCGCTGTCGCGTTATGCCGAGGATTTCGACCTGCCCGAACTGGTGCGTGCCAACAAGGCGCGGATCAACGGTCTGCGGGTGAAGATCAAGGGCGATGTGTACCTCGCCGATATTGCACCGCTGCAGAACGAGCATGACGACAGCGAGGCGCTGGCCGGCGCGGTGCTGACCCTGCACCGCGCCGACCGGGTCGGTGAGCGCATCTACCACGTGCGCAAGCAGGAGCTGCGTGGCTTCGACTCGATCTTTCAAAGCTCCAAGGTCATGGCGGCTGTGGTGCGCGAGGCGCGGCGCATGGCGCCGCTGGATGCGCCCTTGCTGATCGAGGGCGAAACCGGTACCGGCAAGGAACTGCTGGCGCGTGCCTGCCACCTGGCCAGCCCGCGTGGGCAGTCACCGTTCATGGCGCTCAACTGCGCCGGCTTGCCCGAATCCATGGCCGAGACCGAGCTGTTCGGTTATGGCCCTGGGGCTTTCGAGGGCGCGCGTCCGGAAGGCAAGCTCGGCCTGCTGGAGCTGACCGCCGGCGGCACGCTGTTCCTCGATGGCGTCGGCGAGATGAGCCCACGGCTGCAGGCCAAGCTGCTGCGCTTTCTGCAGGATGGCTGCTTCCGTCGCGTGGGCAGCGACGAGGAGGTCTATCTGGACGTACGGGTGTTCTGCGCCACCCAGGTGGATCTGTCCGAGCTGTGCGCCCGTGGCGAGTTCCGCCAGGATCTCTACCATCGCCTCAACGTGCTCAGCCTGCACATTCCGCCACTGCGCGAATGCCTCGACGGGCTGGCGCCGCTGGTCGAGCACTTTCTCGATTCGGCCAGCCGACAGATTGGTTGCGCCTTACCCAAGCTGGCGCCGCAGGCGTTCGAGCGCATGGCCCATTACCACTGGCCAGGCAACGTGCGGCAACTGGAGAACGTGCTGTTCCAGGCGGTATCGCTGTGCGACGGCGGTACGGTGAAGGCCGAGCACATCCGTCTGCCGGATTACGGCGCGCCGCAGCCGCTGGGCGAGTTCTCGGTCGACGGCAGCCTCGACGATATTCTCGGTCGCTTCGAGAAGGCGGTGCTGGAGCGCCTGTATCATGAGCATCCAAGCAGCCGCCAACTGGGCAAGCGACTCGGGGTTTCCCACACCACCATCGCCAACAAGCTGCGCCAGCACGGCCTGGGCAAGGAATAGTCGCGACCTACGACCTTGGTGCAATAGGCAGGGTAGGCACCTGCAGCGACACTGAGGCCGTCCCAATGATCCTGCGTGATTTGGGTGCAAGCGTTTCCGCATTCCTCTTGAGGAATGCCTTGAATGGGCGGGCGACCAGTTGGTCGCCCTTTTTTTTGCCCTTTGGTTTGCCTGGGCATCTCGCTCAGGCCGCTTAATCTGCGTTGCGCCCTGCCCGTTGTGCTCACGCATGCCTGACTGCTTTGGAGTCTCTGGGCAGCCAGGAGGGGCGCCAGGTAAAGCCCGTCACACCTGTGCATCCAGAGGGCGCGCACTGAACTCGTCCAGCTTCCGAGAGTCAGTCTCTTGTCCCCTGGATATTTCTAAATATGTCAGGCATCGATGTCGAATATTACCAACTGTGATTGGGCATATCTCTGCCTAGGCAGTATTGTGCCTGGCAATCACTGCCTGGGCAGGTAATAGCCAATGCCACATTTCGATCGTGAACGTTTCTCGCTGCAGCATTCTCCCGGGCACCTGATCGCCCTGATCAACCAGCTCAAGGATCGAATGATCGAGCGTCACCTGGTGGATCACCAGGTCACCGCCGCGCAATTCAAGGTGGTGCTGCTGGTCAGCCAGCAGCGCGCCAGCACCCCGGCCGAGCTGGTGCGCCTGCTCAATCTCGACAGTGGGGCCATGACCCGCATGCTCGATCGCCTGGAGCAGAAGGGCCTGCTGACCCGTGAGCGCAGCCAGGCAGACCGCCGCCAGGTGTACCTGCGCCTGACCGAGGCCGGCGAGGCACTCGGCGTACAGGTGCCGCAGATCGCGGCGGACGCCACCAATGAGCTGACCGGCTGCCTGACACGCGCCGAACTCGATGAATTCCAACGCCTGATGAAAAAGATGCTGATGGCTGCCGATGCCTTGCCGCAGCAGCCAGGAGAATGATGAACACCATGCCGTTGCGTACCCCCTTGTCCCTGCTTTTCAGCGCGCTGTTGCTGGCCGCCTGTGCTTCCCCTCATGGTCTGCACACTCAGGGGCAGGCCCTGGATGCTGCGAGCCTTCAGGGGCCGACCTTCAGTGGCAAGCTGTCGCCAGCGGCCTGGCCGGCCAGTGACTGGTGGAATCGCCTGGGCGATCCACAGCTCGATGCACTGATCGATGAGGCTCTGCGCAGCAACCCGGATCTGCAGGTTGCCGATGCCCGTGCCCGCCAGGCCAATGCCGCCGTGCTGGCGGCCGATGCCCAGCGCCAGCCGACCCTGACTGGCAATGCCGGGGTGACCCGTTCCCGCTTGGCGCGGGTCGACGACCCCACCGGGCAGGGCGATCGCTACAGCACCTTGCGCAGTCTGTCCCTGGACGGGAGCTACCACTTCGATCTGTGGGGCGGCGAGCGCGCTGCCTGGGAAGCGGCGCTCGGCCGTGCCCGTGCCAGCGAGGTGGATCGCCAGGGCGCACGCCTGACCCTGGCCGCCGAGGTTGCCCGTGCCTACAACGATCTCGGCCTGGCCTATGCCACCCAGGATCTGGCCGAGCAGGATCTCAAGCGCAGCCGTGACATGCTCCAACTGGGCCGCAGCCGGGTCGAAGCCGGCCTCGACAGCGAATACCAGTTGCAGCAGACCCAGAGCCTGGAGGCCGCCGCCGAAGCCAGCCTGACCGCCGCCACCCAGCAGGTGCAGAGTGCACGCATTCGTCTGGCAGTATTGCTCGGTCAGGGCCCGGATCGTGGCGCCAGCTTGCCACGCCCGCAACTGATCGCGCCCAGCGCCGTGAGCCTGCCGGCCAACGTGCCGGCCGAGCTCATCGGCCGGCGTCCCGACCTGGTGGCGGCACGCTGGCGCGTCGAGGCAGCCAGCCGTGACATCGATGCCAGCAAGGCCGACTTCTATCCCAATCTCAACCTGAGCGTGGCCGCTGGCAGCAAGTCGCTGCTCGGCGATGCCATGTTCGGCGGGGCCAGCCGCTTCTTCAGTATCGCGCCGGCGCTGAGCCTGCCGATCTTCGACGGTGGCGCGCGCCGTGCGGCGCTGGCCGGGCGCGATGCCGACTATGACCTGGCCGTGGCGCAGTACAACCAGACGCTGGTGAATGCGCTGGGGGATATCGGTGACGTGATCCAGCGTATCCACTCCCTGCAGCGGCAGATCGAGCAACAGCAACGGGCCCGCGACATCGCCCGCAGCTCCTACGACATCGCCATGCAGCGCTATGCCGATGGCATCGGCAACTACCTCGATGCCCTGAGCGTCGAGCAGCAACTGCTGCAGAGCGAACGCCAACTGGCCAGCCTGCAAGCCGAGCGTATCGACGCTTCGGTGCTGCTGATGCAGGCCCTCGGTGGCGGCTTCGAGGCCGCCACCCCGTCATCCACTTTCGCACGCTGAGCACTCGCCATGACCGACTCTCAAACTACTCCCACCACCGAGAACTCAGGCTCGCGCAAACGTCTGCTGCTGGGCCTGGGCGCCTTTGTCGTGCTGTGTAGCGCGGCGATCTTCGCCTATCAGGAGCTATACGGGCGTTTCTACGAAGAAACCGACGATGCCTATGTCGGCGGTAACCTGGTGCAGATCACCCCGCAGATCACCGGCACCGTCACCCGCATCGCCGTGGACGACGGCGATTACGTCGAAGCTGGCCAGCCGCTGGTCTGGCTCGACCCGGCCGACACCCTGGTGGCCCAGCAGAGTGCCGAGGCCAACCTGGCGCGCACCGTGCGCCAGGTGCGCGGGCTGTACAGCAACGTCGACAGCTACAAGGCCCAGGTGGCATCGCGCAAGATCGATGTGCAACGCGCGCAGGCCGACTACCAGCGCCGGGTGGCGCTGGCCAGCAAGGGGGCGATTTCCCGCGAGGAGCTGGCGCATGCCCGCGATACCCTGAACAGCGCGCAGAGCGCCCTGACGTCTGCCCAGCAGCAACTGGACACCAACCAGGCGCTGGTCGACGACACCGTGATCGCCTCGCACCCGGACGTGAAGAGTGCTGCCGCGCAGTTGCGCCAGGCCTTCCTCAACAACGCCCGTAGCACGCTGGTGGCGCCGGTCAGCGGCTACGTGGCACAGCGTTCGGTGCAGGTCGGCAGCCGCATCCAGCCCGGCGCCGCGCTGATGGCCGTGGTGCCGTTGCATGAGGTGTGGATCGACGCCAACTTCAAGGAAACCCAGCTGCGCGAGATGCGCATTGGCCAGCCAGTGACCGTCGAAGCCGACCTGTACGGCGATGACGTGACCTACCAGGGCCACGTCGAAAGCCTCGGTGTGGGCACCGGTAGCGCCTTTTCGCTGCTGCCAGCGCAGAACGCCAGCGGCAACTGGATCAAGATCGTCCAGCGCCTGCCGGTACGCATCCGCCTGGACGACGAGGCGCTGGAGAAGCATCCGCTGCGTATCGGCCTGTCGACCACGGTGACCGTCGACCTGCATGACCAGAGCGGCGCCCAACTGACCAGCCAGATGCCCAAGCAGGCGCGCTTCAGCACCGCGGTGTACGACGCCTCGCTGGGCGAGGCCGACGCGCTGATCGAGCGCATCATTCACGACAACGGCCCGCAGAACGCCGTTGCGACGAAGCAGGGCTGAGATGAGCGACGCCAATTTCCGCCCGGCCAGCATGCTGCTGGCCACCATCGGCATCTCCCTGGCGACCTTCATGCAGGTGCTCGACACCACCATTGCCAACGTCGCGCTGCCGACCATTTCCGGCAACCTGGGCGTCAGCTCGGAGCAGGGCACCTGGGTGATCACCTCGTTTGCCGTGTGCAACGCCATCGCCTTGCCGCTGACCGGCTGGCTGGCGCGGCGTTTCGGTGAGGTGAAGCTGTTCCTCGCTGCGGTGGTGCTGTTCGTGATCACCTCGTTTTTGTGCGGCATCGCCCGTTCCATGCCCGAACTGGTGGCGTTCCGCGCGCTGCAGGGGCTGGTGGCCGGGCCGCTGTATCCGATGGCGCAGACGCTGCTGCTGGCTATCTTCCCCAGTGCCAAGCGCGGCATGGCCCTGGCGCTGCTGGCGATGGTCACGGTGGTGGCGCCGATCATCGGGCCGATTGCCGGCGGCTGGATCACCGACAGCTATAGCTGGCCGTGGATTTTCTTCATCAACGTGCCCATCGGCATTCTCGCCACCCTGGTGGTCTGGGCGCAGTTACGCAGCCGCCCGGAAGTCACCCAGCACCAGCCCATCGATTACGTCGGGCTGATGCTGCTGGTGCTCGGCGTCGGCGTGCTGCAGGTGGTACTCGACAAGGGCAACGACCTGGACTGGTTCGAGTCCACCTTCATCCAGATCGGCACCGCCATCTCGGTGGTGTCGCTGGTGGCGCTGGTGATCTGGGAGCTGACCGACAAGCACCCGATCATCAACCTGCGCCTGTTCATGTACCGCAACTTCACCTTCGGCACCTTGGCGCTGGTGCTGGGCTACTCCGGCTTCTTCGGCATCAACCTGTTATTGCCGCAGTGGTTGCAGACCCAACTGGGCTACACGCCGATCTGGGCCGGGCTCGCGGCGGCGCCCATCGGCATCCTGCCGCTGTTCCTGTCGCCGCTGGTGGGCAAGTTCGCGCACAAGGTCGACCTGCGCCTGTTGTCCGGTGCTTCGTTCCTGGTGATCGGCGCCTCGTGCTTCATGCGCGCCTCGTTCAACACCGAGGTGGACTACCGGCATATCGCCGAGGTGCAGGTGTTCATGGGGCTGGGCGTGGCGCTGTTCTTCATGCCCACTACCAGCATCCTGCTCTCCAGCCTGCCGCCCAAGGACATCGCCGACGGCTCGGGCCTGGCTACCTTCCTGCGTGTGCTGGGGGGCAGCTTCGCCTCGTCGCTGACCACCTGGATCTGGCATCGCCGGGAGATCTATCACCACGCGCAACTGACCGAGCACGTCACCGCCTATGACCCGGCCACCCAGCATTATCTGGAGCAGCTTGGCGGTGCCTCGCAGTCGGCTTATGCACAGATCGACCGGGTGGTGGAAAGCCAGGCCTACATGCTCTCCACGGTGGACTACTTCACCCTGCTGGGCTGGCTGTTCTTCGGCCTGATCCTGATCATCTGCCTGGCCAAACCGCCGTTCTCGGCCAAGGGCGCGGAGGCGGGGGGCGGGCATTGATCGCGGCTTGCCTGCGATTACGGCGCCGCACTCACGATTCGCCGCGAGGTCGCGGCTCCTACACGACCGCGAGCTGCCTGGCGTCCGTATAGGAGCGCCGCCCCGGCGCGAAAATCAGGTTTCGCCTTCGCTCATCCACTTGGGCTTGGGATAACGACGATCCGCCTTGCCGGCCTTGAGGATGGCGCCGGGTACGTCATGGCCGATCAGCTCGGGTAGGGTGGCGGCTGCTTCGAGCAGGGCATCGAGGTTCACGCCGGTGTCCAGGCCCATGCGCTGGAACATATGCACCAGATCTTCGGTGCAGATATTGCCGCTGGCCCCCGGTGCATAGGGGCAGCCGCCAAGACCACCGAGCGAGGCGTCAAAGCGGTCGATGCCGGCATTCAGCGCCGCCAGGGCATTGGCCAGGCCCATGCCACGGGTGTTGTGAAAGTGCGCGGTGAACACCGCTTCCGGCCAGCGCTGCAGTGACTCGCGGCAGATGCGCTCGACTTGCGCCGGGTCGGCCATGCCGGTGGTGTCGCATAGGGTCACGCCCTGCACGCCGATGGCCAACAGGCGCTCGGTCAGCTCATATACGCGGGCCTCGGGCACCTCCCCCTCGAAGGGGCAGCCGAAGGTGGTCGACAGCGAGGCGTTGATAAATACGCCGCTGCCGCGTGTCACTTCGATGATCTCGGCGAACTGCGCCAACGATTGCTCTGGCGTCATGCGCAGGTTGGCCAGACCGTGGGTGTCGCTGGCGGACATCACCAGGTTGATCTCGTCCACTTCGCACGATAGTGCGCGTTCGCAGCCCTTCACGTTGGGCACCAGCACGGTGTACTCCACGCCCGGCACACGCTGGATGCCGCGCATCACTTCTTCGGCATCGCGCAGGTTGGGGATGGCCTTGGGCGAGGTGAAGGAGGTGACCTCGATCTTCGCCAGGCCGGTTTGGGACAGGCGGTCGATCAGGGCGATCTTGTCTTCAGTGGGTACGAAGGCGGCTTCGATCTGGAAGCCGTCGCGGGTGGCGACGTCCTGGATATAAAGGCTTTTGCTCATGAGGGGAGTCCTGTTGTTCTTGCGGGCCCTAAGAGCGGTGGACAAGCTTCGCGTTGGCTACGCGCCCCGGTCCACCCTACACGGGTCTATGTGTTTCATTTGCGTAGGGTGGATGACGCTTTATCCATCCACCGCTTGCCACGGCTCAGATGATTCCGCGCTCGCGCAAGCCGGTGACCTGCTCAGCACTCAGGCCAAGCCCGGCGAGAATGTCGTCGTTGTGCTCGCCCAGCTGCGGGCCGCCGGTGCCGATGCGGCCCGGTGTGCGGCTGAGTTTGGGCAGTACGCCCGGCACCTTGAGCGGGCCGACGCTGGTCTGCACCTGCTCGATCATCTGCCGCGCCAGGTAGTGCGGATCCTGCACGATGTCGGCGGCGGTGTAGGGGTAGCCGGCCGGCACGCGGGCGCCCTTGAGCGCTTCGATCACTTCATCGCGGCTGCGCTGGACGCTCCATTCGGCAATGGCACCGTCGATCAGTTCGGCATGCTGGCTGCGCCCGTCGTTCTGCGCCAGGCGCGGGTCGTTGCCCAGGTCGTCGCGGCCGATCAGGCTCATCAGGCGTTTGTAGATGCTGTCGCCATTACCGGCGATCAGCACATAGCTGCCGTCCTTGCACGGGTAGGAGTTGGACGGCGTGATGCCGGGCAGGGCGCTGCCGGCCGGCTCGCGGATATAGCCAAAGGCATCGTATTCGGGGATCAGGCTTTCCATCATGGCGAACACCGACTCGTACAGCGCCACATCGATTTCCTGGCCTTCGCCGCTGCGCGCCCGTTCCTGCAGGGCCAGCAGCACGCCGATCACGCCGTATAGAGAGGACAGCGAGTCGCCGATGCTGATGCCCACGCGCACCGGCGCCTGGCCAGGGTAGCCGGAAAGGTGGCGCAGGCCGCCCATGGCTTCGCCGATCACGCCGAAACCAGGCAGGTCGCGGTAGGGGCCGGTCTGCCCGTAGCCGGAGATGCGCAGCATGATCAGCCGCGGGTTGATCGCCTTCAGCGCGTCATACCCCAGGCCCCAGCCTTCCAGCGTGCCGGGGCGGAAGTTCTCCACCAGCACGTCGGCTTCACTCACCAGCTTGCGTACGATGTCCTGGGCTTCGGCCTGTTTCAGGTCGAGGGTCAGCGAGCGCTTGTTGCGCGACTGCACGTGCCACCAGAGCGAGGTGCCGTCCTTGATCTTGCGCCATTTGCGCAGTGGGTCGCCGACGCCCGGCGGCTCGATCTTGATCACGTCGGCGCCGAATTCGCCAAGCAGCTTGCTGGCGAAGGGGCCGGCGATGAGCTGGCCCATCTCGATCACCTTGAGCCCCTGCAGGGCCATGTTGCTGGTGTTGTTTTGAGTCATGGCTGCACCTGATTTGCCTGTGCGTTTCTCGTGGTGCGCAGGATGGCGCAGCGGCGCGGTGCCGACAATTGCCCAATGGCCAAGCTAGGCTTCGCGTATCGCGAAGTGGCATGCTGTAAATCAGCTTCCTGGCAGCATCGCTTCGCCAGGCACGAAATGGAGACCCCATGCGCCGTATCGATTTCGTCACCCTCAAGTTGTTCGTGGCTATCGCCGACGAGCGCAGCCTGACCCGCGCCGCCGAGCGCGAGCACCTGGCGCTGGCGGCGGTGAGCAAGCGCGTCAGTGATCTGGAAAACCAGCTGGGTATCGCGTTGCTCTATCGCCAGCCCAAGGGCGTAGAACTGACTCCGGCCGGCCACGCGCTGCTGCACCACGCGCGCAACATGATGGACAACCTCGAGCAGCTCAACGCCGACCTCAGCGAGTTCAGCGAAGGGGTGAAAGGCCATGTGCGCATCCACGCCAACACCTCGGCGGTGATCGAGTTTCTGCCCGAGGATCTGGCCAGCTTCAGTCGCCTGCACCCGCAGGTGAAGATCGATCTGGAGGAGCGGGTCAGCAGCGAGACCATCCGCGCCGTGCGCGAGGGGCTGACCGATATCGGCATCTTCGCCGGGCATGTGCCGGCCGAGGATCTGCAGGTGTTCACCTACCGCCACGACCAACTGGTGCTGGTCACTCCGCGCGAACATCCCCTGGCCGAACGCGACGGCCTGTTCCTGCGTGAGGCGGTGGGTTTCGATTTCATCGGCCTGCAGCAGGACGCTTCCCTGCACAGCCTGCTGCAGCACTCGGCGCACAGCCAGGGCGTGGCCTTGCGCCTGCGCATCCAGGTACGCAGCTTCGAGGCCATCTGCCGGATGATCCACACCGGTATGGGCGTTGGTGTGTTGCCGGATCTGGCGGTGCGTACCTATTTGCCGGCGCTCGATGTGCGGGTGATCCCGCTGCACGACCCCTGGGCGCGGCGCGAACTCAAGGTGGCGGTGCGCAATCAGGACAACCTTTCGCTGACCGCGAAGCAGATGCTCGATCACCTGCGCAGTAGCTCGTCGACAGAGGCTATTTCAGCGCTGCCTTCGTGAATGCCGAAGGCTCGGTTGTTCAAATGTGAATTTCAGCATGGAGGGCACCGCAGTAGAGTCCGGGGCAATCGACGGCGATCCGCCCTCGACGCTCAGACAAAAACAACAGGAGCTCTCCATGAAGTTCTCATTCGTCCGTCGTGGCCTGGCCGGCGTGCTCGCCGGTTGTGCGCTGCTTGGTGCAGTGTCGGCATACGCAGCCGAGTCGCAGCCGACCGCCCCGATCTTGATCAAGTTTTCCCATATCACCGCCGACAGCACGCCCAAGGGCCAGGGCGCACTGCTGTTCAAGAAGCTGGTGGAGGAGCGCCTGGCCGGCAAGGTCAAGGTCGATGTCTACTCCAACTCCTCGCTGTATGGCGATGGCAAGGAAATGGAAGCGCTGCTGCTCAATGAAGTGCAGATGCTGGCGCCGGCACCGTCCAAGCTGGAGCAATACACCAAGCAACTGCAGCTGTTCGACATGATGTTCCTGTTCGATGACGTGGCCGCCGCGCAGCGCTTCCAGGCCTCAGACAAAGGCAAGGCGCTGCTCAAGTCGATGGAGAGCAAGGGCATCACCGGCCTGGCCTACTGGCTCAATGGCATGCGCCAGTTCACTGCCAACAAGCCGCTGCGTGAGCCGGCCGATGCCCGAGGTCTGAAGTTCCGCGTGCAGCCGTCCGATCTGCAGGCCGCGCAGTACAGCGCCTTGCGCGCCGTACCGCGCAAGATGAGTTTCGCCGAGATCTATCAGGGCCTGCAGACCGGGGTGGTCAACGCCCAGGACAACCCCTGGTCGAACATCTACTCGCAGAAGTACTTCGAGGTGCAGAAGTACATGACCGAGTCCAACCATGCCATCGGCAACTACCTGCTGATCACCAACACCCAGTTCTGGAACGGCCTGCCGGGGGATATCCGCAGCGAGCTGGAACAGATCGTCGACGAGGTGACCGTCGAGGTGAACAAGCAGGCCGAGGCGCTGAACGCCGAAGCCCGTCAGGCGATCCTCGACACCGGCAAGAGCGAGATCATTACTCTGACACCGGAGCAGCGCGCGAAGTGGCGTGACGCCGTGCGCCCGGCCTGGAAGAAGTTCGAGGCCGAGATCGGCGCTGATGTGATCGAGGCCGCCCAGGCCGCGAACCAGCACTAAGCCTGCGGGGGGGCAGATCAGGACGGCGCACATCGCGCCGTTTTGCTCGTTGGCTGAGCGACGCCCCGGTGCGCTCTGCATTTTCGACGTGTTCATGGCGCTGCCGAGTTGGCTCGGCATGCGCCCGGCAGAGCCTCACGACCATGGTCTTAGCCTGGTAAGACCATGGTCGAATGGCCTCACGGAGGGTCGGGGGATACAAAAGGCACCATACAAAAACAACTTCCCCGTCGAGGTGATTCCATGAGTGCTGCGTCCCTTTACCCTGTGCGTCCCGAAGTGGCCGCGCGGACACTGACCGACGAGGCCACCTACAAGGCCATGTACCAACAGTCGGTAGTCAACCCCGAGGGTTTCTGGCGTGAGCAGGGCAAGCGCATCGATTGGGTCAAGCCCTACGACAAGGTCAAGCAGACCTCCTTCGACGACCACCACGTCGACATCAAGTGGTACGCCGACGGCACCCTGAACGTCTCCTACAACTGCCTCGACCGTCACCTGGAAACGCGTGGCGACCAGGTCGCGATCATCTGGGAAGGCGACGATCCTTCCGAGCACCGGGAAATCACTTACCGCGAGCTGCACGAGCAAGTGTGCAAGTTCGCCAACGCCCTGCGCGGCCAGGACATTCACCGCGGCGACGTGGTGACCATCTACATGCCGATGATTCCGGAAGCCGTGGTGGCCATGCTGGCCTGCGCGCGTATCGGTGCCATCCACTCGGTGGTGTTCGGCGGCTTCTCGCCCGAGGCCCTGGCCGGGCGCATCATCGACTGCAAATCCAAGGTGGTGATCACCGCCGACGAAGGCGTACGCGGTGGCAAGAAGGTGCCGCTGAAAGCCAACGTCGACGACGCGCTGACCAACCCCGAAACCAACAGCGTGCAGAAGATCATCGTGGTCAACCGCACCGGTGGCCAGATCAAGTGGAACCAGCATCGCGACATCTGGTACGAAGACCTGATGAAGGTTGCCGGCAGCGTCTGTGCGCCGAAGGAAATGGGCGCCGAAGAAGCCCTGTTCATCCTCTACACCTCCGGCTCTACCGGTAAGCCGAAAGGCGTGCTGCACACCACCGGCGGCTACCTGGTATACGCCTCGCTGACCCATGAGCGTGTGTTCGACTACCGCCCGGGCGAGGTTTTCTGGTGCACCGCCGACATCGGCTGGGTCACCGGCCATACCTATCTGGTCTACGGCCCGCTGGCCAACGGCGCGACCACCGTGATGTTCGAAGGCGTGCCGAACTATCCGAACGTTTCCCGCGTTGCCAAGATCGTCGACAAGCACAAGGTCAACATCCTTTACACCGCACCGACCGCCATTCGCGCCATGATGGCCGAGGGCAAGGCCGCGGTCGAAGGCGCCGACGGCTCCAGCTTGCGCCTGCTCGGTTCGGTCGGTGAGCCGATCAACCCGGAAGCCTGGCAGTGGTACTACGAGAACGTCGGTCAGAGCCGTTGCCCGATCGTCGACACCTGGTGGCAGACCGAAACCGGTGCCTGCCTGATGACCCCGCTGCCGGGCGCACATGGCCTCAAGCCGGGCTCTGCCGCACGGCCGTTCTTCGGCGTACAGCCGGCGCTGGTGGACAACCTGGGCAACATCATCGATGGGCCGGCCGAAGGCAACCTGGTGATCATCGATTCCTGGCCGGGCCAGGCGCGCACCCTGTTCGGCGACCACGACCGCTTCGTCGATACCTACTTCAAGACCTTCAAGGGCATGTACTTCACCGGTGACGGCGCGCGTCGCGACGAAGACGGCTACTGGTGGATCACCGGGCGCGTCGACGATGTGCTCAACGTTTCCGGCCACCGCATGGGTACCGCCGAGATCGAGAGCGCCATGGTCGCCCACCCGAAAGTCGCCGAGGCGGCGGTGGTCGGTGTGCCGCATGACATCAAGGGACAGGGCATCTACGTCTACGTCACCCTGAACGCTGGCGAGGAGTCCTCCGAGCAACTGCGTCAGGAATTGCGCAACTGGGTACGCAAGGAAATCGGCCCGATCGCCACGCCTGACGTCATCCAGTGGGCACCCGGCCTGCCCAAGACCCGCTCTGGCAAGATCATGCGCCGTATCCTGCGCAAGATCGCCACCGCCGAATACGATGCACTCGGCGACATTTCCACGCTGGCCGATCCTGGCGTGGTGCAGCACCTCATCGACACGCATAAGCAGATGCAAACCGCCTGCGCCTGATCGGCAACGGCACCCGAAAACCCCGCCCGGCCAAAAGCCCGGCGGGGTTTTTCATTCTCGGGTACCCGTATCCCGGATACCGAGCAAGCGCCTGATCCGTTCTCGGCGAAAATTAGTTATACGTAAATAAAATTTTGTACAACTGTTGTATCGATGTGCATAATGGCCGGGTGCCAGATTCCTGGCCGATCCACCGTATTCATTCCGTTCGCATCCCGTCTTACCCCTCTGGGCACTGAAATGGCTCAGGGCGCGATGGTGTGCGCCTGCAACTCACTTTCGACTCAGGGGTGCCCATGTTTGCCAATCTCAGCATGTCGCAGAAGTTGTACAGCGGATTCGGCGTCGTATTGCTGGTCATTCTGCTGCTGGTGCTCAGCACCTGGCGTGGCTTCGATCAGGTCGATGGCGCGGTCAAGCACAACATCCACACTTATAACGTGATCAACGAGTCGGCTGACCTGCTGGCCAGCCTGATCAATATCGAGACCGGCGCGCGGGGCTTCATCATCACCGGGCGCGATCAGTTTCTCGGCCCGTTAGAGAGCGGTGAGAAGGATTTTCAGGCCCATTTCGCCCAGTTGCGCCAACTGACCCGTGACAATGCCGCGCAGCAGCGTCGCCTCTCTGAAATTCAGGCGTTGCACGACCAATGGCTGCGCGAGGACGTCAACAGCAGCCTGGAAATGCGTCGTCAGGTGGTGACCGGTCAGCAGAGTTTCGATGCGTTGATCGAACGTATCGCGGCGGGCGGCGCCAAGGCCAAGGTAGACGGTATGCGGCGTCTCATCGAAGAGATGGAGTCTGAGGAGCGTGCCTTGCTGGAACAACGCACTGCCTCCATGAACGCGGCCAAGTCGCTGTCGCTGACCGTCCTGCTGGTGGGTGGTCTGATCGCCACGTTGCTGGCCATGAGCGTGGCCTTCCTGATGTGGCGCAGCATTTCCGGGCGTCTGCAGCAGGCGGTCGAGATCGCGCGCAAAATCGCCGAAGGCCGGCTCGATTCCACTATCGAGCGGGCTGGCCGCGACGAGATCGGTGTGCTGCTCGATGCCTTCGCCACCATGCAGGAGCGCCTGCGCGAGATGATCGGGCAGATTCGCGCGGGAGCGGGGCAATTGGTGGCTTCGGCGCAGAACATTTCCAGTGCGTCGAGCCAACTGTCGGTTTCCGCCCAGGAGCAGTCACACGCGGCATCGAGCATGGCGGCGACGGTCGAGGAACTGACCGTGAGCATCAACCACGTCGCCGACAACGCCAACGAGGCGCATGAGTTATCCAGCGAGTCGGGGCGCCAGTCAGCCGATGGCGGTGCGGTGATCCAGGAGACGCTGGGCAGCATGCAGCGCATCGCCGATACCGTGCAGGGCGCGGCCACGCAGATCGCCGAACTGGGTCAGCATTCGGATCAGATTTCTTCCATCGTCAACGTGATCAAGGAGATCGCCGACCAGACCAACCTGCTGGCCCTCAACGCGGCCATCGAGGCGGCTCGGGCTGGCGAGCAGGGGCGCGGCTTCGCCGTGGTCGCCGACGAGGTGCGCCTGCTGGCGCAGCGCACGGCCAACTCCACCCAGGAGATCACCGAGATGATCAAGAAGATCCAGACCGGCACACGCAACGCCGTGAGCAACATGGAGGTTGGC
This sequence comes from Pseudomonas sp. FG29, assembly GCF_057809355.1. Lineage (NCBI taxonomy): Bacteria > Pseudomonadati > Pseudomonadota > Gammaproteobacteria > Pseudomonadales > Pseudomonadaceae > Pseudomonas > Pseudomonas sp. FG29. The sequence continues at coordinate 2,084 of NZ_JBMDJU010000024.1, read as the reverse complement.
GTGCAACAGGTCAACGGTGGCCTGGTGCAGGCCGGCCGGGCAGGCGATGCGATCGTCAGCATCCGTAATGCCTCCGGGCGGGTCGTCGGTGTGGTCGATCAGATCTCCCTGGCGCTGCGCGAACAGACCGTCGCCAGCCAGGACGTGGCACGCAACGTCGAGCGCATCGCGCAGATGTCGCAGGAAAACAGCGAAGCGGTGAGCGATACCTCGCGAACGGCGCACGACCTGCAGCAGTTGGCGGTGTCTCTGGAGAAAAATGTCGCGTTCTTCCGCTTTTGACTAGGCTCACAATAGCCAGTCATCAAGTTTGATCCCGATAAGGAAGTGCAGATGGGTATTGCCAGCCAGAGCATCTTTCCTCAGCCATTCCGGGCTGTGGGATGCGCCGAGTGTCGAAACGCTGAGGCCCTGGGTTTCGACTTCACCATGGCGTTTCAGTTGATCGTCGATATCGAGGAGCGGCGGCCGTTCGCCTATGAGGCTCTGGTGCGAGGCTGCAACGGAGAGTCTGCCGGTGAGGTGTTGGGCTGGGTCAATGACAGCAATCGCTATCGTTTCGACCAGGCCTGCCGGGTCAAGGCCATCGAGCAAGCCGCCACGCTGGGCTTGCTCGATATCCCGGATTGCCTGCTGAGCATCAACTTCCTGCCCAATGCGGTCTATCGCGCCGAAACCTGTATTCGCGCGACGTTGGAGGCAGCCAGACGCTTCGCCTTTCCGCAGGAGCGGTTGATGTTCGAGGTCACCGAGGGCGAGCGTATCCACGATGCCGAGCACCTCAAGCAAATCTTCACCGAGTATGGCCGCCAGGGCTTTACCACGGCCATCGACGACTTCGGCGCCGGCTATTCCGGGCTCAACCTGCTGGCTGAGTTCCAGCCGCACATCCTCAAGCTGGACATGGCCCTGACCCGGGGCATCGACCAGGACGACGTGCGTCAGGCCATCGTTGCCGGCATCGTCCTGGTGGCGCAGCGCCTGGGCATTCGCATCATCGCCGAAGGCATCGAAACCGCTGGCGAGCGCGATGCCTTGCTCGAATTGGGCATCCGCTACATGCAGGGTTTCCTTTTCGCCAGACCGCAGACCGACAGGCTCTGCTTGCCCTGATGCTGCAATGAAAAACGCCCTGATCATCAGGGCGTTTTAGTGTGCGCGTGAGGACTTAGAGCGCGCCGAAGACCTTCTTCGCCAGGCTGGTGGCGGCTGCGGCCGGGTTTTCACGGATGCTGGTTTCCTGCTTGGCGATCATCTCGAACAGGCCGTTGAGTGCCTGCTCGGTGACGTAGCCTTCGGCCGTGGCGTTCTTCGCATCGACCACGCCGAAACTGGCCGCCTGGCTGGCGAAGGCGTTGTACTGCTGGGCCAGACCGACCTTGTCGGTGGCCTGCTTGACGATGGGCAGGAACTTGGCGCGGATCTGCTCGCGGCTGCTCTTGTTCAGGTACTGCGTGGCCGAGTTGTTACCCCCGCTGAGGATGGCCTTGGCATCGGCCACGGTCATCTTCTTCACTGCATCGACCAGCAGTGCCTGGGCCTGCGGTACGGCGGCTTCGGCGGCCTTGTTCATGCTCTCTTCGAGCTGATCGACCTGTGCGCCCATGCCCATCATCTTCATGGTCTTGGCGGCTTTGCCGAGCTTGCCGGGTAGTTCGATGCGCACGTCGGGGTTGTTGCTGAAGCCGCCTGGCGTGCCCAGTTGCTTGACCGCCACCTGCGCGCCCTGGATCAGCGCATCCTTGAGGCCGCCGCTGGCGTCCTGTTGGCTCAGGTCGGAGAGGGACAGGGCGAAGACGTTGGCCGAGAGCAGCAGACCGGCGGCTAGGGTGGTGAGGCGCAGCATGGTGGTGTTCCTTGCATCGGGGGGAATGTTTCGAGCTTAACAGGCTGGTGGGAAATCGGCTGCGTTGGTGCGGCAGGCTTGCAGGGTTCTTTTTGAACGGGTGGGGAAGTTGGGGGGATATTGGACTGGCAGGTTTATGTTTTTGGTGTTCTGGACGCCGCTTCGGTGTGTTCAGAAATTCCGGGTTTCGCCCCCTCGGGCGACTCACTTTTCTTTGAAGTGCGCAAAGAAAAGTAAG